>JAGGXA010000046.1 GCA_021163285.1 Deltaproteobacteria bacterium | reverse complement strand
TCGTTAGCTGTTTTCTAATTTCAACATCCCGTGAACGATTACAAAAAATAAATGGAGAGTTCCATGAAAAGCTGGAGACTCGTATTTACAGGTGTTGGTGGTCAGGGAAATCTTCTTGCATCACGTCTCTTGGGAGAGGCAGCATTATCTGCCGGGATACCTGCCGTTGTGAGCGAGATTCATGGCATGGCCCAGCGGGGTGGTATTGTAGAATCCGCGGTTTTACTCGGTGGCGTTACAAGCCCTGTTGTTTCAAACGGAGAAGCCGACGTGTTAATAGGCTTTGAGCCGGTAGAAACCCTGAGGGCATTAAATAAATGTAACATAAATACACTTGTTATTACTAATACCTGCCCCCTTCCGCCATTTACCGCAGCAATCGGACAGGGAGTTTACCCTCCCCTTAACGATATGCTTCGCTTTGTTAAAAAAAAGGTAAAAAAGGTTATTGCGCTTGATGGGAATGCCCTTGCGGATAAGGCAGGAAACCCTCTCTCCCTCAATATAGTGATGTTGGGAGCGCTTATTGGCTCTAAGGCTCTTACCATCTCAGCGGAAGATGTAAAAAAGACCATTTCCACATCTACAAAACAAACCTTTTTAGAATCCAACCTAAAGGCATTTGATCTCGGTTTCAGGGATTCGCAAAAAAACGGGAACCAAATCGACAAAGTCTCTTTGCATGTTTTGGAGGCAGGTAACATTCCCGGAAAGAATTGAAATGTCCATATTAAAGCGCTTTAAAGAGCGATACGGAACAGGGGATATTCCCTGGGATGCGGGGAAGCCGGATTTCAACCTCATAAACATTGTAACAAAGAGACCGATCCCAAATTGCAGAGCATTAGAGATCGGTTGTGGAACCGGCGATAATACTGTGTGGCTTTCTCAGCAGAATTTTATAGTAACAGGATGTGATATCTCAGAAATAGCAGTAGAGAAAGCCGCCCAAAAAGCATTCAAAGCTAAGGCCGAATGCACCTTTATTGTGGCTGATTTTCTAAATCAGGAAATCCAGGGCGCACCTTTTGGGTTTGTATTTGACAGAGGATGCTTTCATTCTTACAGCGCCAATAAGGAGCGAACTGAATTTGCATCCAATGTTGCGCATCATCTGAAAAAAGATGGCTTGTGGTTGAGTATTATCGGCAGCGCTGATGATCAGCCTCGCGAGGTTGGACCACCACGGCATACTGCGAGAGAAATAATTAACGCGGTAGAGCCTTATTTTGAAATTCTTTCACTTGCCTCAAGTCATTTTGGATCCAACCGTCTGCATCCACCCAAAGCATGGGTTTGTCTGCTGCAAAAACGCAAAAAACATAGCGATTAGCGAAACCAGCAAGATGGAAACGAACCAAGAATTTTTAAATTTCACTTGAATTCGGCTCAGCTTCCTGCTTTACTATTACCGTTACCATCTCGGAAGTTCTATAACTATACATAGATAAACATTTAACAAAAAAAAGAGATTTGTTCAATAAGACGGAGGGGTTTCGCGAGCTCACCCTGAAGGGCCCGGTCGGCCCCCGAATATTGAGCTATTATATAAAGGAGAAAAGATGCTCAAAATAATAAAATGTATATTATTTCTATCATGTATATCATTAGTTGCCTGCAGCAGTGCTTCCGTTAAGCCTTCGTTACCTTACCAACCTGTAAAATTAACCAAAATCTGGGAATTATACGGGTTTAAACAACCAGAATCCGTGATCTATGATTCAAAAAGGGATGTCCTTTATGTATCCAATGTCAATGGTGCGCCCCTTGCCAAAAACGGCAAAGGTTTTATATCCGAAGTTTCTCTTTCCGGTAATCTTTTACATCTCAAATGGGTTACAGGCCTTAATGCTCCAAAGGGCATGTCAATCAAACAGGGCCGGTTATACGTATCGGATATCGATAATCTGATCGAAATAGAAACAGAAACAGGTAAAATAACAAAAAAATACCCGGCTCCCGAGGCAAGGTTCTTAAATGATGTTACCGTGGATAATAATAGCGTATACGTCTCCGACATGAATACTAACACAATCTACAGGTTAAAAAACGGCGTCTGTAAACAATGGTTGAAAAATGATGGACTTGAATCTCCCAATGGTCTTTATGCCTTTGAAAATCAGCTTATGTTAGCCTGCTGGGGCGTGATGGACGCACAAACAAACATTCCCGGGCATATAAAGACAATTTCCTTGAAAAACAAAAATATCACGCTTTTCGGTAATGGATCTGCAAAAGGTCATTTTGATGGTTTAGAGGCGGATTATAGAGGTAATTACTTCGTTACAGACTGGATGTCCGGAAAACTCTACCAAATCAAAGCATCAGGTGATGCAGTTTTGCTCCTTCGACTGAACCGGGGCTGTGCCGATCCGGAATATATCCAGGATAAACAACTTATCATCATTCCCATGATGAATGATAATAAAATTCTCACTTTTAAGGTTCAGGTTTTCAAAGCCGGCTGAGTAGTGTTCATCCATAAACAGGATAGTTTGTTCGAGATCAGGGTGCTCTAAAATTTTAACCGCAGGAATACATTGAGTATTTCGAGGATTAAAATTTTAACACAACGCAAATATCGGGCAGGTAAGCGAGCCCGCGAGACTCCGAAACAGCCATTTATGGATGGACACTAAGTAACGAGGTCAAAATAACTATGAGGCTGTACGGAAACGCCTTTTTTTCCCGAACTCTGCGTTACGCTCAAAAAATTATTTTCGGAGACAAGCGAGCTTGTGAGACTCCGATATCAATCATATGCCTTCAGTAATTTTTTGAGCAAGCTGCTTTGGTGGATTCGTCACTTACGCTCCTTAATCCACCCTCGTCGGCAACCAACGTAACTTTGCAGGGTGGGTTAAGCGAAGCGAATCCGCCAAAAAACTGAAAGCGTACCGCTTTTTGACGGCCCTTGAATTCAATGGAGGCGACAAACTATGAAAACGCAGATCAGAAGAAAATTAACCCTTTTTATTACACTTTTATTCCTTTTTGCTTCAACCGGCATCTCATTGACCAGGCCGGCTATGGCGGATAATCAACATATCACAATAAAAGGAAAGATAGTTTCGGTAATATACGGCGTATGGCTACCGTTTGCAGGGCGTCGCGCTACGATTATCATTAAAGACTCTCGTGGCAAGGAACATACTGTCTACGCCGGCCACAGGACAGGCTATGTTCCCCGGCGCACACCGATACGAGGGGACAAAGTCGAAATAAATTGTGTCAAGAATAAGGGTGTATGGGCGGCAGTTCTGGTGACATATAAGTAGCGCTGTTCGATACAAATGGGTAAAAAGGGACGTTTTTTATGAAGGTTTAAGGCTGGAGGTTTAAAGCTGAAGGTTCAGAGCTGAAGAGATTGAAGTTTGGATATCGGGATGTGTAGGGTCATACAATACCCTTGCCAATGAAAACCGTATGATTTTTCACCGGGGGACGAGGACAAATTAACATCCCCAACTATGCATCACAGATTCAGGCCATCTGTGCGCCTGCTTGGGGATGTTATTTCGTCCTTGTCCATGAAAACGGCCGCCTTTCCCTTCCATGAGACTGTCCCTGTCTTGAGTTCTTTTGTTTATACGCCTGACCAGTTCCCCTCTTTTAAAGGATAGCCCCTTTCCTTAATATAGTCTTCAAATTTTTGATACGTCTCCTGCTGCCACATGGGGATTCCAAAGACCTCATGTTTAAATGCGGTTATTCCTATTTTTAAAAAATGTCTGTGATGATGCCTCAGTATTTTATTTCTTGAAGTTAAAAGTTTCCAGATCTCCTGCGGTTGCCAATAATATTTTCTCATAAGTGAAATATGCGCATCCGTTATCTGATTCAGATCAGGTTCTTCCCTTGTAGGCATTACTGCCTGTATCTGGTCATACTTTGAAAAATCCTTTATCTTTATTCTTCCAAGCTTCTCCATCTCTTCATAAAACTTTGTCCCTGGATAAGGGGTTATCACGTTCATCCCTAAATGGTCTACATAAGGTCTTAAAAATTGCATCAAGTCATTTCTGTCTTTTCGCGTCTCATCATAAAGACCTATTATAATAGTGGCCATTACCATTAATCCATGCTTTTTAAGGATCTGCATGGCCTTTTTGTTTTCTTCGAGGGTGACTCTTTTATTGATATTATCAAGCATCTCCTGTTTACTATGTTCAATCCCTACCATAAACTGATAGACTCCGGCATCCCTGAAACCATCCATCAGGTCTTCGTCCCTGATGATCAGGTTTGATCTGGATTGAAACCAGAATTTCTGGCCCGTTTTTCTCGAAAGCATTTCCTTGATAAATCCCTCGCCTCTTTCCCGGGTGAGGTTGAAAATATTGTCACCGACATAAAATAAAGTCCGGTCATACTTCTCCTTTAAGAGTTCACATTCTTCGCCGATCCTGGCGGGACTCCTTGATCTCCACCTTCTCCTCCAAAAAACCGACTCCGAACAAAAGCTGCAATCATAAGGACAACCTCTCGCGAAATTGACTACAAAACTCCTTTTCCCCTCTGACGGGAGCCCAATATAGGGATGATCCATATTATACAGATGATAGGCCGGCATTGGGAGGGTATCGAGGTCTTCAATAAGGGGCCTTTCGCCGGTATAAACAAAGCTGTTGTTTTCATCCAGGAAGGCAAGACCCTTTACCTTTGAAATATCCTCCTTTTTTTCTATTGCCGCAAGAAATTCATGCAGCGTAATTTCTCCCTCACCAACACAGATATAATCTATTGCCTTACATTCTCTCAGTGTCTGCTCAGGCGTAAGTGAAGGATGCGCTCCACCTGCTATGACAACACTTTCAGGACTTGCCTCTTTTACAAGCATTGCTGCGTTCATGGTATCGTAGACAAAATATGTGCACGCGGTGCTCAAACCCACGACGTCAGGTCTAAGCCTCTTTACTTTTTCTTCAAGATCTCCCCATGGGTTTTCCATGATCGTGCAATCCATAAATTCAATATCAAAATCTTTCTCCACATAGGCAGCCAGCTGGAGACATGCCGGACTCGGCACCCATGCCCTCAAAAACTCCCATATCTTATGTGGCGGATCAACAAGTAAAAATTTCATCTATGTTCCTTAATAATTGCTATTCCCGGACAGCCTCCCAGTACCCCGGATGGGCTACCAACTTAAAGCGGGAAACTTTCCGCTTTTTGGTGGATTCGCTTCGCTTAATCCACCCTGCAAAGTTCAGTTGGTAGCCGACGCAGGGTGGATTAAGGAACGTAAGCGACGAATCCACCAAAGCAACTGTCCCGCCTTACGTTGGCAGTCCCCCGGATGGACGTGATCAAAACGAGTAACTATAACCCATCCGGGATTGAACTGTTATAATATTTCTTTAATATCCAGACTGTTCATAATCTCCACGGATTTACAGCTTGTTTTGATATAACCCTTATCAATAACGTGACAGTTATCTGCTGTTGACAGGACTGACATGGCATTCTGTCCTGAAAAAAAGATGGTCACACCTTTTTTTTTCAGCATTAAAAACGCTTTGAGAATCTCATGGATAACAACAGGCGCTAACCCAAGAAAAGGCTCATCAAGGAACAGCAGCTTTGGCCTGCACATTAAGGCCCTTCCTATGGAAAGCATCTGCTGCTCACCACCGCTCAACGTCCCCGATTTTTGACGCCTTCTTTTCCCGAGAATGGGAAAGAGCGCAAATATATCCTGCATCTCCTGCCTGATCAAGCTCCTGCTGTTTTTTCCCTTCCTCTTTCCGTATGCTCCAAGCAGCAGGTTATCTTCCACGGAAAGGGTATGGAAGACGTGACGCCCCTCCGGGGCAAGGGCTATTCCAAGGGAGAGAATTTTCGCAGGATTATGACTTGTTATCTTCTGCCCCTCAAAGAGGATACACCCTCCGGTTATCTTCCCGTCATAGTCCCCGATCACCCCGGATATAGTCTTGAAAAGGGTGCTTTTCCCTGCCCCGTTTCTCCCGAGGATACAGGAAATCATGCCCTTTTCAACCGTTAAAGAACACCTGTCAAGTCCGCGGATATCACCAACAGGTGATTCATACCATACTGTCAATCCCTCAATTTTGAGAATCTTTGGCCTCCTTGAAGAAAAACCGTAGCCCCTGCAAAACAGTGCGGGTCAATAATTTCGACCTGTGCGGTAAGGAACGAGGACGAAATAACATTCCCCAGTAGACGCACAGGTTTAGGGAATTTAATTTGTCCACGTTCCTAAGCACATAGCGATAAAATCAGATGTTTACAAAGCAAAAAAGTGGGTATTTTCAAACCTGCATTGCTTTGCAGTTACTGCCAAAAACCCGGGAAACTCACCGCAAATTGTGTTTCAAATAAGGGTCAACGGTTAAAGCCATCAGTAATTTTTAATCACGCACACCAAAATATTCAGATATTACCCTTTTGTTCATCCTTATATCATAAGGACTTCCCTGAGCAATAATTTCACCATGGCTCAGGACGACAACCTCATCGGAATTATCTGAAATCAGGTCGAAATGATGATCGATTATTGCGATTGAAATACCTTTATCGCGTAATAACCCTATTTTTTCAGATATTATTTTCATCTCCTTCAGATTAAGACCGCCAAACGGTTCATCAAGCAGCAGCAAATCCGGTTCCATTGCCATTGTTCTGCCAAGCTCAATTAATTTCCTCTCCATATAAGAGACCTGGGAGACCCTCCTGCCGGCCTTATCATACATACCCAGAAATTCGAGAATGTCAAAGGCCTCCTGCATGTTCCTGTGCTCTTCCCTGTATATGGAAGGAAACCACAAACCTGCCGGCACAAAACGAACATTCGTCTTTGTATAACAGCCAACCATGATATTCTCAACTACATTTAAACGCTCAAAGACCTGGGTTGTTTGGAATGTCCTTGACATCCCGATCCTTGCTCTTTTTTCAGCCGCCATTTTAGTGATTTCTGAGCCCTTATAATAAATATTCCCGGAATCTGCGCTTTCAAGACCACTTATGATATCGAAAAGAGTGGTTTTCCCTGCACCATTCGGCCCCATAAATGACTTGATCCTGCCTTTTCCAAGGGTAAAAGAGAGCGCTCTCAATGCCTTGAGACCTCCAAAATTCTTATTCAAATTCCGAACTTCCAGCACAGGAATCTTCATCTATCTTAACCGGTTACGGGTTCAGGGGCTCAATGGTTCAGTGTTCAAAGTTAATAATATTCACTCCTTCATGGGATTCCGGCAAACCTTTACAGCCTCCTGGCCGGGAAAAAAAGGCGGGTTTCATCGCAACTTCAACATGCAGAGACAAATCCGTGATACGACAGGTTTATCCATATGCACAGACCTGGGAAAGAATGACATTTTAAGGCATCCTTCATTTTTACTTTACACTTGGCAGAAAAGTGGCAGCGGCATCCTGCTGCTGATTTAAGAGGCTATAAGCCTCTTCTGCAATTTACAATTTTTAGTTCCAATAAAAGTGTCAACTACTTTTACCTCAAAATGAAGGATGCCCATTTAAAGCGTAATTTTTCGGACACTTTTCTTTTAAACAGGTGACGATCCAACTGTAATCGGTAATATTTTTCTAATGGGCAACCACAGGGGGTTGCCCCTACGGCGGTGCAGGGACAGGCCCTGTGCCTTCCCTTCAGAAAAAAAATCCCAATGCACGGTGAAAACAATCCGTTTTCAATCAATCATTTTGCTTTTGTCTGTCCAATAAATCATTGTGTAATGGCCGAAAGACCTGAATAACAAGGCTTTTCGTATTTTTATCCAATCTATGATTTCCGGGGTCCGTACATAATACTGCTGAAAGATAACGAGCAAAAACTAACCCGGAACCTGTAAACGGCTGCCGAATGTTTATTATCTGTCCAGTTTCTTACGCCAGTCATCATCCGCGTAAGTCCTGACAATTTCGATCCATCTCAGACCTATCCCTCGAAAGATCCCCTCAGGGAGAAAGATCAGGAACAGGATCAGGATAATCCCAAAAATTGAGAGGCTGAACTGCCGGCTTTCACTTATAAAATTTATCAGGCATGTAAGAAGGACGGCTCCCGCAACAGACCCTGACAGACTCCCGATCCCGCCGATAATAACCATTATTACTAAAATCATAGACATATCAAGGCCAAAAGAGCCCGGACTGACCGAAGTAAGGACGGAAGCGAAAAGCGCTCCTGCCAACCCTGCATAGACAGCGCTTAATATAAATATCTTGAGCTTTAACGATGCTGGATTGATCCCGATTGTCTTTGAGATATCCTCATTAGCAGCAACAACTATCGATGCCCTTCCATACTTTGAATGAACCAGGTTTCTCGTAAACATGAATAATACATAAAGGATTATCCAAACGAGATAAAACTGTTTTAGCAGGGTATCGAATCTGAAACCAAACACGGAAAACCAGGGGATATCATAAATCCCGGCAATGCCGCCCGTCAAACCACCCATCTCCGTTACCATAACCTGGAATATGCGCACGAGCCCGATTGTTGCAAGTGCGAGAAAATATTCCCTTAACTTCAGGACAGGCTTGCCCACAAGAAAGGCCGCAAGACCTGTTATAAAACAAGCCGCCATAAGAGAAAAAAATGATGAGACCCCATATTTGACGGTCAGGACGGCCATAGAGTAACCGCCGATCCCAAAGAATGCGGAGTGTCCGATCGATATCTGGCCGGCATATCCCATAAACAGAGACAGTCCAAGTGCAGCTATCGCATAAATGCCAGCGATTACCATAATGTGATGAAATAGTATATTATCAAAAAGGAGGGGAAGGAGTCCGAGGATAATTATAAAATACACCTCCATCCTCTTGATATAGAGCCTCCTGATCATTATTTTCTGGACTCCGACAATGCCCTGGAACCTAATATCCCTTTAGGCCTGAAGTAGAGAATAAGAAGCAGCGCTGTAAATGAAACGGCATCTTTATATCCTGAAGGGATAATACCAACACTGAGCGATTCTATAAGGCCAAGGAGAATCCCGCCTGTAAGCGCGCCTGAATATCTTCCCCAGCCTCCTATCACTGCGGCTGAGAAACCCTTTAATCCTAAAATTGCGCCTGAATTATATTGGGTAAAAATTATGGGTGTTATACATATTCCGGCAATTGCTCCAATAGCCGCGCTTGCTCCAAAGGAAATCATCATAATCAGATCCCGCGGTATACCGACAAGTTCCGCTCCAAGCCTGTCGGTGGAAACCGCTTCCATGGCCTTGCCATAAAAGGTGTGATGCGATATCAAATACAAAATGAATATGAGCAGGACTGAAACACCGATGATAATCAGGCTCTGTATGTTTATTCTGACAGTGCTGATTATCAAAACAGGTTCAACATGAATAATTGGTGGAAGCGATTTGGGAGAAGTACCAAATACCAGGGCAGCAGAACCGCTGATAAAGACTGATAATCCCATTGTGGCCATTATGAGGATCAGGAGTGATTGATCCATCAGAGGTTTAATAACCAGCCTTTGGATAAGAAAACCGATTAATGTAACAACCAGGACAGACAGGATGCCTGCGGCAAGATAGGATAAACTGAACCTGTGTATAAAAAAAATTGTCAGCAGCCCTCCCAGCATAACGAACTCACCCTGAGCAAGGTTAAGGATGTTGGAAGACCTGTAGATAGTTGTAAAACCAATGGCAATTAAAGAATAAATCGCCCCTGTTGTAAGCCCTGCTATTGCAAGCCGGACAAATATTTCAAAAGTCAAATAGCAATACCTTCTGATGTAGAAAAAATCTCCGGAACCGTTCACAGGTTCAGGGTTCAGGGAATGTTGAAATCAGAAAACAGGCAACCGTTCGTTCACCAGTACCTCAGGATACATACGTCTCGCTTGCCCTAAGGGTTCGCGCAATAGCGAGCCCCATGCGCGTGCGGACAGGGCGCTCGTAAACAATATTATAATCTTATATCACTCCTTATTGACTATGCCAAACCAAAATAAGGGACGAGGACGAAATAACTTCCCCAGGCAGGCGCAGAGATTCAGGTCAGGTTTGTTCGATCTAAAAGCACATAAGTTGCAGGAATAGTGAGCTGTTTCAAGATTTTTGTACTTTTAGATCGGACAAAGACGGCCTGAAGCTGTGATGCATAGTTGGGGAAGTTAATTTGTCCTCGTTCATTACCTGTATTTTCTGAATTTTTGATGCCTGAAGTGATGGACAAGTTTTATAGTCCCATCATCATGCTCTTCAACAGCTTTACGCTCTGTAGTTGAATATACCGGAATCAGACCAATATCAAAGGCAAAATTA
>JAGGXA010000111.1 GCA_021163285.1 Deltaproteobacteria bacterium | reverse complement strand
AAGCATGTTCAACTCATTTCCGGTAATAGATGCATGCGGCAGGTTGATCGGCATTCTATCCATGTCAGATTGCGAAAAGGGTTTTAACAAAACATAAAATCTGTCCTTGATTTGGGGTCCACTTTAAAAATGGTTAAACCTCATCCGGGGGGCATTTCAGCCCGCGACTGTCGATAACCTGAGGCTGGGTGCCAAAAAACCGCCATTGCCGTTTTCAGATGCCCGTCTATTAAATGTTTTATCGCATACTTTCTGGTTTTTGCCGTCTGTGGCCTCATGTTACGCCATGCGTAATCTGCTGCGTAAACGTCAGAACAGGTTTTACCATGATTATGAAGTGATCGTTGCCGCGGGAAGCCGTGCCGGAATCGGCGCCGCCGCCTTGCCGCCTGTCCTTTCGGCCATGGGTGATCCGTTAAAAACCAGAACCATCACCCTCTCCTGCGGCAAACTCACTACAGGGGTAACGGTGCGGCCATGGACAGGAATTTTCATGCTGCGAAATTCATCAAGCCCGGAGACCTATTTTCAGGCCGCCTTCCGGGTACAGTCGCCCTGGACGGTGAGCAACTCCGATGGTATTTCTCCAAACAGTGAAGAAATCATCAAGAGAGAGTGTTATGTCTTTGACTTTGCGCCGGAAAGGGCGCTGAGGCAGATAGCGGATTACAGCTGCCGTCTGAATGTGGATGAATCGAACCCGGAAAAAAAGGTTGAACAATTTATCAGTTTCCTGCCTGTCCTGGCCTATGACGGCAGCACCATGAAACAGATAGACGCCGCCGGCATTCTCGACATAGCCATGAGCGGCACCAGCGCGACCCTGCTTGCAAGGCGCTGGGAAAGCGCCTTGCTGGTAAATGTGGACAATAATACTCTGAGGCGTCTGATGAACAACGAAGCGGCAATGAAGGCGTTGATGAGCATTGAAGGTTTCCGCTCGCTTAATCAGGATATCGAAACCATAATCAATAAATCCGAAGCGGTCAAAAAGGTCAGAAAAGAGAAAAATGATAAGGAGTTGAGCGAGAAAGAGAAAAAACAGCTTACCGAAGAAGAAAAGGAGTTCAAGAGTAAACGCAAACAGATTCAGGAAAAGCTTATCAAGTTTGCCACCAGAGTTCCAGTGTTCATGTACCTCACCGATTACAGGGAACGCTGCCTGCAGGACGTGATAACCCAACTTGAACCGGGATTGTTTAAAAGGGTTACAGGGCTTGATGTAAAGGATTTTGAGCTGTTAGTCAGCCTGGGCGTCTTTAACGGCGCATTGATGAATGACGCCATTTACAAGTTCAAGAGATACGAAGACGCAAGCCTGGTCTATGTGGGTATTGACCGGCACGAAGGCGAGGATGTCGGGTTGTTTGATACCGTTTTAAGCCCTGCCGACTATCAGAGCATATTTGAGGAAGAGAAAACTGATGGAAAGGAAAAAGTATGTTTATTGGAAAGACGGTGACATGTGGCTGGGGTATCTGGAAGAATATCCGGATTATATAACTCAAGGGAAGACGTTGGGGGAATTAAAGGAGAATTTAAAAGACATATACCATGATCTTTCAAGTGAAAATATTCCATACGTTCGACGGATTGATGAGTTGGAAGTCGCATGAAAAGAAAATATCTGATCAAGAAGTTAAAAGACATGGGATGTGTTTTAATACGTCATGGTGGCAAACATGATTGGTATCATAACCCCAGGACGAAAATATCCCAACCAAGTACCGAGGCATGAAGAAATCAATGAGTATTTAGCCAAGCATATCATAAAGATGCTTAAAAACCCGACATAATAAATAAGGTTAGATTGTGTGAGGCACGAACCACAATCTGAACCGTTTGTTGGACAAGTCCGGTTTTATCCCCCCGGCTCTACTATTATATAGAAAACAGCTTTTTCAGTATTTGTCTGGATCAGGCAGATGGGTGCAGATGGGGTCTGTCTGCTCTTTGAAAAGATGAGGCATTGCGTAAAATTTCTTCGGAGCGTCTCCATTTCGGAGAATAGCTCCCCGATGTTGGGCATAGATATCCATTGTTGGTTATTTCGCTCTTTTTCACGATGAAGCAATGCAGAATATCAGTTTACGTGACAGATCCATGTGGAATATACATTTCTTTACCGCATTCGTGGTCAGTGCATCTGACCGGCGTTTGAGGGCCGTGTTCCTGTCTGCGTGCAACGCACAGGCAGGCAGTAAATGGGTTGCATAACTGCGGCGCAGGAAATGGCAAGAATTTTTTTAATGCCAAGTTCAGTTGCAACGGCTCTTATGGCGGTCTGTCAACCTGATGGCAGCGGCAAACAGCCGTTGCGCCTGTTCAATGGACAGGATATCCGGGATCCCGGAAGTCTTTGGCGGTTTGATCAGGGGAATTGCCTCCCAGGTTTTGTTGAGTACCCTGCGGCACGACATTATTCATTGAAAAAACAGGCAGCTGTGGTATTATTGACATAATACTCTCATTCTATAATAAGGAAACTCGGGCCAGGACAAGGGGAGGTGTGCATTATACCAACAGAACTCATTGTTGTTTGGTTACTACGATAGACAGGTAATGCTATATGGGCGGTGTTAAAACCAGGCCCTGAAAAGTTGGCGCAATCCATATGCCGTTGAACCCGTGAACGGTTTTAAATTACTTTATTCCTTTTAGTCTGATCCGGGCAATTTTAGCCTCATTTGAACGGGGATATTTTTTTATGATCCTTTCCAATATAACTTTGTAGCTCATTTTATCCTTGATCTGCTGAAAAGCTATCGCCTGTCTGAGCATTGCATTCGGTACCTTATTCCCCTTCGGGTATTTTTTGAGTACCTTCTGATATGCAAGAATAGCCTGTTCATACCGGTTTAATGACATATAACATTCCCCGATCCAGAATTGAGCATTATCCGCCAGTTTTGACCTGTGGTATTTTTTCAGGAATCCTTCAAAACCGGTAATAGCCTTTTCATAATTTCCGTCTTTATAAGCGGTAAGGGCGGAATTATATAGTTCCTCTTCCGGGGATACAGCTTTTTTCTCGGGGCATGGAGACCACCTGCCCGATTTTTTTGTCATGCCGGAAGTATTTAAAAGGTTATCAGTTTTTTTTGGGGCGCCGGAGGTTTCGAGACCTAAGTATTTATGTTGTTGCTCTACCTTTGCTTCAAGCGCATCTATTCGTTCGGGAAGACCTGCGAGGGTCGTTTTGAATATGTCCTGCTCGGTTGTATCTCTCTCTATGATGTGTTTTACCAAATGACTGTTTTCATCCACACGTCCTGTCAGGGTCTGCATCTCTTCCCTGATTTTGTTAATGTCGTTACCCACCTCGGCCTGGTTCTCGCGGATTGTTCTAAGTTTGTCGTTAAGCTCGCCGGATAATTTTGTATTAAGGGAGCCTTCAAGCCTGTCTATACGCCTGTTAAGCTCCCCAACCCGGTCATTCAGATAAATTATATCCTTATGAGTGGCCATACAGGATGGGAGAAACAAAGAGACAAGAATTAACCACCAGAACCTTGAAAGCACATTCTTACGCAAAAAAAATGACATCATAATAAGAAACCTGTAAGCATAAAAGGCAGTTTCAAAATTAAACATTTTGAAACTGCCTATCATTAATATCTAAGAGGCTGTCCGAGAATGCCCTTTTTCCGTTACTTAACCAGCCTGAAATCATCCCTTCTGTTTTTTGTCCAGGCAGTCTCGTTATGTCCGGGGTCTACCGGTCTTTCTTCACCATAGCTGATGGTTGATATACGATCAGCTGAGATACCCAAGGCCGTAAGAAACTTTTTGGCGGAATGTGCCCTCCGTTCACCAAGGGCCAGGTTATATTCGTTTGTTCCTCTTTCATCACAATTGCCCTCAATTACAAGGGAATAAGATGGGTTACTTTGTAAATATCCTGCTTTTACCTTTAAAATTTCCTGAGACTCAACTGTTAAATTTGCTTTATCAAATGCAAAATATATAGAGGTTGTTTCAAATTGACTGACTTTTGCCGCAAGTTGCCTGGCCTTCTCTTCTTCCTGAAGTTTTGCCTGCCTTGCTGCCTCTTCGGCGAGTTGTTCAGCCCTGAGCTCTTCTATTCTTACCTTTTCTGCAGCCTCTTCAGCCTCTTTAGTCTTCTGAGCCTCAATGGCCGCCAGTTCTTCCGCTGTCGGCTGAATAGTTTCGGAAACCTGGACTTCCTTTTCCGCGCATGATGTTACAAAAAAGAGAAACAAACATACAAACGCTACCAATGCAAAACCTGTGATTGTTTTTTTCTTCATAATTTTTACCTCCTAAATAGACAAGTTAGAATCAACTCTACCCGTATAATCCAATATGAAATATACAGGGCAAACCAAAACGCTTCATAACCGGCAGCCCAACAGAATCGATCATACTCTTAAATCTGAAAATATTTCAAGAAAAAAACGATCACCATGACCATGAAGGAGAGGTTTGATCACCTTTTAAAAAAGTGATTCGCCTTTGGTTTTGGCCGTTTGCATTCATTATGTATAAGTGATAATTACCGGCCCTGTTAGAACTGAAAACTATATATCTGCCGTCGGGAGACCAGCATGGATCTTCGTTATTGCCCTGGTTCTCCGTTAGCATTATAAGGTTGCTTCCATCAGGATCCATTGCACAGATATCAGACTGTCCATTATTTGTCGATACAAAGGCCAACCGGTTTAATCTGGACCATACAGGAGAAGTATTGTAATTTCCTTTAAAAGTCAACCTTTCTTCAGTTTCCCTGTCAAGGTCATAGACATGAATTTGTGGAGAGCCTGACATGTTAGACACAAAGGCAATCTTTTTTCCATTCGGTGAAAAAACCGGAGAGACATCAATCCCCCAATGGTGGATTATATTTTTAACGATCTTCCCATTCAGATCAATTATGAATATATCAGGATTCCCTTTTTGGCTTAGGGTCAATGCCACCTTGTTGCCATCCGGGGTCCAGGATGAACCTATATTCAACCCCGATCTGGCTGAAATTCGTTTAAGAACACCTGAAGCCATGTCCTTCAGAAAGAGCATGGGGCCGCCCTCTTTATAAGATGTATAGATTATTTTTTTGCCGTTTGGCGACCACTTCGGCAAAAGGGCAATACTTTTGTCAGCAGTTAACGGCTGAACATTATGCCCGTCATAATCACACACATATATCTCTTTACTCCCCGAGGCGTTTCCAACAAACGCAAGTTTTGTACAAAATATACCATCCTGGCCGGTTAATGTCCTTATGATTTCATTTCCAAGACGATGCATGAGGCCGCCGGGATCGTTTATGCTTCCGATAGCCCTCTTTCCAAGAATCTGACGTCCCCAAAATACGTCATACAACCTTATTTCCACTTCGAGACTGTTTCCTATACATGTATACTTTCCTTTTAAAAGGAGTTCTGCTCCAATTACCGACCAGTCTTTGAAACGGATCTTACCTGTTGCGGAAGCGCTCTTTTCCACCAAAAAAGCCGACTTATCCATAGGCTTGAAATATCCACTTAGATCGAGATCATTTTTGATAACGGCAGGCAGGCCCGAAGACATCTCCGGATGCTCATTATGGATGCTCTGATTTATAAAGTCGGGAATTGCGGTATTGAACTTTCGGTCGGAAGGCGCATTAATATCTATATAAATGACGCCAAAGCTCTGTCCCGGAAAAAAAAGAAGCGTCATGAATAAAAGTCCCCAAAGGAAGAGCAAAAAATGGAGACTCTTTTTTTGATAGAGATGTTTTAATTTTGAACACATAAAAAAAATACTTCCCAGGAGGCTGTCCAAGAATAGCAATTTTTTTCAAAATCAAGGCTTGCTCAAAAAATTACCGCAGAAATATAGTTGATATTTCGAGGATAATTTTTTGAGCATAACGCAGAGTTTGGGAAAAAGGGCATTCTCGGACAGCCTCCTATACCGGATTTCTCACCGGCCTTGCAGGTTGCTGAGGTTGAATGTGATTTCAATACTGTCATATGTTTTGAGGTAGCCTGGTGGGAAAGGGGGTAATGGGTTTGATCGCTCAACCGCCTTTAATACCGATTGATCAAATATGGCATTGGATGAACGCTTTTTAAATGAGTGATCTATAATAGTCCCATCTTTTCTGACCCTTATCACAAAAACGGCCTCAAGGTCTTTATCTCTTCTGGAGCTTGCAATCGCCACTGGATATGACCAGTTGGCCTTGATTCTTTCATAAATTTTTATCTGGTAAATCCGGTTGCCTATCCCTTTATCAGCGCCTCCGCCGACCCCGCCTCTGATCCCGGATTCAATCCTTGACACAGCCTGATCAACAGAATTTTCTGATTCTTTCCTGAGCTTTTTTTCAATTTTCGCTATTGCCCGGTCTATACTCCTGTCCGGATTTTTTTCCTTGGATTTAACCCTCATTTCGATCTTTTTGATGGCATTATCTACATGTTTGGATGAAGTTTTCTTTGGTTTTTTGGTCTTTTTTTCTATCTTTTTTAATGTCCTTTTTGCGATAACAACAGTTTTTTCTTTCTTTGAAGGTTTTGAAATCCTTCTGGTATAAGAGGCTTTCTTTCTGTTGATCACCTTCTTTTTGCCTGTTTTTCTTCCTGAAGCCTTTCCGGTTTTGAACCTGCTTGCATGGGGCATATCAACAAGGTTAACCTCGTAGACCGGTCCCTTGATCCTGCCGGACGGCATATGGTCCGGGACAAACAGGAGTATGGCAAAGACCGTCACGTGCAAGGTCAGAGAAAGAATAATAGTTCTGCTCCATTTCTGCTCCATCATAACTCATGTTTTAGTTTGATTAATCAACAGGCTCTGTGACCATGCCAAGTTTATCAATACCTGCCTTTTTTACCCTTGAAATTACTTTTATTACAAATCCATACGGTACATTTTTATCAGCCCTGAGTAAAACCTCTTTATTTTTCCTGTTTTTAAAAATATTCTCGATTTTTGCCTCAAGATTTTTGAGCTGGATACGGTAATTTTCAAGAAATATCTGCTTTTTTTTATTGATCGTCAATATAAGAGGGTCTTCTCCGGTCTTCATATATTTTGTTGTCGTTTTAGGTAGATTAACATCCACACCCTGGGTCATCATTGGCGCAGTCACCATAAAAATGATAAGGAGCACAAGCATGACATCAACAAGGGGGGTGACATTTATATCCGACATTAATTTTTTATTTCTGTTATCCTGATACATTGTTTTCTTATATGCCTGTAAACGTAAATGGTTTGCCGCTGCCACTTTTCTGCCAAGTGTAAAGTAAAATTGAAGGATGCCGTTTTTCTTTGGTTCCCTTAATTTTGCACCCCTGCTGAATTATTGCCTTATAGCCTTGAACCCCTTAAACTCTAATCCTTTACATGAATTTTATATGTTTCCTGAAAAATTGTCTTTCGACCATGCTTAAAAAATCTGATGCGAAAATATCCATATCACCCCTGATAGCAGAAATTTCATGTGAGAAGTAGTTAAATGCCACGACTGCGGGGATAGCTGTAACCAATCCTGCTGCTGTGGCGATGAGAGCTTCTGAAATACCAGGCGCTACTACAGCAAGACTGGCTGATCCTTTAAGCCCAATTCCTCTGAAAGATTCCATAATTCCCCAAACCGTGCCAAAAAGGCCAATAAAAGGAGCCGTATTCCCTGTTGTGGCAAGGAAATTGAGTGCCCGTTCCATCCTGTTTCCCTGATCGATTGTTTCCTTTCTCAACGATCTTTCCAGGTTATCCATGATGGCATGCCTGGAATGGAGCGACTCTTCCTCTTCCATAACCATGCTGCCTTTTTGACTCTGAGATGTCTGAATTTTGCGTATTCGCTCAAATTCTGAGTGTCCGGAACTGAAAAGACGGGCGAGCGGGCTGAACCTCATGATTTTGCTTGCTCTTAATATCTTTTTCAGATCCCCGCTTTCCCGGAAAAGCTCAAGAAATCTTGCGGATTCCCGTTTTGCTTTACGAAGCATCCTGTATTTCATGAAAATTATGGTCCAGGACATAACAGAAAAAAACAAGAGGATTAAAAGGACAAATTTCACTATCAGGCCGGCATGGAGGATCATCTGGAGGGCATCATTGTTAAGCGTTCCGTCCATTGCGGACAATGAAACTCCTGCTGAAATATAAGAAATAAAGTTGAAATCAATCATAAGTACCTCATAGTATTAACTTAGGAACGAGGACAAATTAACTTCCCCAATTATGCATCACAGCTTCAGGCCATCTTTGCCCGGCCTAAAAGTACAAAAATCTTGAAATAGCTCACTATTCCTGCAATTTTTGTGTTTTTAGATCGAACAAACCCGACCTAAATCTGTGCGCTTGCCTGGGGATGTTATTTCGTCCTCATCCCTTAAGATCGGAAATTAAATAAATTGGACAAAGATTATAATGAATTTTCATTATAACGGATTCAGGGGAGACATCCCTTTTGATAATTTTGACTACAAATTTTGTGGATTCGCTTCGCTTAACCCACACTACAAAGTTATGTTGACAGCGCCGCAGGGTGGATTAAAGAGCATAAGCGACAAAATCACCAAAGCAGCTAAATCAGTTATAATCAGGAATAATTTTGGTTCATCTGTAAGGCGCATTAAACCTAAAACCTGCATAAACTATTTTCAAGAAGAAAATTATGCTTTTAATATCAACGAATTACAGAAATGTTGTGCTT
>JAGGXA010000089.1 GCA_021163285.1 Deltaproteobacteria bacterium | reverse complement strand
AGTATCATCCAGCTTGACAATTTGTTTAATCAGCACAATTAAGAAGATATTCAGTAACCGTTCAGGGGTTCAAGGTTCAGGGTTAAGAGCAAAGAAAGCATTGAAGATTCATGATTTTGGCGTCTTTCAATGAGATTTAAAAGTAGTTAACACTTTTCCTCATATTAGAACCGGTATTTTCACCGCAGAGTACGCAGAAAGCGCAGAGGAGCTGCTTAATTTTTAATGTGATATCTCAGCGAACTCTGCGTTCTCTGCGGTGAAATCCAGTTTTTTATACAAAGTAAATGTAAACTAAATCTGAAGGATGCCATGATTTTCGTTAGAAATACTCATTTTCCCTGGTAAGGGCCCGCGCAAAAATAATTAAAGTTATTGTTGCGCAAACCCTAATTGCCGGTTTGGCTCCAAATTCCTGATTAGATCTGCGAGAAATGACCTTATTTTTCCTGCATACGCATTCTAAATGCAGTCCGGGGACAGGAATGAACCTCTGAACCTTTAAACCTTTGAACCCGTGAACGGTTACATTAAATGTACAAATTTTCGCTTGAACCTGTATTGACCCATAGAAGATATCTTGAAGAAAATATCCAGAAAGAATTTGCCAGGATAAAGGATAATCTCAGCAGAGAAAACCATAACCTGCGGATATTAAAAAAATCCAGGGATAAGGTTCTTCATAAACTTGATCTGAAAAAGGAAGGAGGGATAAACATCCAGGAAATATTGATTTCTTTCGGCTTTATCGAACAATTATCAACAAGCATCAATGAACAGAAAAAGAGGGTCGCAGGGATCAAACAAAAAACAGAGAAAAAGCGCAGGGACCTTATAAATGCCCTTAAAAAAAGAAAGATACTTGAAAAACTAAAAGAGAAGAGATTAAAAGAATATTGTCAGGAACATGCAAAAGAGGAGCAGCATTTTCTGAATGAAGTAGCTATTGGCGGATTTACAGGAAAGAATAGCGATAACAGCTTCCGGAGGGAATAATAATATGCAGACACTCGCGATTATCATGCCTGATAACAACATGGAATTAACAAAAAATGTAAAGGTCGAAAAAGATGATCAGCCTAACCTGCCGACACCCTTGCAGCCTGTTGAGATATCAGACGACGATAAAAACGGTTTTCTTTCAACCCTTGCCGGAATAATAGATGAACAAATCCTGTTCCGGCCATGGAACACGAATATATTAAATAATAACGAATCAAACACAAATAATTCAGATACAGGCTTAGATGCAAACGGATCGGAACCACTAAGCAATAAAAACGGCTTAATGTATATGACGGATAATTGTATCGAGGGATATTCATTTTTTATCAACGGAGACAAGGCGTTGACTGGCTCCCTGGGGCAGGGGTTCCAACTATGGATGAAACCGGATAATATCTCCGGACACCTTGAATTTTATAAGACTGTCCATGAGCTTCAAATGATAACGCCAAAAACAGATAACTGCCTGATAAACAACGGGAACAAACATATTCCCTTAGAAACTCCCCCGGAACAGCCTCAAAACCGGATACTATCTGAAAACTATTTGTTACAGGAGTTATCTTCAGAACCGGATAAATTACAGTTTAAAAAGGCAGCGTTGGCATCAAAAGGCGATTTTATCAGCACTGACACCCCGCTTAAAGGCTCCATAAAAGAACAAGCGCTGGAAGGGGTGCAAATAGATACGATTAAGGACTCAGCATTAGATGAAAAATCCGGCAGACTGAAAAAAGGTTCTCAGAATAAACCCGGCGCCATTTCAAATAACAAATTTTTTAATAAAAGCAGCTTCGAAAATAAAATAGAGGCCATAGAAACAGATAAGAAAGAAAACACCCTCCTGTTTTCAAACATCGGTTCTCCTGGAAAAATATCTCAAAACGTCATAAATTTAAAGAGTCCTGAGCATAACCCAAAATCAATTGAATCACAAGTATTAAGCCAAATAACGGAAAAAGCTGTTATAAGCATAAAAAACGGCAAGCAGGAAATCAAGATAAGACTGAAGCCCGATTCTCTCGGTCTCTTACGGATAGACATCAAAACGGAAAATAACCGCGTAATGCTCAAAATATTTACGGAAACACCAACGGTAAAAGAGGTCATTCAAAGTAATATTAGTCATTTAAACAATGCATTTTCCAATCATGGGCTTGAGATCGATAAGCTTGAAGTATTTATCGGGCTTGATCCGGGACAAAGTGAGGGAAACCTTAATAAAAAGGAATTTTTTCAAACATCTAACAGACATAACGAAAGTGAGGAGCAAGACGATGAACTATCTTTTGAGACTGATAAAACAACAAGATCAAAAGGCAGCAAAAGAGAAACCGGCCTTGTTGATTTTTTTGCATAGCCGGAGGTCAATATGCCTATCAGTGGATTAGATACAGTGGCATCGGGTGGCAGCGGATCTTTGGGCCAGAGTAAGGAAGCGCTTGGAAAGGACGACTTTTTGTTCATGCTTATTACACAATTGAAGGCTCAGGATCCTCTCAACCCTATGGATAGCACGGAATTTACAGCACAGCTTGCCCAGTTCAGTTCTCTTGAGCAACTGAATAATGTCAATGAAAGCCTAGGGTATTTAATGCTTTATCAATCTTCCATTAATAACTCACAGGCAGTCAGTTTCATCGGCAAGACCGTAAAGGCATCCGGAAACTCAATTCAATTAACGGATGGAGTATCAGATAACATCAACATTGATCTCGCTGAGGATGCATGCAAAGTTACAGTTGATATTTATGACTCCGACGATAACCTGGTAAAAACAATTGAATCGGAAAATCTTGATGCAGGTGGACAAAACATCAACTGGGACGGAACTGATAATGAGGGCAATCAGGTCACAGACGGATTGTATACATTTGAAGCAAGCGCTACTGATAATAACGGAAATCAGGTAGGTGTTTCGACATTTCTTACAGCGAGGATAACAGGCATAACATTCAAAAACGGTATTACTTACCTGCTGGCAGGGGAAAGGGAAATTCCCATCGGCAACATAATTGAGGTTTCAGAGGGATAATTTGTAACCATGCATAACCGTTTACCAGGCGGACAAGTTTACCGGGACATAGGATGCTGTCAGGGAACAGCAATTTTTTTCAAAATTAAGGATTGCTCAAAAAATTACCGCAGACATCTGGTTAATATTTGAAGGATAATTTTTTTGAGCATAACGCAGAGTTCGGAAAAAAGGGCATTTTCGGGCAGCCTCTTAGGCCTGTAAACGTTTACCAATATTACAAAAAGATGGAGGTCACAAGATGATAGGTTCATTATATACAGGTATATCAGGATTAAAAGCGAACGCCATGGCAATGTCGATTATTGGGGATAATATTGCCAATGTAAATACGACTGCATTTAAATGCGGGAGGGCTTTATTTTCAACCATGTTAAATCAGTCTTTAAAAGGTTATAACGAATCAGAGGTAGGCAGGGGCGTTCAATTTTCGGGAAGCAGTCCCTTGTGGCAGCAAGGCACCCTTGAAAACACAGAGAGTGGAACAGACCTTGCGATAACCGGAAGAGGTTTTTTTATGGTACAAGATGAATCAGGAGCGAATTACTATACCAGAGCCGGCCAATTTCATTTTGACAGAAATGGAAACCTCGTAACACCTGGTTCTCTTGCGGTCCAGGGCTATGAACTCGCCTTAGATGGCACTGCAGGAGCAATTACCGACATAAACATCCCGGATGAAAGCACGACCACGCCAAATGCCACGACGTTATTTTCCATTAATTTTAACCTTGACTCCGGAGCCGGGCTTAATGATGAATATACAACCACGTTAATAACCTATGATTCTCTCGGCAATGAAATTCCCTTAACAATGACGTTTACCAAAACTGCAATCGCCAATCAATGGGACTGGGAAGCCGATACTTCGGCAACAGGAGCTCATGTTACCGCGGGCAGCGGCACCATTACTTTTGATGATGACGGAACATTGCTGACGGGCTCTGATCCGACTATTACACTAACTTTTACAAACGGCGCTGCTACACCGCAGGATATTACATGGGACTTATATGACGACACAGGCGTTACAAACGGTGATGTAACAGGTTATGCTTCATCATCAAGCGCTACCTTTCAAACACAGGACGGATATCCTTCCGGCACACTGAAAAGTATTGTAGTGGACAAGGACGGCATAATCAACGGTTCTTATTCAAACGGTCAGGTTATACCGCTCTTTCAGATTGCGCTTGCTGATTTTCCAAGTTACTGGGGGCTCGCCAAAATGGAGAATAACCTCTATACTCAGACATTTGCATCCGGTCAGGCTATGATAGGAACAGCCGGAAACGGGAGGATGGGAAGTATAAACTCAAAGGCGCTTGAGACATCAAATGTTGACCTGACTT
>JAGGXA010000045.1 GCA_021163285.1 Deltaproteobacteria bacterium | reverse complement strand
CAATCCCGTTCATCCCTGTGTTGCCTGCCCTGAACGTGTGCGGATGGGTGCCGGGAGGCTGTCCGGGAATAGCAATTTTTTTCAAAATCAAGGCTTGCTCAAAAAATTACTGCAGACATATAGTTGATATTTTGAGGATAATTTTTTGAGCATAACGCAGAGTTTGGGAAAAAGGGCATTCTCGGACAGCTTCCTGGTGAACAATTACCCGAATTCCTTAATAGAGCGTCTGTACCAGACTATTGCCTGATCAAATTTATTGGCAAGAAGAGAGGCCATAAAGCCTAATTTTGCTGCTTCAGGTGTCTTTTTGAGATTCCATGACCTTTTGGCATGGTAAAGAGCGTCATTTCCGGAGCCATTTTTTAAATTATGCAGGCCAATCAAAAAATCATGCCTTGAGGCCTTTAATATTCTCTTAAGGATCGACAAGTCACAGCCGCACCTTATACATTCCAGGGACTCATTATTTATCTTTCTGCAGGCAGGGCATCTGATCTCCATCAATCCTCCAGATAAAAGAGCAGATCACTTAGAGACTCATTTGAATCGGATAATTTTTCCGTATCACCTTTTATTATTGCCTCTTTACCCTGCTCAATAAGATTATGTATCTCACCGGCATCAGCTTCATCAATGTCGTCCAGGATAGCTTCACCTCTCTTGTGAAGTTTCCCGGCCTCGGAAATAAGCATTTTCTTTTCTGTTTCTTTTGGCGAAAGGTCTTCTTCGAGATGTTGAACTAACTCTGTAAATTGAGAGATATTTTCGTGTGCACGTTCGAGATCAAAAGCAGCTTCAGGATTATCAGTAGTCATGGTTACGGTTTTTGAAAGTCCCGTGCTCTTCTCTCTCGCAGTTACTTCAAGTATACCGTTTAAGTCCAGTCCAAGTTCGAGAATTATTTCATTCCCGGCGGGAACGCCGTTCAAGCCCTTCACGAGAAAATTACCGATAAAAATATTATTCTCAACCAGGAGCTCTTCACCTTGATAAATACGTACGTCAACTGATTCCTGGTTATCGACCATTGTATAAAACACTTCACCTTTGCTTATTGGAAGAGAGCTGTTTCGTTTTATTATAGGAATAAACACATTTTCTCTTATTTCTCCCTCATAATTTGATACGGCAGCCGTACCAAATGTATATGGAGTGATATCAACAAGAACCGACTCTGTTTCTCTCCCTGCTATGATTTCTCCCTGAATAGCCGCACCCATTGCAACTATGAGGTCAGGGTTGATCTCATAGTGAGGGGCGAGTCTCATTTCTTCTTCCAGCATTTCAGACACGAGCGGCGTGCGGGTGGCGCCTCCTACAAGAATTACCCTGTCTACTGCCTTAGGCAAAAAACAGGCCTCTTTTAAACATTTATGAACACAATCAATAGTTTTTCGAACAAGAGGCCTGATCATTTCCTGATAATCATCTCTTGATATTTCAATATCAAGGTGCTTATCTTCGCTTATATATTCTTCTCTTATCCTTACAAAAGGTTTATCTGATAATTGCCGCTTCGCCTTTTCCACTATAGACCAGAGCCTGTTGCGGGAATGTGGATCCTTGAGCAGATCTACCCCGTTTTCCTCCTTGAATTGTTCCGATACATGATCCATGAGCAGTTTGTCAAAATCATCTCCGCCAAGCTGAGTATCCCCATGACTTGCTTTTACCTCTACGACCCCGTTTTCAACAACGACTATCGATACATCGAAGGTGCCTCCACCGAGGTCATATACAAGTATATTCCTGTTTTCTCCCTTGCCTGCGTCATAAGCAAGTGCCGCTGCAGTAGGCTCATTTATGATCCTCTTGACATCAAGACCGGCAAGAATTCCGGCGTTTTTTGTCGCTTTTCTCTGGCGGTCATCAAAATAGGCGGGCACGGTAATTACTGCCTGCGTTATCTTCTCACCAAGGTATTCCTCTGCATGCTTTTTTAGTCCTCCAAGGATGAAAGAAGATATTTCCTCCGGGCTGAACTGTTTTTCACCAAGTTGAACAGAAACGTTTTTACCCATTGAGCGTTTGATAGAAAGAATCGTTGCTCCCGGATTGACTACCATTTGATTCTTTGCCGAACGTCCAACTATCAGATTACCGTCATGGTCAATACCCACACATGAAGGCATCATCATTTCACCTTCTGTTTCTATTATCTCAGGCCTGCCATCACGAATGCAGCATATTTCAGAATTGGTCGTACCGAGATCAATTCCAACAATATGGTCCATATATTATACTCCTCCTTTAGTCGCAGTGATCACTTTAACCTCAGCCAGTTTTAAAACCTGTCCGTGATATAGATAACCACCTGAAAATTCATCAATAACGGTATTAGATGCAGCTTCGTCCGTCTCGAGGGTTTCAACAGCCATCATAAGGGAAGGGTCAAAGGACTTGCCAGCAGTAATTATTCTGGTTATACCCTCTTTTTTTAAGAGTTCTTCAAAATGCAAACCTATTATTACAAATCCCTTTCGCAGGTTTGACCATGCCTCTTTCCATGACCGCCTGCTTGAAAAAAATCCGGCCTTTGGAGGATTATCCAGCCTGTTTTCAATTCTCTTAAACCGTTCAAATACCTCTACAAGGGGGAGATAGAGCCTTTTTTTCTCGACCATGCCTTCTTTTTCTTTTGCATGTCCCATCCGGGAGAGTTCAAGAGAAATGGATTTGACAGCATTTTCAAAAACGGTAAGAGTATCGCCAAATCGTGAAAATGTTTCATGACTGCGACGGGATTCTTTTCGGAACTCGTTCCTCAGGACGCACAGCTCCTCATAAAATGAATAGAGATCAGGCTCTTCTTCAATAGCAGGTTCCGTATCATAAACCGAAGAGATTTCCCTGATCCAGAGATTAAAATTTTTTTCAATCTCCTGTTTCCAGTTGTCATTACTCCCGATAAGCGAATGTGCGTCGTCCATAGCGCTGTCGGCAGGTTTTTCATCGCTATATAATATTTTCATTTTGCAGCACATTCCTTCAGGAATTCTTTCATTTTTTCAGGTCCCGGAGGAATTCGTCCTTCCGCAGTTTTACAATGATCAAATAGCGCCTCAAACGGGGAATCTATCCAGGTATCCGTATTGAATAAAAAATATTTATTACGGCTTTTTTCGTCCTTCAAGGCATTATATGCATTGTTGAGCATCTTAAATTTTTCAGGTTCACTCTCAGGAGAATATCTCTTGAGCAGTTTAAGGTATGAGGCCCTTACCGCTTTGTCGTCGGTTTTGGGTGTAATACCAAGAATTTCATAAGGATTCATAATTCGCTCCCTGTTTTTGCAGCCATTCAAAGGTTCAGGGTTAATAATAATCGGCCCTTCATGGAATTTCAATAAACTATTACAGCCTAGGAGGCTGTCCGGGAATAGCAATTTTTTTCAAAATCAAGGCTTGCTCAAAAAATTACCGCAGACATATAGTTGATATTTCGAGGATAATTTTTTGAGCATAACGTAGAGTTTGGGAAAAAGGGCATTCTCGGACAGTCTCCTATCCAGAAAAAGAAAGGCGGGTTTAATCGCAACTCCAATGTTAAGAGGCAAATCCGTGACACAGCAGATTTATCCATATATAATATTGCTGAAAGATAACGAGCAAAAGCTGACCCGGAACTTCTGAATCCCTGAACGGCTACCTGTTTTTCTATGTTCAGTCGAAAAGATTCTGCTGTATTCCAGGCCCCGGTTTATCCGAACTTTTCTTCTTCGACCGCTTTTTCTTTGTTTTTTTTGCTGGTGCAGGAATATAAGTATCTTCAATATCATCAAAGTCAAAATCATCTTCAAAATCATCTTCAAAATCGTCATCAAGCAAGTTATCAAGTAAGGTATCAAATGGGTTATTGCCACCGGTTCCATCAAACCCATCAATAAAAGGTGTCATTTTCTCAAGTTGATTAATCTTATTGCGTATTTTATTAACAAGCTCCGCATCATTTTCTTTTTCAGCCAACGACAATATATTCCTCAGTTCTTCAAGATCGCGGCTGATTGGTAGATCGGAGAAGAAATCATGTGGTCTTATTTCATAACGGTAAAAGAGAAAAAGCGGGTCATCAGGGTTCTTTTTCAGTATCATTTCTATGTACTTTTCAGCTAACTTCAAGTTTTTATTATTATGGTTCATTGCAAAATTGAAGATGACAAGCGCCTGTTCACGTGTACAATTATTTTTCGCAGCATTCATGGCATAGGAATTTACACGTCTTACTTCTTTTTTCAGCCAGGGAAGGCAGGAACACTCCCAAAAATAGAGAATAATACCTGCAAATATTACTGCTTTTTCGGGCAGGGCCTTGCCTGAGAAGGTTTTTTTGGTATCCTTTTCTATTTTTTTGAGATATTTATTGCCAACACCATAAACTTTAGCAATAAGACTGTTAAAATAGGAGAGCCCCAGCCTGGAGCTGGTCGAATTATACGCCCGGGAGATTAATGTCCTGGCCTCCTCTGTGTTATTGTTAAGGAGTTCAAAGTTGGCCCACCTGGCATATAAAAAGGCATGACCTCGATTAAAATTATTTGAATTATCAAGTCCGTTGTCAATGACCGTTGGCAGCAGCTTACGGAAACGGTCCAACTGCATTTTTTCTGCATGGTTCCGAGCTGTTTTTATACATCCTATTACAAATATTTCCCTTAACCTGTTATCAAGGGGGTCCAGTTCAACGGCCCTGGTCAAGTATTTTAACCCTTTTTGAAATGCCTTACGTTCGATACATCTCATCCCTGCCTTTTGAAGAGCTTCTTTATCCTCAGGAAAAAGCTTAATGATCTCGTCAAGTTTCCTGTTTATCAGAGATTTTTGCCCTGTTTTTTCATATAGTTCCAGAAATGAAAATTGTACGTCCCTGTCGTGTGGGTTGAGCTCCAGGCTATTTTCATAGTATTTGCAGGCAAGGGTTTTATTCCTTAATACAGGACGATCCGGTCTTCGCCTGCCAAAAAAGGAAAAAAAATCAGGCGGCTCAATTTCTTCCTGAGAAAATATATCTCCGATATGGGAATAAACAATGGCGTTGAGTTTCTTGTTTTCAGCCTGAGATCTGTTCAGGGCTAAGAGGAAATCTTCCCATACACTTGCTAAATGATTATCCGAAATGTCTTGCTCTTCCGCGAAAAGAGCGGCAGATCTTATTATCATAAATGTTTCAGTATCATTTTTAGCCTTGCCTGAGCTTAATATTTTTAAAAAAAAGTCTAATAATTTCTTTTTCTGTCCCCATTGCATATGGAGAGGCATATTAAAATAAAAATGAGCCAGGGTATGTGAGATGCCCGGATTATTAGATGGAAAGCCTTTTAACCCGGACCGGACATGTTTAAAAGAATCCCTGAAACGATTTGTCCGCCAGAGATATTCAGCCCTTGGAAGTATATCGGCAAGTTCTTCCTTGCCTGCCAGCACACAGGCCTGCCTGAGCAGTTCATTATCCTTGTAATGTTTTAAAAGGGCTTTACTGCCTTCAATCAGAATAAGATAAGGAATTGCTGCATTAGTCAGCATTGAACCGGCAGGCAGAAGTTCTAGTGACTTTTGGGCCCTGTTATCTTCGCCTTTATAGAATGCGCAAAGTCCTTTTATAAATAATTTCCAGTGAGAAAACGGGGAACTGAAACTCACCTGTCTCAATAAGGTAGTTGCATCATCATATCTCTTCCCGGTTACCATCTGGAGCGCAGTATGGATTGCCTGTAAATCAGTATGAAATGCAAACCGCGAAAATGCCTGAGATATATTATCATGATAGCCCAAAACAAGGGCATCTGCGACTCTTTTAAATTCCTGCCAGGAATTATCTCCAGTGTCTGAGATGTATCTTAAAGCAGCCTCAGCCCCTTTTTCAAGGTCCCCTTCTTTTAAAGCAAGCATTATTTCCGCTTTTCCATCTACCTGACCGTTTCCAAGTTTTTTAATCTGCTTTAACAGGGATTTTGCCTCATTAACCTGCCCTGCATCCGTCAACTGAAGGACAAGACCATTCAGGGATTCAATAAGACCTTTTACATATCTGTCCCCGTCTATGGCGTGAAGTTTTTTAAAATACTCCCTGGCCTTTCGATAATTATGGGAATTAAGACAATCGGTTGCTTTTTGTTCTAATTGACTGACAGAGAATTCTTTTTGGGGTTTTTTCTTTTTTTTATTTTTCATGGCTGTGGCCAGTTAACCATCAAAATATAACCTAAATCCTGCAAGCGTCGAATTTGCCGAAGACCTGCCTGCTGCAGGCAGGTGCAAGGCGGCAAGGGCGCAGACGTACTACGATACTT
>JAGGXA010000259.1 GCA_021163285.1 Deltaproteobacteria bacterium | reverse complement strand
TTCAAAAATCCCAGCCTTTATGGCCTCATTCAAATTGATGCGTATCATGCAAGCACAACATTCCCATAACTTGCTGATATTAAAAGCCTAACTTCCTTTTTGAAAATAGTTTATGCAGGATTTAGGTTTCATATATTTTCAAGTTCGCTTGCCATTTGATACAGATAATCTGATGTTTCCTTTACCTGTTTGGAGCTGTTCTCGGTCTCCTGGCCCCTTATGGTTATATTTTCCACCTCCTGGGCTGCCTGTTCTATTCCTGTTTTTTGCTGGCTTAAAGAGATATTGCTTTCGTTGGCCGAGGAAAGCATCTGTTTTGTGAAATCATTGATCTTGTCAAGATATCCCTTGACGTTGTGAGCGCTGTTGATTCCTTCCTCCACTGCTTTCATCCCATCTTCAGTTGACATAATTGTCTTGTTTGAATCTGTCTGGATATCATCTATAATCAATTTTATCTCCTTGCCCGATTCAACACTACGTTCAGCAAGCTTGATAATCCTGTCTGCAACGGCCATAAATCTCTTGCCGGCCTCTCCCGCACCGGCCGCTTCAATGGTTGCATTATAAGAAAGTACGGTAACCTGCTGTGACAGTTCATTAATCACATCAAGAACTATTCCCATCTGCTGGGATTTTTCGCTCAGCGCAAGCATATTTGAAACAATTGCCTCTACTCTGTCTTTTATTTTATTGATACCCTGCATGGCATGAGACAGGGAATCAAGGCCCTCGTCAACGGCATTGCTTGCATTTTCTGCCAGGTTTGACGTATCTGATGATAAATCAGAAACCTGCCTCGAAGTGGCAGCCAGCTCCTGCATCACGGAACTTATCTCGGACATGGATGCTGCCAGCTCTGTTGCTGCCTGGAGCTGCTGCTTTGAGTTTGCCTGGAGTTCCTGGGAAGAAGAATATATATTGTTTTTGGCATTGTTTAATGATTTTATGACACTGTTGATTATCAATGTCCCTGTAATCCCGATTAGCGCCATGACAATACTGACTATGACAATTATGGTTACGTGGATAGAATGGGTAATGGAGTTGAGATTTTTTTCAATCACGCTGTCATAATTTCTAATCGTTGTTATATAAGAGTCAAGTTTGTCAATAAGCCTTTCAAGCGATATATTTTCATCTTTATAATTATGGAACGCTTTTTGTGTAATCAATGTTTCATCGTAGATCTTAGCGACTGTGCGCAATATATCGTTAAAACCAAATACACGGAAAATAAACGTTTCAACAAAATTTAATGAACTCTGAAATGAATCTTCTATTTCGTTTAATCCCTCAAGTATCCGGATCAGTCCCATCTTTTCAAGGTTGTCGGATCGATCATCAATAAGTTTTTCTATTTTTCCTGAACCCACGGCCTGGTTTTTTAATTTTTTAAGTTCCATGGTCCTGATCGAGAACTTATCAAGGTATGCAAGATGAACTCTCTTCATCTTTTGAAAGTTGCTTGTCTTGGCAATCTCATATAATCCGACTTCTGAAATTACAAGAGCAAGGATAAAGTAACATGTAATCAAAAAGAATTTTTGTTTTATCCGTAACTTATGAATAATTTTAAGCATTTAGTATCTCCATGTTTCAAAATCATGAAATAAGGGACGTGGACGGAATAACTTCCCCGGGGATGTTATTCCGTCCTCGTCCCCAAGCAATAGCTCAATTAATTGCTGTTATATCAAGCAGTGTTATCAGTTTATCCCGGTAATAGATCTCGCCCGTGATTAATTGATTACGGGTTTCGTTTCTGACTGCCGCCTTTGGTTTAATTGTCTCCTGACCGATAGAAATGAGATTGACAAGTCTGTCTATTAATAATGTGGTTTCAAATCCCGCCGCGCCTGAAACCAGGAGGCAGGCATTATCTGTCTCATGAAACGGTATTTGAAGCAGGTGATGAAGATTGGTTACCGGCAATATCTTGTTCTTATAATTGATAATACCATGAACAGAAGGTGGAGCGCCGGGAACAGACACGATTAATCTGTTTCCAAGGACTTCCCGTAACTGTATTACGGGTAAGGCAAATGACTCTTTCGCCAGTTGAAAAACAAGATGCCTCTCGAAGTATTCCCCGGTTTCCCTGATTTCTTCTGCCACAGATAACTCAAAGGCCTTTTTCAACTCCCTTAGGCAAGTTTCAACTCCTTGAAATACACCCTGATTTTCCATGGATTATTCTCAGTATCTTTCACCCTGCGCGGTCAGCCGTTAGCCTGAAAGGGCAGGCACGCAGACCTGTCCCTACAAAAACATCGGACATTTATGGGTGCAATGAAACCCGACTTTCTTTTTGACCGGGCTGAAAACGGTTGCCGGCTAATCGTTCATCTCCCTCGTTCCCAACACAAAGTATTGCAACGTAGGGGACAAGGGTTATTTCATTACTTTGCGGCAGATATCTTCCAGGTTTTTTTTTGTAAATCCGCCTGAAAGAAGCCGTACCCTTTCATCATCCTGCCTACCGATTAACGTTAGGGCTGTCCTGAAAGCCCGCGCGGAATCGATCTTCCTGTTGGTTTTATGATAAAGATGTCCAAGTCTGAAATATGAAAAAAAATAATCGCTGTCTAAAAACAACGCTGCTTTGTATGCCCTTATTGCTTTTTCGTAATTTTTTCCGTTTTCATGGATAAGGCCATAAATAAAATGGGAATCAGGTAAAAATTCATCTTTTTGCCTGATTTGTCGAACAAGGGAAAGCGCCTTTCCAAAGTCTCCGAGGTTTATGCTGATAAGAGAGGCAAGGAGCAGTTCTTCTGTGCCGGCATTAGAGTATGCCAGGAAATTATCCATTTTTTCACCGGCTTGCATATATTTCTCATTGAAATAGAGAGAAAGCGCCTCCTTGACATAACTGATATTTACATTCCTTAAAGAGATAACCGGTTCAACTGTGTTTTTAACATGGATTCGTTTGTCGAGGTTTATACTTTTGTTGTTGACGCTCTTTTGTTTAATACCTGGTTTAAGCTTACTCCGGCCGGATATTTCCGGTTTGTTAGGCCGCTTATCAGAGGGCATTATCTTGATTGGAACATATATAAAGGTATCTTTGGTCCGAACAGGCGTAAAAAGATCCCTTGCAGCAAGAGATGCTTCCGAGTGTCCTAATACAAGATAACCTTTGTGGAGGAGAGAATTATTAAATCCTTTAAGAATATTGCTGGCATCCTTTTTTTCGAAATAGACAAGAACATTACGACAAAAAATAATATCAAAATTCATGTAATTAGATGGAAAGAATTTTTTCTCACCTATCTTCATATTAAAGATCTCAAATTGAACATCTCTCTTAATAAACCCTTTGGGTCCCAGCCTCCGATCTTTTTTAATAAAATACCGGTCAATTATCTCGTCATCAACCCCCCTGAACGAGTTTTTTCCGTAAAAACCATTTCTTGCTGTTTCTATCGATTTGCGGTTAATGTCAGTGCCGGTTATCCTGATATCCCACGATTTAATATCAGATATCCGCTGGTTAAGGATAATGGCTATGGTATAGGCCTCTTCACCTGTTGAACATCCGGCAGACCATACTCTAATCTTTTTATCTTTTTTGAATTTTATCAGTCTTGGCAGGATATAATCTTTGAGTGCGTTGCATTGACTCGTGTCCCTGAAAAAATAGGTCTCTGAAATCGTTATCTTTTGAAGCAATTCCTCCCATTCATTTTCCGCACTTCCTGAACCAAGATATTTTATATACTCATGGAATGATTTACATCCTGATATTTTTTCCCTTTCATTAACAAGACGGGAAATGCGTGTGTAATCGATTGAAACAAGATTGATCCCACTCTTTTTTTTAATAATTTCAATAAATTCAGCGTATTCCAATTTATTCATTTCAAACCAGGGGCAATAATTTGTCCTTGTTCCTTAAGCCTTTTTCCGTCAAAAAATTGGCATCAAGAACAGGAATCATTGAACCGGACTTTATATAAACAAATGAAAGGTGCTCTGAGTCGGACTTATAATGGATATCATCATAATTTTTTTTATCTTTGTCCGTTATTGTTTTAAAACCCGTCAGCTCGTCAACGAGGAAGCATAATGGTTCATTTTTCGTCTTCAGTGCTATGAATAATTCCCTGCCTGTGTCAGTAGAATTTAGCGTCAGCAACCTGTCTAATGCTAATACAGGCGCGCATTTCCCATGAAAGTTTATTAATCCGACAAGATTTTCATTTGTCCCATGAAGCGGCATAATTTCCGGAGTCCTGTTAACTTCCAGGATATCCGATACTTTCAGACCGAATTTTTCACCGCATAATAAAAAAAACAATATCATTAATGCGTTATCTTCTTTCATTTCACCAGGTACCTACAGTTTGTTTACACGATTTTTGGGCATCCTTCATTTTTACTTTACACTTGGCAGAAAAGTGGCAGCGGCATCCTGTCGCTGATTTAAGAGGTTATAAGCATCTTCTGCAATTTACAATTTTTAGTTCCACCTAAAACCTGCATAAACTATTTTCAAGAAGAAAATTATGCTTTTAATATCAACGAATTACAGAAATG
>JAGGXA010000115.1 GCA_021163285.1 Deltaproteobacteria bacterium | reverse complement strand
ATCGTAGTACGTCTGCGCCCTTGCCGCCTTGCACCTGCCTGCAGCAGGCAGGTCTTCGGCAAACTCGACGCTTGCAGGTTTTAGGTTAAAACCAACTTATGCCTTGTTATGATAAAGCAATGGAATCAACTTCAGAGACTGTTGAACTATATTTTAATCTGGGAAATACATTGATGGATCAAGGTGATTTTGAACAGGCGATCTCTTGCTATCAAAGAGTAACCGCATTAAATCCGGCCGATTATAAGGCCTGTTATAATATGGGAGCAGCCTTCCATCAACTTGGCAGGCTAAAGCCTGCTTTAGCCTGCTTTCAAAAGGTTATTATATTAGATCCCGATTTTGTTCAGGCATATCATAATTCAGGCATCATATCCCAACAATTGGGCAATATTACCAGGGCAATCGAATATTATAAAAAGGCCCTTCATTTAGATCCAAATCGTGTTGAGTCAAACTATAATATGGGGAATGCTCTTCAGGAACTGGGCGCCCTCCAGGAAGCGGTTTTCTATTATCAAAAGGCCATAACTTTAAAACCGGATTATGTTGAAGCCTGCTATGACGCTGGAAATGTCTTTCTGGCACAGCGGAAATTCAATGAATCCATTTCATGTTTTCTCAAGGCATTGAAGTTACGGCCTGACCTTGCTGAACCTTACAACAATATGGGAAAAGCATACATTGGACAAAAAAAGATAAACTCGGCAATATCATGTTTTCAAAAAGCAATACAGTTAAGGCATGACTTTGCCGAAGCATATTATAATCTTGGCGATGTCATGCAGGCACAGGACAATCCTGATGCTGCAATAAAGTATTATGAACAGGCAGTGCGTTTCAGACCGAACTTTCTTGAGGCATATAACAATCTGGGGAATGCTCTACGAAGCAAAGGCAGTCTTGAGGAAGCAGTGCAAAATTATAAACAGGTAGTGCGGATCAAGCCCGATCTGGCCGAGGGATATTACAACCTTGGCAGTACTTTGCGCCTGCAAGAAGAGTATGAGCGCGCAATTGAAAATCTTGCCATTGCAATAAAGCTCAAACCCGACTACGCCGAGGCATACAATAACCTGGCTCTCACACTAAAAAATCAAGGGGATATAGACGGCGCAATAAAGAATTTTACCCTGGCAATTTCCTTCAAACCGGGCCTGGCAGTCGCCCATTGGAATAGATCCTTTACCTATTTATTGAATGAAGACTTTAAGCGGGGGTTTGAGGATTATGAGTGGAGATTTAAAACCGACAAATGGAAGACCATCTATCCTTACCGTTATGATGTGTCTCGCTGGGACGGCACCGCTGCTTTGGACAAAACAATCCTTATTCATGATGAGCAGGGTCTTGGAGATACCATTCAATTCGTAAGATACATACCGATGGTAAAATCCATGTGCGGAACGGTAATCCTGGAAACCAGGAAATCCTTGATTAACCTGTTACAAGGTTTTCCAGGGATTGACAAACTGGTTGAGAGGTCATCTGATGGAAAGCCGCCGGTTGTTTTTGATCTTTATGTGCCATTATTAACCCTTCCACTGATATTTAAGACAAAATTGAAAACAATACCCGCCAACGTTCCATACCTTCATGCAGACCCCAAAAAAGCAGGCTGCCGGCGAAATCGACTGGGTACCGGTTACAAAGTAGGTATTGTCTGGGCCGGCAGACCTCAGCATCTGAATGACCGCAACCGTTCATGCACGCTTAAACAGTTTTTACCGTTGGCTGAAATTCCCGGAATCAGATTATATGGACTGCAAAAAGGAGAATTAAAAGGTAAGTCGGAAGAAATATCCCAGAGAGCCGGGTTAATCAACTTAGGAGACAGGTTCGAGGACTTTAGCGACACCGCAGGCGCAATAGAAAATCTTGACCTTGTAATTTCCGTTGATACTTCTGTTGCCCATCTGGCGGGGGCCATGGGAAAGCCGATTTGGGTTTTATTGCCTTTTATTCCGGACTGGCGTTGGATGATGGGACGAAAAGACAGCCCGTGGTATCCGACCATGCGGCTTTTCAGACAGGAAAGACCGGGGGATTGGGATTCAGTGTTCAGACGCGTTACAGAAGAACTTAGGGTTAAAGTCAGCAGTTTAGAATATCCAGCGCCTGCATCGCGCTCTTTTCCCATGTGAACTGCTTAAGGTCTTCACCTGCCCTCTTGCCTGCCTTCTTGATTTCATCACGGTGATGATAGGCATATTCAATAGTTGAAACGAGCTGCTCAAGTGAAGGTTCCTGCCAGCGGCCAACCAGTTTTCCGTCGGCATCCACAAGGTTAATATCTCGAAGCTCATTTAAGAGAAGGGCATTATCCGCTGAAACAATATCTTTGTGGCCGCTTGTGTCGGAAGCAATCACAGGTTTTGCACAGGCCATATATTCCATCAGAACAAGATTGGTTCCTCCCTCGCATCGATTCGGAAAAACCCCTATATCGGTTTCTTTATATATATCCCTTTGTTTCTCATTGGCAACCAGTTCACAGGTCTTGATTCGAGCAGGATCAAGACCGTTAATTCCATAAACGTGGTTCATGGCCTCCTTCCAGGAACAACCCTCTTTATATTCAAATTCTATATACTGGGAATAGTTCATCAACTGCATTGATTGGGGCCATATATTATACCAGCAGTTGACCAGGAAAATGTCGGTATATTTTTCCTGGAGTATTTTCATGGCCTTCAATATCATGTCCTGCCCTTTTCTTAATTCAAACTTGCCGCCGGAAAAGACAACAAAAGCATCCTGGGTTTTTTCTTCTCTGATTGGGTAAAAATTAACCGGATCGATCCCCTGGATCAGCACTGCACAATTGTTGATCCCTTTTTCCCGCATCCGGTCGCGGCACCAGCTCGATCCTCCCAGCACCAGATCATATTTTTTTGCATTTTCAACAGAATTATCAGTCAATTCATTTTCAAAAAATGTATATCCATAATTTTCTCTTCCCCGCGCGTCTTCGTAGATAGCGAAAAAATCAACGCTGGTCAGGGCCTGGAATAATTTGCCATTCAAATTTTTCTCTGTTGCAGAACCGTCCTTTTCATTTAAAACATGGGTTTTTACTTTTTTAGACAATTCTTCTATAAGATATTTACTGCATACACCCCAACCGTAATTTTTGCCGGCCATCAGACCAAGATAAAGCACATTTTCGGCAAGGTTATCGTGAATCACTTCAACATTGCCGTCAAAACCGGTTTTTGCTGTTCCGAATCTTTCAAGTCCGGCTTTCCGCTGCGTAGCCTTCAGAGCTGCTCCATCTCTTTTGTTATTTATTGCAAACAACCATCCCCTGTTACAGCGTTCGTCGGGACGGCTGTTTTCAGTAAAATGGTAAGACAAAAGACCAAGTTCTTTGACCCGTTTTTCAATCAACTGCAAGTTGGGATATATCTCCCTGAGATTGGTGTTGTGGAAAAACATGAATCCATTTTGTTTCGTAATCCTGAGATATTCATCCACCCATAAACCGCTCAGGAATGCATCTGCGTCCGAAATCAGAAAATCGTACATATCCGAAGGGCAATTCCTTACAAACTCCTCTTCCGTAACCGGAGCAATGACCTCTGCTCCTGCTGCGCGGACCTTGTCTATTCCGTCCGGCTCCTGTCCGCCCCGGTTAAACCAGTTGTCCACACAGGTAAGCTTCCCCTTTTTATTATAACGTAAGGCATGGATCAGACTTTGGGTAACGTTGCCGGTGCCAATGCCCAGTTCCAGGATATTTTCCGGTTTTTTGGATAATATCGCACTGAAAAGGAACAGATTATGGCACCTGTCCAAAGCAGTAATATCATAATTATCAAAATCTAATATATAATCGAAAAAAATCTTCAGGTTTTCCACAAGAGTTATCTCTCTGATATTTTGTTGATCTGGTTACAAAATTATTCGATCTCTGCAGTTCACCCCATCGTTACCACGCTGTGTGGTAATGCATATCCGGACACTCAATACGTTTCCCCACGCAGGCCGTCGCAAAGGGCTCGCGCAAAAATAACTTAACATTTCGGCATCTCATCTCCAGGTCATTTTCGGCAGATTTTAAAGAGCAAAAACCTTGAAATAGCCCGCTATTACTGCGCCTTTTGTTCTTCACTGCCAAGTGTAACCTAAATCCTGCAAGCGTCGAGTTTGCCGAAGACCTGCCTGCTGCAGGCAGGTGCAAGGCGGCAAGGACGCAGACGTACTACGATACTT
>JAGGXA010000179.1 GCA_021163285.1 Deltaproteobacteria bacterium | reverse complement strand
TATTTTGAACCGATACTGATTTCAGCCGAATATATTTACAAAAAGGAGGTGATGATAGAAAAGGTCAAATTATTGTATTAGGGAAACATTATATCATTATGTTCCGACAATCAAATGACTTTTAAACAAACTTTGAAGGGGGGCAATAAAATGGCAGAATATCTTTTAGACCCGGAAGAAGCTGGAGTCAAATCAGATACGGCAGGTAATCCCACTTCCACAGGCTGGAAACTCGTCACACCTGAGATGTGGAAGTTCAGGTGGAGCCTTGCCTGCCAAGTGTAAAGTAAAAATGAAAGGGTTCATGGGGCCAATACTGTGAGGTTCAACAAAGGAGCCTTTGGCCCATAGGTGTTTACAGACGGTATCCACTCCTTTCGCCTCATGAGCCATCTTTATCCTCGCTTTTTAATGTTACCAGTGCCAAAGGAGTTTGTTATGTTGAGGGAAGAATTTTGTTGTAAAAATCGGGTTAAGGGTATTCATGGCATATTCTTTAAACACATTTTAATTATAATATGCTGCGGTTTATTTATTACAATAAGCATTCCGCAAAAATCATGGGCATTTCTTGATTTTATCAAGCGGATAAGCCAGAACGCTGCACAAACCAGCAGAGGAAATACTGGTATTGCGATTGGAGAGCAGCCGACTGACACCATCTTCAATCCGGCTCTCGGATCTTTTATCACACAAAATATGAACGGTATGGACGATTCTCTTGAAGCATACTACATGTTTGCAGAGACTGACTTTCATTTCAAATATACGGGCACTAATGGAGAAAGATATGACACCAAAGGTACGGACAGCTTTGCACTTTTACCCGTGCTGGCCTATCTCCATCATATAAAAGATTCTCCCATGACCTGGGGATTAAATTTTTATGTGCCGGACGGATTCCTGGTTGATTATTCATATAACACTAAATACTTCGGCGGAATGAAAATACATACCAAGCTTGTTCATTACAGGTTTGGGCCTTTTCTCTCTTACCAGATTACGCCGGAACTCTCTGTGGGGGCGCGTATTGCCGCCGACTATGCGAACTTTAATCTCGCTCTGCCTTTCGGCATTGCTTTTTTTAACACAGGAGACATGTATGGCTGGGGTGCGTCAACTACCATAGGCCTTGCATATAAGCCGAACAAACATCTGCAATTCGGGCTTTTCTATGACGATACCTTTATGCAAGGTGCAGCCGAGCCCAAAAACAGGGACGGTGATATAAAAATGTGTACTACGCCTGTCACTAACGGTGTTGGTTCCCCATATAGAGATTTTAATGATATTGATATTGAGATTCGAAACCTGGATTTTCCCCGGAGCTTCGGTTTTGGCATGGCATATATGCCCACACCCTCCTGGAGGTTCAGCGCGGACATCAAATATTACATGTGGGATGAAGACTGGGATAAGCTGACTTTGAAGATTAAGAGCGCAGATTTTGCCGCTGCTAATCCGAGAGGGACGGATAAAATATTCCTTCCCTTAAGTATTGACAACCAGATGCCTATAAGCGTCGGTGTGGAGTACTTTTTTGGAGATATCTACAGGATAGGCGTAGGTTACCATTATATGGATATTGCAATGGATAATGATCAATTTATACCATCCGTACCAACCACTGTCGAACATTTTATAAGCGCCGGCCTGACCATCAAGCCTTCCGACTCGGTAAAGATCGATTTTGCATTAGGAGTAGGACTTATGGATGATGGAAAAGTTAACACTTCCTCTTATGACAGGAGCCTGGAAAAACAGCTCGGCCTTCCTGCCGGCTCCATGGACAGCGAGTATAATAACTCTCGACCAAATTATACTGAGTATAATTTTGAACTTGGTTTTACGGTCTTCTGGTAGAAAAAGAGACGTCTTCCAGGCCATTTTTATGGCAGGGACGATATCCCGGGGCCCATTCATCTCTCTTTACAAGGATGGAATGGGCCTTTTATTCTAAGCTTCAGTTAATTGTAACCAAAATTAAGCAATCATTTTTTCTGTACATTCTTCAAGTTATATTTATCAGGAAAAAATAGGTACCCTTCAAATTCAGTTTACATTTTTTAGATGCTGTTCCTGCCTCGTTCCCATGCTCCAGCGCGGGAATTCCCATATGGTATGCGTTCTCACACTGGAGCATGGAAACGAGAGATGCTATTTTAAATTATCTTTTTTCTCGTTCCCACGCTCCAGCGTGGGAATGAATACCATACGGGTTTCTACGCTGGAGAATGGGAACCAGACGAAAAGCAGCATCTGCAAAGCGTAAATGAGGTGTGAAGGATGCCGGAATTCCTGATTTCAACGTTCGTGAACGGTTACATATATTTTTTATGGTTTTTCAGGCAGGTTATTGGATGGACACTAACTAATGCGGGCTTTGCACCCGCAACCGATCAAAATTATCATGTGATATTGAAAACCGTAGGGACGGATTCCATATCCGCCAAAGATACCAAAATGAAAAAATATTATGCATATACAGCCATTTTATTGATAATTTTATTAACATTATGCAGTAAATTATTTGCTGAAGCCATAATACTTGAAGAAATCATTGTCAGAGGAGAAAGGGAAGTACCGCAAAAAGAATGCCTCGAAGCCAAGGAGATCAGAGAAACACCGGCCAGGGATGTGGGAGAGGCCCTCAAGGTTATTGAGGGTATAAATTCGGTCAGAAAAGGCGCAATAGCAAATGACATTGTTCTTCGTGGATTTTCAAGAGATAACATAAATGTGCTTATTGACGGGATGAGAATCTATGGCGCCTGCCCGAACCGGATGGACCCTAATTCCTTCCATATCGATTTCGGGGAGATTGAAAAAATTTCCGTTCTCAAGGGCCCGTTTGATGTTAAAAATCCAGGAAGTCTGGGAGGACTGGTTGAAATCAAGACCACGCGGCCGGAAAAAGGATGGAGGGGATCTGTAAATGTTTTTACCGGTTCCTATAAAAATATCAATACTTCTTTTAATACCTCCTATAGTGACGACAAAGTCGATGCCCTTTTCGGCTGCGCTTATAGATACTCGCTTCCTTATAAGGACGGGGATGGTGACCGGATCACGGAACTCTATCCCGCTTCTTCGCCAAACAGATATAAAGATGGGGAAGAGGACGACAAGGTTTATTCCATTAACACGTTTTGGAGCAAATTTGGATTCAATCTCCTTGCGAATCACAGACTGGAAATCGGTTATGCCCGCCAGGAGGCCGACGATATTATCTATCCCTATCTTTTTATGGATGCTGTTTATGACGATACTGATCGACTGAATGTAAAGTATGAGATCTCAGACATTTCCAACTGTATTAAAAAGCTGAAAGCTCAATTTTACTGTAATCAGGTAAAACATGATATGACTGATGAGAGAAGAGTTTCTTCTACAGGATTCACCTCGGGATATATGATGAGGAGTTATGCAGAAGCAAAAACTTTCGGCGGAAAACTTGAGTCAGACATTGCCGTTTACAGCGGCAGATTAACCTCAGGAATTGACTATTATTTCAGAAACTGGGATGCTGAAAATACATCGCCGGCAGGAACGCAAAAGATGATGCCGGATGTTGATTTAAATAATATCGGCGCTTTTTGTGAATACAGGCGTCCGCTTAAAAAAAATCTGAAGTTGACTATAGGAGCAAGGATTGACCAAAGCAGGTCAAAAGCAAATGATGACCGTAGTGATCTGTACAACATGTATTGCGGCACGCGGGACCGTAAAGAGACTGATTCTTATGCAGGCGGCAATATTCAGCTTACATACCGGATGGTGGAAAATATAGAACTTTTTGCAGGATTAGGTCATGTTACCCGCCCTCCGGGTCCTGATGAAAGATATATAGCCATGAAAAAACCATCATCAATACCGAACTGGGTGGGCAATCCCAAGCTTGATCCTGTAAAAAATCGGGAATTTGATATCGGCATTAAATATAACATAGAAAGCCGGGTTTATGGGAAAGCAACATTTTATTACGCTGACATAAAAGACTTTATCACGGTATGCAATATAACAGGGCCGGTCAAAAATGCAAGAAGCTTTAAAAATGTTGACGCTGCCTTATACGGAGGCGAGGCCAGCTTTAATCTATTCCTTCCCTTTGATCTTATTTTTGAAAGCGGGCTGTCTTATACATGGGGAAAAGATGACACCTCTGACAAGCCTCTTTCTGAAATATCACCGCTTACAGGCAGAATTTCAATAAGATATGATATTGAAAAATATTTTATCGATGTAGAATCCATCTTTGCCGATGATCAGCACCGCACTGACTCCGACCTGAACGAAGAAAAGACTCCGGGTTGGGCAATCGTAAATTTTAAGGCTGGAACAAACTATAAAAATTTAAATATCTTTGCAGGAATAGATAATATTTTTGACAAACAGTATGTTGAGCATCTTTCATACCAGAGAGATCCGTTTAGAACCGGCATTAAGGTCCCGGAAATCGGACGAAATTTTTATGTAAGTTTTGTCTGTAAATGGTAAGTTATGATTGGTAAAGTCAGCAGTTTCAAGTAGATATTATGCTAAAGCAGTAAAGCCGCAGTTTTGAGTTTTAGGTTTTGGGAATTTTTTGGTGGATTCGGTGCGCTTAATCCACCCTGCACATTTTATATAAAGCTGGTAGGATTGTAGGGTGGATTAAGGAGCATAAGCGACGAATCCACCAAAAGGAAACTTAAGACTGAATTTTCCCTGGATCGGGGCTGTCAGAGATAGGCGGAGAGCTTGCTGATTATGTCGGAACGACAGTGCAGAAACCGCAAAATCTCTATGTCGGCCCCGACACGGCGGTAGAAAATATAATGTTTACCTTCCGCCACATATCGGAAATTGCTGCGCAGCATTGGATGGTTTCTCCCAAGTTCGGGGAATTCAATCAAAAAATCCAGCCGCTTTTCGAGGCGATGCCGGTAAATTTCCAGTTGCTTTTCGCCCCAGGTTTCGAGCGTGTACTTCGTAATATCGGCCAAATCATTCTCAACCGACCGAGTCAACCAATATCGGCCTGAAGTCATTCGTTACTTCCGCGGGGCGTCCGTGAGATTATATCTCTGACAGAGTGCGGGCTTCGGCCACTTGCAACAGATGCTTTCAGGGTGTTATTCAACTCGCCCCAGGCTGTGTCAACGACAGCACGTTCATCCATCCGTCGAAGGGCATCCCGGGCTACTTCGCTGGCATTCCCGTAAAGACCGGATTGAACCTTGCGTTGAACAAATTCGTAAAGCTCGGATGTTACTGAAACGTTCATCTGCATGACAAGGACTCCTTTCTTCTTCAAAAATTCCACTTTAACAAATATAGCGCTATTTTTTATATTACCTAAAACCTGCATAAACTATTTTCAAAAAGAAAATTATGCTTTTAATATTAACGAATTACAGAAATGTTGTGCTTGTATAACACGCATT
>JAGGXA010000085.1 GCA_021163285.1 Deltaproteobacteria bacterium | reverse complement strand
AATGCGTGTTATACAAGCACAACATTTCTGTAATTCGTTGATATTAAAAGCATAATTTTCTTCTTGAAAATAGTTTATGCAGGTTTTAGGTAGTATATTATGGATGCCAAATTTCTCACAAGTGCGTTTCGTGAAAGTCAATACCCTCCGGCTGACAGACCTGAAATCGCCTTTGCAGGCAGATCGAACGTTGGCAAGTCCTCTCTTCTGAATGTCCTTGTCAACCGAAAGAAACTTGCAAAGACAAGTTCCAGGCCGGGCAGGACCCAGGCAATCAATTTTTTTTCTTTGGGTGACTCCTTCTATTTTGTCGATCTGCCCGGCTATGGTTTTGCGCGGGTCCCGCTCAACGTAAAAAAAACATGGCGGAATATGGTTGAAACATATTTAAAAAGACGCCTCACCCTTAACGCAGTAGTAGTAATATTCGATATCAGGCGGGAACCTTCAAATGGGGACATAGAACTTTTGACCTGGCTTGAATCCTATGGAATCGAAACCATCATAGCGCTCACAAAAGTGGATAAACTCTCCCGGCAGAAGGTAAACAACAGGGTTAAGGTAATCAGGAAGAAGCTTGAGAATATCGTTAAGTCGGAACCTGTACTCTTTTCTGCAAAAACAAGACAGGGACAGATCGAGTTATGGGAGAAGATTAATGCAGTTTCTAAGACCTGAAACCATTAAGGCCATACGTCTTGATCTTTCTGTGAAGGTTGCTTCTCTCAATACCGATGGCCTCTGCAGTCTGGGAAATATTTCCGTTAAACTCTTTTAATTTGGTTTCAATAAAGGCCCTTTCAAATTCGCTCTTCGCCTCCTTGAATGTTTGGCTCATTAATAAAGCAGGCTGGAAACCTCCTTTAAGCTCAGTCCTCCGGTTGAAAGGCGGCGGGATATCTTTTGGGTGTATCACGTCATCTTTTGTCATGATCAGGAGTCTCTCCACGAGGTTTTTCAGCTCCCTGATATTTCCCGGCCACTCATAGTTTTTTAATATAATTAAACTCTCTTCAGAAAATTTCTTGGGGCCGATGTTTGTATTCCTGAAAAAATCTTTCTGGAATGTATTCACAAGTTCAGGGATATCTTCCTTTCGGTCTTTTAAGGAAGGCACTCTGATAGGTATAACATTTAATCTGTAATAGAGGTCTTCCCTGAAAGTTCCCTTGTCTATTTCAGCTTCGAGCTCTTTATTTGTGGCGGCAATAACACGCACATCCACATTAATAGTCCTTGAACCTCCTACTCTGTCAAATTTTTGTTCCTGCAATATTCTGAGGGTCTTTGACTGGGCCTTCAGGCTCATATCGCCGATCTCATCCAGGAAGATAGTTCCTTCATGTGCAAGATCAAACTTGCCTTTCTTCATTGTTGTGGCCCCGGTAAAAGCCCCTTTTTCATGTCCGAACAATTCACTCTCAATAAGTTCTTCAGGAATCGCTGCACAGTTAACATCAACAAACGGCTTGCTGCTCCGTTTGCTCAGTATATGTATGGTATGCGCTACAAGTTCCTTTCCAGTACCGTTTTCACCTGTAATAAGGATCCAGGCATTTGTAGGTGCAACTATCCTGATCTGTTCCTTTAATTCATTAATCAACCTGCTGTGGCCGGTTATCTTATATTTCTCCTTCTCTTTTTCCTTCAGAAAATTGACCTCTTCTTCAAGTTTATAATAATCAAGGGCATTATTGATAGACAGGAGGAGCTTTTCGATCGAAAGAGGTTTTTCAATGAAATCATACGCACCCATCTTCGTAGCCTTTACAGCCGTTTCTATGGTGCCATGCCCAGTCATCATAATTACCTGAATATTTGGATAGGCTCCCTTAATCTTTTGAAGTGTCTCCATACCACTGATACCAGGCATCCAGATATCGAGGAGCACGAGATCCGGGACAAGTTCTTCCATCTTTTCAAGCGCCCTGGTCCCGCTCTCAACACAGATACTCTCAAACCCTTCATCAGAAAGTATGCCTTCGAGGCTCTGGAGAATGTTCACCTCGTCATCTACAATCATAATAGTGCCGACCATTAAATCACCTCACTGCCGTTGATCATCTTAAGGGCTATTCCGGCAGTCTTATCAGATGCCCCTCCCCTTCCAAGACATCTTTTGACTGCTTTTAATTTATTAATCATTTTCTCCCTGACAACCGAATCTTCTATGATAATCCTGACCTCATCGGCAAGCCTTTCGGGGGTTACTTCATCCTGGATCAGTTCCGGTACGACCGCTTCTCCGACCACAAGATTCACTAAGCCTATAAACGGTACTTTTATCATCACCCTGCCCACCCGATAACTGAGAGGAGACACCCTGTAGACAATAACCATGGGTACCTCCATAATGGCAGTTTCAAGGGTAACCGTCCCTGACGCAACAAGCGCTACGTGACAGACTTTTAAAGCATCATAAACATTTCCATGAACAACCTCTACCCGGACGGATGACTTACTGATTAAGGATTGAACGAATCCGGATTTAATGGTAGAGGCAAGAGGTAAAACGCACCTCATGGCCGGATAATACTCTCTTATAATTTCTGCTGATTTGAGCATAACAGGAAGAAGGCTCATCACTTCCGCCTCCCGGCTGCCCGGAAGCAATCCTATTACCGGGTAATCATGATCCGCCTTTAAATTAACCATGGTCAGGTCTTTATTCTCATCCGCCGGACATATATCCAGCAGGGGGTGCCCAACGTAATCGACCTTTACACCCCTCTGCCTGTAAAAAGCCTTTTCAAACGGCAGGATAACGGCCATCCGGTCAACAAGGCGCGCGATCTTTTTTACCCTTCGGCTCCGCCATGCCCAGACTTGAGGACTAATATAATATAATACGGGGATCTTATAACGTTTGGCAATCCTGGCGATATGGAGGTTAAAATCAGGATAATCTATTAATATGAGGAGGGCCGGTCTTCTGTATCTTATTATGGATTTGAGTCTGATTGAAGCCCTGATTATAATGCGAATTCTGGTTATGACCTCCGTCAATCCAACAACGGCCATATCTGAAGCGGAAAAAAGTATCTTTACTCCGGCCTGCTCCATTTTTTTTCCGCCTATACCCTGAAATACAAGAGACGGCTTAAGGCGCTTCATTGATTTAACAAGGTTTGAACCATGCAAATCCGCTGAGGCCTCTCCTGCCACAATAAGCACAAGGCTGGAATCCCTCGAATCAGGAAACGGCCTTAAAGGTCTTGCAGCCTTTTTCGATCTGGTCAATAATTTCAATGGCAACTTTCAGAGCGTTTCGTCCATCTGAACCGGTTACAGCCGGCTCTGAACTATTAATAACAGCCTTTACAAAAGATGAAATCTCATCGGCAAGCGGGTCACTGCCGGGATATTTCATTTTTTGGGAGGCAATCTGCGGAAAACCGCCGGGAGGATTAATATCATCCTGGAGCCTTGTAACGCTAATCTCTCTCTTGAGACAATCTGTTGAGAGATAAACATCCGGCTGGAATATACGTATCTTTCTGATTATTTTGTTTGACACCCTGTTTGCCGTCAAATTTGCTACAGCCCCATTTTCAAAGATTAACCTGGCATTGGCGATATCCGTCCTTGAGGTTACGACGGACAGCCCCACAGCATGTACCTCTTTAACCTTTGATTTAACAACATGGAGAATTATATCAATGTCATGGATCATCAGATCAAGAACAACATCAACGTCCGTTCCTCTTGATGTAAACAGATGAAGACGGTGGGATTCAATAAATATAGGTCTGTCTAACATCGACTCCATCTTAATCACGGCAGGATTAAAACGCTCAACATGGCCGACCTGAAGCGCCAGACCTTTTTCTGCCGCCATATCAAGCAGGATATCGGCATCCTTAAGCCTGTAAGTAATCGGTTTTTCTATCAGCAGATGAATACCCCTTGAAAGAATTGCTTTTCCCAACTCAAAATGCATCTCAGTAGGCACGGCAAGACTCACTGCATCCACCATATCGAGGATATCACGAAATTCTTCAAAGGCCATTGTATTACAAGTCCGGGCTATCTCTTTTGCCCTGTTAATATCGGCATCAACCACGCCCACAAGTTCCACATCAGGGATGTCTCTGTATTTCTCGGCATGATATTTCCCAAGGTGTCCGACGCCGATAACTCCAACCCTCAACTTTTTTTGGTTCATCTCTATCTTGTTTCCTCTTGAACGAAAAGCTGAAATTGCCAAATTTCCGGTAGATTAATGACGTTTCCCAAATCGATGTTTTTGAGCCATTAATAATTAACTTTTAGCTTTTAAAATTAAACAGATAGTTCTTTGAGCCAATAGCTAAGGACTAAGGAAACTTACAGAAAACAACCTCAGCATCCTGCTTGTTCTTTTGTCCATCTTCTACGTTGCGGTAAAAGGCTTTTGGCAGATACGGGTTTCAAACCCGTATCTGCTATGCAACTGTTACCAAGCCTTGAAGACGAACAAAAATTCTGTGCGATATGCTGAGATTATTTCATTCCAGCTGCTTTGGTGAATTCATCGCTTACGATCCTTAATCCATCCTACGTCGGCTACAAACAGAACTTTGCAGGTATCCTATCCAAATTTCATGGTAATGGGCAGTGTGTTAAAATATAACATGCGTAAATAAAGTCTTTTTGTAAATTGAAAATGAATTTTATCATGGTTTTTGAATAGGATAACTTTGCAGGGTGGATTAAGCGCACCGAATCCACCAAAAAGCGGAAAGCGTGTCACTTTAAGTTGGCAGCCATAATGTTTAAATAACCGGAATAGTATCTGTTTTTAGTTTTCCTTCAGACACTAATTACCGGCAGACTATAGAAATGCCTTTCTTGTCCGCAAAAGCAATCATTTCTTCTTTATCAAATATCAGGGTCTTTCCAGACTCAATGGCAAGCACGGAAGCCTTCGCAAGGGATATCGCCTTAAGTGTTTCAAGACCGATCGTCGGCACATCAAAGCGGAGATCCTGATTCGGCTTACTCAGTTTAACCACAACCGCTTTTTCCCTGGCCAGACTCCCTCCCCTTAAGATAGTTGCATCAGTACCATCAATGGCCTCAAGCGCAAGGACGGTTTTTCTTTTTACCACAACACACTGACCTATATCGAGACGTCCCAGCTCTTTTGCTATGGCCCATCCAAACCGGATATCCTCTTCCTCCGCACTGGATGGTCTTTTTTTTGTAAGACATCCTGATGGAGCAAGAAGTTCCGGGAGAAAAGCAGTGGAACTTATTATTTCTATACCTTCCTTTCCCAACTCATCCGCGAGCGCCCTCAAAATTCCATCATCGTGGAAAATAGCCAGCTTTGAAATGAATGCAAGACCCTTCATGTCAGGTATTACATTCTCAAACATCCGCTTCTTATGAATAGAACCGGCCATCAATACCTTGAAGGCGCCGCTCTTTTTAAAAGTCTTGATTAACCTGCCTAACTGGCCCAGCTTAATCCAGGTGATCTCGTCGCATTTTTCTGATAATAAGGGATCCGTCTCACCCTTGTGAGCCACGGCCACAACACGGCGCCCCTTTTTTTTTGCGGATTCAGCCACCATCAGGGGAAACTGCCCACCACCTGCAATCAGACCGATAATTTCACTCTCTTTCATCATACTAAATCATGTAATTCAACAAACATCTATGGTCCATAACAATAAAAATATGCAGAAACCAGCCCTACTATCGCAGTATTCCCCTTTTTGATCCTTCAAAAAAGTTAAGGAGCACCTCCAATTCCGGTGTGGATTTTACCTCGTTTCTGACCTGCTTTATCCCTTCACTAAACCTCCTGTTCTGACGCCAGATAATTCTATAGGCCTTTTTTAACCCGCCAATAGTCTCTTTGGAAAACCCCTGCCTGGTCAATCCCTTTCTGTTAATACCATAAAGCCTGGCCCGTGAACCTGAAGTTATCATAAAGGGAGGAATATCCTTGACTATACCGGTCATCCCGCCAATAAAGGCATAGGCACCTATGCGGACAAATTGATGTATGGCAACCAGACCCCCGATGATCGAATGGTCTCCTATCTTGATGTGTCCTCCGAGAGTTGCTGCATTGGACATGATTATCATGTCGCCCAAATAACAATCATGAGCAATATGTGCATAGGCCATTATATAATTGCTATTGCCGATGACCGTTTTCCATTCCTCTTTTGTTGTTGCCCTGCTGATTGTAACATATTCCCTGATGACATTATCATCTCCTATCAACAGACGGGTATCCTCTCCTTTATACGCTACATCCTGCGGGGCTATTCCTATGGATGAAAATGGAGAGATCCTGTTCCTTTCCCCGATCTCCGTATGCCCCTCAATAACAACATGAGCGCCTATAATCGAATCGCTACCTATCCTGACATTTGAGCCTATCGTACTGTAAGGGCCAATCTTGACACCGGTTCCAAGTTCCGCGCCGGAACTGACTACTGCTGCAGGATGAATTTCCATAACATGCCTCAATTATAATATTACATATATTTCGTAACCGCTCACGAGGGATTATACGAACTTAGGGAAACCCCTGGCATGTAAGGTCACACTTCTCACCTGTTATTCAACCGATCGTAGCTGTAAGCTCGGCTTCAACGGCCTTATTATCATCTACAAATGCCATGCCTGCCATCTTCCAGACCCTGGTGCCTGTTCTCAGGGCCTTAATCTCAATCTTAAGCTGGTCCCCCGGAACAACAGGCCTTCTGAATTTCACTTTGTCCATAGTCATGAAAAATATTGTTTCCTGATCTTCTTTTTCCATAACACCGGGAATCGAAAGGCGCGCAAGAATACCTCCCACCTGGGCCATTGCCTCGGTAATAAGCACCCCGGGCATAATCGGATTACGCGGAAAATGCCCCTGAAAAAATTGTTCATTCGCCGTGACATTTTTCAGACCCACCACCCTTTTATTCAATTCTATTTCTATAATCCGGTCAACCAGTAAAAAGGGATAACGATGCGGAAGTATTTTGATGATATCTTCGTAGTAAAGTGGTAATTCCATTATCAATTATCCTCTATTTTTTTTCCAGTTCGCGCAGGTTTTTCTCAATGTTTCTTATACGTTCATTTAATTTGGGAAGCAGCGCTATCAGTTTTGAGGTCCTCAATGTCAGACGGTGCGGCAGGGCAGGAGTTCCTGATACCACATCCCCGGGAGAAACGGCCTTTGCTATTCCCGACTGAGCGCCTATCATAGCCTTATCCCCGATATCGAGGTGGTCGGATATACCTGCCTGTCCTCCGATAATTACCTGACGCCCGATATTCACGCTGCCGGATATGCCTACTTGCGCCACTATTATGGTATCTTCTCCAATAACAACATTATGGGCAATCTGCACCAGATTGTCAGTCTTCACTCCTCGTTTTATCCATGTCTTTCCCATCGCGGCCCTGTCAATGCAACTGCCTGCTCCAATTTCAACATTGTCGTCAATTTGTACAATGCCAACCTGTGGTATTTTAACGGACGTGGAATCATTCCGAACAAAACCGAATCCATCACTGCCTATTACTGTACCCGCGTGAATAATGACATCATTCCCGATTATACAATCCTGCATAATTACAACATTGGGATAGATAACGGTTCTTTTTCCAATTACGACCCTTTCACCTATGAATGTCCCCGGGAACAGGATAGTCTCATCACCTATCACTGCATCTTTGCCGATATAGGCCATGGGATAGATGGAGACACCCTTGCCGAGGCGGGAGCTTTCATGTACGACCGCCTGATCGCTTATCCCGTTATACCTTGGAACCGGAGGAGCAAAAAGGCCTGAAACCCTTGCAAAAGCGAGGGCCGGATTTTCAATTAACACCAAAGGCCCGTCAAATAAATCAGTTTTTTCAGAAATAATCACAGCCGATGCCTTTGTATTTTTGAGCTGTTCTTTATATTGTCTCCCTGCAAAGAAGGCTATGTCTCCCATACCCGCGGCATCGAGTGAATTAATTCCGGTGATAATTATACTGTCATCCCCGACAATCGTTCCTTTAACCATTCGGGCGATTTCTCCTAATTGAAATTCCACTTTATCAGTGCTCCTAATCCTGTTTCTTGTCAAATGCTTCGATAACCTTATCGGTTATATCTAACTTATCATCCGAATAGATAAGACCAGACATAGTCTTATCTATTATCAAAGATAACCCTTCCGCTTTTCCGATTTTTAAAACTACTTTCTGTAAATCCCTGTAAACTACTCTCTTGCTATCCTCTTCGGCATTTCTCATTTCCTGCTTAAACTCCTCGTAGGAATATTTAAAATGCCGTTTCTTTTTCTCTAACTCCCTGAACTTATCTTCTTTGGCATCAAGACTCAACAACATGCTCTGTTTTTTAAACTCTTCTTCCAATTTGCCAATTTCCTCTTTTTCATTATTCAGTTTCTGTTGCAGTGGTTCGATCTTTTGCGCCAACTTATCTCTGATTTTCTGAAATACCTCGGATTTCTCCTGTAATTTCTGTGTATCCACTACACCGATCTTGCAGGTATCCGCACAAAAGGCATAATGCCCAAAACATGAAACAAATATCACCGCAAGAAACAATCGAGAAAATATTTTCATTTTTACCTCCAGTTAATTAATAAGCGTTCAAAGGTTCAGGGTTCAGGGTTCAGGGTTCAAAGATTATAACCTAAAACCTGCATAAACTATTTCCAAGAAGAAAATTATGCTTTTTATATCAACGAATTACAGAAATGTT
>JAGGXA010000074.1 GCA_021163285.1 Deltaproteobacteria bacterium | reverse complement strand
TTTCTGTAATTCGTTGATATTAAAAGCATGATTTTCTTCTTGAAAATAGTTTATGCAGGTTTTAGGTACAAAGTAAATGTAAACAAATTCTGAAGGATGCCAACAGACACAGGCAAAAAGATTGATTAAAAAAACATATACTGCATACTGATATATCATTTCAGGGCAGGCACAGGGTCCTGCCCATGCGCAGGGGCAACCCCCTGTGGTTGCCCATTAGAAAAATATTACCAATTGAATTTTTTCTCTCGTTCCCGCGCGGAAGCGTGGGAACGAGGTGCACCTGACCTGAATCCGTGCACCTGCCCGGGGATATTATTTCGTCCTCTTCCTTAATGATTTTAAGTTTGGAAAGAATTAACACTATCACCCAATCTGCACACACGTTCAGAGCAAGCGACATGATTTGGCTCTATTCACTCGCCCTGAGCACGTAAATCCCGGGCACTGGTAAACGCTTAGGGTTCGCGCAAAAATAACTTTACAGAATTGGCACTCAGATTCAGGTTAGGTTTCGAGTCTCGCAAGCTCGCTTACCTCCAAGGATAATTTTTTGAGAAGGCTACAAACTTAAAGCGGAACACTTTCCGTTTTTTGGTGGATTCGCTTCGCTTAATCCACCCTGCAAAATTACGTCGGCAGCCGACACAGGATGGATTAAGGAGCGTAAGCGACGAATCCACCAAAACAACTGTTCCGTCTTATGTTGGCAGCCTTTGAGTATAACGCAGAGTTTGGGAAAAAGGGCATTTTCGGACAGCCTCCTGGTGAACGGTTAACTTCTATTTCAGATTATCGGGATTTGAGATTTTAAAAAATTCCTCAAGCGATTATCTATGAATAAAGGTCTCAAATGTTTTGTCCGTCCCCTTATACCGATCTTTTTGTGCTTCTCGGCAGGAATATTGACAGCTCAAAAGGTCGTGTCTTCTGCCGGCTGGACAATGCTCCCTTTATTTATTTCCGTTATTCTTTCCCTGTTATCCACGCTCTTTATCTCTTCAAAGTCGAAGATCTTCAGCCTGCTCATCGCATTCTTTCTTGCAGGGGTCCTTCTTAACCTTAAAAACCCCTGTCCCTCCCCTCTTGCACAATTTGCGGAAAAACGCGAAAAAGCCTTAATAGCAGGGACGGTTCTTGAGCCTGCCCGTATCATTAAGGGAGTATGTAAATTTCAAGTCAAGGCGCACAGGCTGTCTTGCGAAGACAAGATAATCCCGGTAAACGAAAACCTCCTCGTAACCATATTTAATCACGGAACCTGTTATCTGCCTGGGGATAAGATACGCTTTCCCGCCCGTTTAAGGCCCTTCAAAAACTTCTATAACCCGGGATGCTATGATTATGAGACAGCAATGAAATTAAAGGGCCTTTCATGTGCCGCTTCAGTGTCGGACGGCAGGTGCGTTATGCCCGCAGGCCCCGGTCATCTGCCTTTTCCCAAAGGGATTATAGAAAAGCTGCAACGACCTGTCAGGGACTTTTTCAAAGAAAGACTTGCCCCACAGGATTTTGCCCTCTACCGTGCGCTGATATTAGGAGAGCGACAGGGAATCAGCCGGAAATTAAGGGAGCCTTTCAACAAAACCGGGTTGGGGCATCTGCTTGCCGTATCCGGCCTCCATATCGGGATTGTGGCATGGGTGTCTTTTTTTTTATTCAAATGGTTGTCGGCACGCTCTTACTATCTCTTACTTCGGACAAATACACAGGCGCTTGCCGCCCTTTTGACCTGTCTTCCGGTCACAGGATATACCGCGCTTGCAGGATTTCAGGTATCGAGCCAGCGGGCTATGATAATGGTACTGACCTTTCTCTGTTCCCTGATTCTGAAGAGGGAAAAAGATGTCTGGTCCACACTTGCCCTGGCAGGCTTAGTTATATTATCTATTGACCCCCAATCTATTTTCAGCGTTTCATTTCAGTTATCCTTTTCTGCTGTGGCAGGCATCCTGTGGTTAGCGCCCCCCATCCTGAACAAACTCGGTTCTCCGGACAACAAACCGCATAAAAATGTATTTGTTAATTATTTGAGGGTCTATTTTACCGGTCTTATTGCTGTCAGCATAGCAGCTTCAATCTTTCTTCTTCCCGTTATCTCCTATTACTTCCATCAGGTTTCCCTTGTAGCAGTTCCCGCTAATTTGACGGCCATACCTATCCTTGGACTTTGGATTATCCCCTTTGGGTTATTAAGCGTCCTTGCCCTGCCCTTTTCCCTCGGACTTGCAGGTCTTTTTCTTGATCTCGGTACGGCAGGTCTGCATCTAATGACGGGAATAATCAGGTTCTGGTCCGGCCTGCCCTGGTCCAGCATATGGGTGATTACCCCTGACTTATTTGAAATCATCATATTTTACGTCCTTATATTCTCAATCTTTTTTTTCAAACGCTGGAAATGGGCCAGAATTGGTCTATTGGTAACCGTTATCCTTCTTATTACGGATATCGGATACTGGTCATACAGGGTCTGCTTTAATAAAGAGCTGAGAGTAACATTTCTTGATGTGGGACAGGCAAATTCGGCCCTTGTAGAATTTCCGGGCGGAAAAAAAATGCTGATTGACGGAGGGGGCGTTCCAATGGATAATTTTAATGTCGGCAAGTTGGCAGTAGCGCCGTTTCTTTGGCATTCAAAGATATTGCATATTGATTATATAGTCTTAAGTCATCCCAATGCCGATCACATGAACGGTCTTCGCTTTATAGCAAGGGCTTTCCACCCTCAAGAATTCTGGTATAATGGTGATATGGCAAGAGTTGCATCTTTCAGGGAATTAATCTCCATTATTGAAACAAAAAAGATCAAAAAGGTCATTCCCGCCGACCTGACAAACGGAATAAAAATAAACGGGGTCAGGATTGACCTGTTGCATCCTGCACCAGGCACCGATTCGTTATCTGTTTACGGTAAAAGGAGAAATTTGAATAATAATTCACTTGTGCTTAAGATATCTTTTGCCGGCAAATCTTTTCTCTTTCCCGGCGATATTGAAAAGCAGGGAGAAAGGATTCTCATTTCAAACGCAGGCGCGTCTCTTAAAAGCGATGTGCTTCTCTCCCCCCATCATGGGAGTCGCAACTCAAGCACTATGCGTTTTCTTCGGATGGTTAAACCTGAGATATGTGTAATTTCTTCAGGAGAGGGAAATCATTTTGGTTTCCCTCATAAACAGACCCTTTTAAGACTTAAAAAGACAGGAAGCAGGATCATCAGAATTGACAGGAAAGGGGCGGTACAATTCAGGGTCGAACCCGGTAAATTCGACTTAACTACATTCAGGAAGGAGATTAACCGGGAATAAGTGACACCCATTCACAGGCAAATTCCTTCCGCAACCCGGAATTTAATGGCATATTCACCGCTGTGAGCGCGGAGTTTAGAAAGCATCTTCAATAAACCACTCATCAACATGTCAAAGCAGTGGGAATGATGATCAACCTTTACGGATTGGTCATGGCACATATAATTTTCAACGCTGATTGCAGATCAAGCCTCCCCATATTCAATACTAAATGGTAAAGCAATGGATTGTCGTAATCCTTCTTGCCCAGTCTACCGTAAAGATTCAACCGCCTTCTATCAGCAACATTCACCGCACTGGCAGCCTTTCCCTCTGTAACCCCATGTTGTTTCACTATGAACTTTATACGGGTTTCAACTTCATCGATCAAAAGAACATGAAAGGCATCCGGATGGTCATTTAAGATATACTGGCTTCCCCTGCCCATAATTACGGCATTTCCCTCATCAGCAATCTGAGCAATAATCAGGACCATGTAATCGAGATATATTTTTTCATCCAGATAGCCGTATTCTCCTCCAAGAACGAGGTCCAGCCAACGCTTTGAAACCAGTCGTGAGATAATCCATGATAACCTGCCGCCGGCTTCTTTTTCAAACGATTTTATCCATTTACTTGAGACATTGGCCTCTCTCGCAAGTCTCTGTATGATTTCATTGTCAGCAAAGGTATATTCCAACTCATCAGCGAGCATTTGACCAAGGATTTGCCCTCCTGCACCAAATTGTCTCGATATGGTTATTACCGCCATGGGATCCTCCTGTAAAATATTTCTATCAAGCCAGAATTGACTTGATATTTAAAACACGTCAAGGAACGAGGTCAAATAATTAACTTCCCCAACTATACATCACAGTTTCAGACCATCTTTGCCCGCTCTAAAAGCACAAATATCTTGAAACAGCCAACTATTCCTGCAACTTTCAGGCTTTTAGATCGAACAAAACTGGCCTGAATATGTGCGCCTGCCTGGGAGGCTGTCCGAAAATGCCCTTTTTCCCAAACTCTGCGTTATGCTCAAAAAATTATCTTCGAAATATTAACTATATGTCTGCGGTAATTTTTTGAGCAAGCCTTGATTTTGAAAAAAATTGCTATTCCCGGACAGCCTCCTATGGATGTTATTTCGTCCTCGTCCCTAAACTTGAACCTGTGAACGATTGCCGAATAATCAACCAAGAATTTTTTTAATTGTGTCAGCAAGGTCTTCGGTCTCAACAGGTTTTTCTAAATAGATCTCCGGTTCGGGCACACTGGCGCCGCCAAATTCGGTTAAGGCCTTCTGAGAACGCAGAAAGGTCTTTTTCGCTATGCCGGAAAGGATAACCACAGGGATTTTTTTAAATGATTTATCTGTCATTAACACCCGATACAACCTGAGCCCGCTCTGTTTGGGCATCAGGACATCAAGCAGTATCAGGTCAGGTCTCTCCTTTTTGACCATCTTGAGACCTTCTTCACCGTCGGAGGCCTCAAGCGGTGTATAACCGTTTTCTTCAACAATACTGGTGTTAATCAATCTTACATCAGGATCATCGTCCACGACCAATACTTTTTTATTCATAGCGGGTACTCCTAAGGAACGCGGACAAATTAATTTCCCTAAATCTGTGCGCCTACCCGGGGATGTTATTTCGTCCTTGTTCCTGATGAATTTTTTTGGTCCTGATCATCGTTTCGGCCTTTGTAGCCTGGGGTTGAAAACCCCAGGCTATTACCTATCGTCCATACGGGACTGTATAAATCCCATCGGGACGACAGGCAATAGCCCGTCAATTTATTGCAGCGTGGCCGGAACGATGATCAAGGCCAATTTTTTCGTCCTGTGCATTTAGCTTTTAGCCATTAACAGTTAGCTTTTTGACCTATTGATTAAATTTTTTCGTTCCCGGGTTCTGCCCGGGAATGCATACCGCAAGGCTCCGCCTTGATAGCTGATACAACAAAACAAAAATGGGTTTTTCATGAAATCCGGTCATCGATTTTAATTTTTTCTATCCGCCGGCAGAGAAAGAGCCTGCCAACGAAAAAGCTTCAACAACTTGGCTACCAACTTAAAACGGGACACTTTCCGCTTTTTGGTGGATTCGCTTCGCTTAATCCACCCTGCAAAGTTACATTGGCAGCCGACGTAAGGTGGATTAAGGAGCGTAAGCGACGAATCCACCAAAGCAACTGTCCCGGCTTACGTTGGCAGCCAGCAGCTTAAAAGGCAGAGCCTGAGAACGAGACGAACGGTGACAAAACCTGAGAACGAAGGAAAATCTTACTTTTTTGTTTTGCACCCTGTATAATCGCAGGGTTAAATTTTCTTGTTTTAGTTTTTGTTTACTGCTTTAAAAGGAAGCCGAACAGTAAAAACACTTCCTTCTCCCGGCTGAGATATTACGTCTAATGTTCCGTTATGTTCCTCTATCAGTTTACTGGTGACGAGCAATCCGAGACCGGTTCCTTTAGCCCCTTTTGTACTAAAAAAGGAGATAAACATCTTTTCCCTTACCTCATCGCTCATACCCAAACCATTATCTTTCACATCAAATCTGACAATATTACCTTTTTCATAAGAAATTGTTAAATTGACCCGATGATGTTTCTCGGAATTCTTGTCAAATATGCAGGCATCAATGGCGTTTGAAACAAGATTTGAAAGGACCCTGTGTATGGTTAGAGTATCCATTACCACTTCAGAGACGGATGAAGAAAAATCTTTTACGATTTCGATATTGTTCTCGTTTGCAAGTTCTATGAAAAGCTCGCAAACATCATCAGCGATCTTATTCGGGTAACAACTCTCATACTCAGGCTCTCTTTCCTTGGAGTAGGCCAGGAGGTCTAATACCAAATCGGAAGTTCGACTGATATTTTTCTTTATTATCTGCCAACCGTTTTGTAACTTAAGTGGATCATTTTTGTCAAGCCCAATATCTACGAGATGGCTTCCTCCTTTAAACCCATACAGAAGATTCTTGATGTCATGGGCCATGGCGGCCACTGTCTGACCGACAGCAGCCAGTCTTTCGGAGCGGAGCACTTCCTTTTCCAAACGTTTTATTTCTCTAAGGTCTTGAAAAAAAGCGACACTCCCTATTACAATCCCATCTTCGAAGAGGGGCATTCCGGAAAACCTTACAGGGATATTTTCTCCACTTTTTGAAATAATCGATAGCTCTTTCCATGGCAACTCTCCATTATTCAAGTTATGGACAGGCCTGTTTTTAATGATGTCCATCATTTCAGGGGAATAAATAGAGCTGACTTCCATCTTTTTGATGACCTCGGAACCTGAATAACCGAAAATTCTTTCCGCTTCAGGATTAAAAGTGACAATCTTCCATTCATGATCAGTCGCTACAATACCATTCGCAGCGCTTTCAATAAGCCTGGCCTGGAATTCGGCATCTCTTCGCAACTCTTCCTGAAGCATGGAATTGGCAATGGTTACACTGATTCTGTTTGCGAGAAGTTCCAGGACATTTTTTTCTTCATCAGTGAAATGCTCAGCAGACCTGCTCGCAACCCTTAAAACACCGGAGACTTTTGCTTCACTGTCACCAATGGGGGTATAAGCAACAGATTTCAGCCCCTCTTTACCGAGGGCTTCAAGTTCTTCGGATCCAAACTTTGATATGTCCTGGATAATTAGAAGTTCTCCCTTTTCGGCTACGTTTAAGATCATACTGTTTGCATCGGCAACCCTGGTTTTTCGGCAGATATCTTCGGAATAGCCATAACTATATTTCAGATGATATTTTTCATCATCTTCGAGGAGATAAATACAAACAGCATCAGCGGACAAGATGTTAATAATTTCCAGAATCGCTGTGTTTATTCGGTTATCAATGTCCTGCTGAGCACTAAGAGCAGTGTATATGGAAAGCATGGTTGTCAGTTTCTTCATATGGCGCTCCCGCGCCTTTTCTGCCTCCTTTTCTTCTGTTTTGTCCCAGAGGGTCTCAATTGCTCCGATTATTTTTCCATCAGAAGACTTAATGGGCGCTGCTGTAAAAAAGAGCCATTTGCCGTTTTTCCCGAGATGGGGAAAAAACTCTTCCGCCTCATAGGCATCCTCGATAAGGTCGGATTTGCTCCATTGCGCTCCGTATAATTTGTCTATATCACCATCCATTACCTGGTCGAGTATAATATCCGCCATAATGGGCCGTTCTTCGGCCCTGAAAGGTTTCCAATGCTTATTCGTCCCTACTATCCCGTCAGCAGGATACCCGGTCAGCTTTTCGCAGGCCTTATTCCAGTGAGTTACAATATGATCCATGTTTATGACAAACGTCGGGATGGTGCTCCCCTCGACTATTTGGGCAGTGGCCCTTTGGCTTGATATAAGATCTTTGCGTATTTTCTGTGAATACTCATTTCTATTCCTGGCAATTTCAAAAATGAAATCACAGAATTGTTCGAATAAATCTTCAACTTTTTCAACGTTATTTTTACGATCGTGCAGTTTCCTTAAAACCCTTGTTTTTTCATTTTCAATTTGTAGATATTCCCATATCGCCCTGGTCTCAAAATGATCGATAAATATTACTCCCGGAGGTTTGATTTTTCTTATCAGCTCGCCAAAGGTGTTGTCCTTGGTTAATTCTATAATCAGATCGAGATTCTTAAACTTAAAAAGCCTTGTGTAATCACTCGTGGTAAATATCCCTTTTTCTTTGGCATATCTTAACCCGATGGCCTGCGGATTTTCATCAGCCACGCCTAAGATTGCCGGCCTCTTTTGATCAAAGTTTTCACTAAATATTGTCAGGAGAAATAACTTGCAAAAGCTTCCTCCTCCAATAATAACAATATTTGAATCCAGTAAAGTCTTTAACATTTTTTATTCTCTGTTTTCCGGATTAACCCTAATGAATGGGGACAAAATAACTTCCCCAACAATGCATCATCGCTTCAGGAAGCCTGGCAGATTTTTTTTCGTTCCCAGGCTCTGCCCAAGAATGCATACGGCAAGGCTCCGCCTTGATAGCTGATACAACAAAACAAAAATGGGTTTTTCATAAAATCCGGTCATCGATTTTAATTTTTTCTATCCGCCGGCAGAGAAAGAACCTGCCAATTCAGGGCTGATTAGTTACGGGATATTAAAACCTCATGGCGTTGCCCTGGGCTGGTATATCCTGAAGATGGGATGCCGAAATGTTAAGTTATTTTTGCGCGAGCCCTTACCCTTAGGTTGATTTAAAACAAAAACGTTCAAGATTCATCAAACGCGCCGTACCTGCTATGGTCGTTCCGAAGAAAAGGAGCTTTTTGTTATATTTTTCCGACAGGTTTAATATCTCCATTATTGATCCGTTTACAACTGTTGAGCCCGTTGCAAGGATCAGATCGTTTTGTCGAAACAGCTTCTCAGTGTCGGCGCTATCTCCCCATTCTACAGGTACCCCGAACTTGCTCTTTCCCATATTATCTTCATCACGATCAACACATGATACGGAATCGGCACCGAGAAAATTCACAAGAGCCTCCAGAATTGCAGGTTGCATGCCGATTAGCCCCACCTTGTCCGGTTTTGCAATCTTGAGAGAATCGATGATTTTTTCGGCGCATTCTTCAGGGTCATTATCTTTGCAGTGAATAGTAGTCAACTCGGGGTAAAGATACCGCATAACTGCATTTAAAGAAGCAATAAACAGGGCCTTGGCACGCAAATCATCCAAATCAAGAGAGATAATATTTTTCAAAGGCCCTGTGAATTCAGAGGGCGCATCGGTATAAGCCTGGCCTTTTGCATTTTCAAAAGCCGCTTCCATCAAAACTTCCTTACCCTTTAACAAAGGGAAGTCATCTCTGTCAGGATTGCCTATTGCTTCGACAGGTTTTAACACATGTGTTTTAATGATTATCTCTTTATCGGATAATTGCTTTGCCACTACAAGATCGGATAATTTTTTCTGCAATCTATTATAAAACATTTTATTCTCCGGTATATTTTATCTGATTCTTTTTTATAGGCCGATATAGCCATGAATCATTAATATATCTCTATCTGCGTTCATCTGAGTGAATCGGCGGCTGAATAGTTGTAAATCATTTTCTTCACATCTTCTTGATTATTCCATCTGCCATCTCTTGTGTGCCTGCAGCGGCTGGAACATCTCCTGCCGGCTTCAAATCATAAGTTACATCCCTTCCTTCTTCTATTACTTCCGCTACGGCTCTTTCTAATCTGTTTGCCGCTTCATGTTCATCCAGATAATGAAGCATCAATACGCCTGAAAGTATCAGGGCAACAGGGTTTACCTTGTTTAAGCCTTTGTACTTTGGAGCTGAGCCGTGAGTAGCTTCAAAAACTGCATACTTATCTCCTATGTTTGCGCCTGGCGCCAAACCCAAACCCCCTACTAAGCCGGCGCATAAATCAGATAGAATGTCTCCATACAAATTTGGAAGGACCAAAACATCATACAGCTCCGGTTTCCGGACAAGCTGCATGCACATATTATCAACGAGCATATGCTCAAATTCCAGCCCCGGATATCCTTTTGCAATTTCCTCCGAAACATGCTGAAAGAGACCATCCGAGAATTTCATTATATTAGATTTTGTGACTGCAGTGATCTTCTTTCTTTTATGTTTTACTGCATATTCAAATGCAAATTCTACAATTCTTCTGGTGCCGAATTTAGATATCGGCTTGATTGATATGCCGGAATCCGGCCTAATGCTTTTATTTGAGATTTGCTTTATGTATTGTATTAATTCAAGTGTCTCTTCTTTGCCTTCCTCAAATTCTATTCCAGCATAAAGGTCTTCCGTATTTTCTCTTACTACGATCAGATCCACAACTTCCGGTTTTGTTAGTATAGATTCCACACCTTTGTAATATTTACAGGGTCTCAAACACGCGTACAAATCAAGCTCTTTTCTTAACTGAACATTAACGCTTCTGAAGCCTGCGCCTATTGGAGTAGTTACCGGAGCTTTTAATGCTACCTTATTCCTCTTTATTGATTCTATCACTGAATCCGGCAGGGGAGTGCCCTCTTTTTCCATTACATCCATTCCGGCATCCACAATTTCCCATTCTATTTTTACACCTGTTGCATCTATGCAGCGCTTTGAGGCTTCTGCTAATTCCGGACCAACGCCATCTCCCCTGATCAGGGTTATTTTATACGCCATAGTAATTCAGTTTCCCGCCTTTCAATAATATTTGGATATCTCTGTCCGTGAGCACATATTTTAATTTTATTTTTATGTTCCTTGTTGTATTGGCAACAAATAATACGGACTTCCTTAATAA
>JAGGXA010000134.1 GCA_021163285.1 Deltaproteobacteria bacterium | reverse complement strand
GTTTTAAAGAAAATCAACATAAATTTATTGTAACCGTTCACGGATTTATAAGGTTGCAGGTTAAAGGTTGATATGATAAATATTAATTTTGTGTGAGCGCAGGGGCGAACCTTGTGTTCGCCCTTTGATTATTTACCCCTTCAGATCTCGGAAAGAATGGCATTTTAAGGCGTCTTTTAATAAGGCTTAAAAGTAGTTAACGCTTTTCCTCATATTAGAACCGGTATTTTTACCGCAGAGTACGCAGAAAGCGCAGAGGAACTGCTTAATTTTTAATGTAATATCTCAGCGAACTCTGCGTTCTCTGCGGTGAAATCCAGTTTTTTATACAAAGTAAATGGCATCCTTCAAATTTAGTTTACACTTTTTAGATGTTGCTTATTGCTGGTTCCTATGCTCCAGCATGGGAACCCCGTTTGGTATGCGTTCCCACGCTGGAGCATGAGAACGAGGGGTGGCGTTGGCACGTGGGGATGGCGCCGGAGCATGGGAACGATAAAGCGATAACCGTTAAAAAGTGTAAACTACTTTTGAGCATTAATGAAGGATGCCCATTTTAAGCGTAATCTTTTGGATACTTTTCTTTTAAACAGGTAACGAACTAAGGGACGAGGACGAAATAACATCCCCCAAGTAGGCGCACATATTCAGGTCAGGTTTGTTCGCTCTAAAAGCACAAAAGTTGCGTCCTGTGCAGTTGAAAAGCTCATGCAATATCAGCGAGTTGATAAAATGCAGGTAAAATATTCAAATGATATGCGATTTTAAACAAGAGATTTTAGTCAAAACAGAGTAAATCATGGTAAATTATTATAACTTTTAACTTTAAGAAAAGAATGCCATGATAAAAAACACAAAGATTAGAGTTGAAATTGAACTTGTTGAAACCGATGAACCTATCCAGAACGATCCATTAATTAAGGAAAAGTAAAAAATGGTTTGAAAAAGAATTAAGTTTAAGCTTGTTGCGCAGGTAACAGGAATTATTTATGATTTCAATGGCACAGGTCGAAACAATTTAGCAAAATGAAGACAGCTGCCCTCTTCGATCCTTCTTTGAGCTGGCACATAGACCACCGATAATACGAATATGTATTACAACAACAAAAGCGCTGATCAATCCTCCTCGCTACCATAAACCTCCTATTGTTGTGCAGCTAAATTTTCCACATGAAGAAGTGACAATCTCGAAAAGCTCCTTTAGTCTTTCCTTTGACTGCATCTCAACACCTTTATATTCCCAATCCACCCCCAGCGCTTCAAATTTAGCAACTGGCAATGTGTTAAAAGGAAGCAGGTCAATTCCCACCACCTTATCCAGCATACAAGCAAAATCCGCTGTTCTGCGGATATTTTCATCATCATCGTTAAATCCAGGGACAAGCGGTATGTGGATATGGATTTCTCCTTCAAAGTCTCTGTCCAACTTCTTGAAATTTTCCAAAATAAGCTTATTGCCTACCCCCGTTCCCCATTTATGTTTTTCCGAATTCATATGTTTGATATCCGCGATCAGCGTGTCACAATGACTGAGAACCTTCAAAACGTCCGCATAAGGGTAATGCAAAGCACTCTCTATTGTTGTATGTACCCCCTTCTCCTGAAGTTGCCTTAAAACTTCTGCTGAAAACTCGGGCTGGTATATTGGATCCCCCCCGCTGAGAGTAACCCCGCCCTTTCCGTGGTTAAAGTATAGAGAATACCTCATAAAGTGCTTAACCCATTCGTCAGAGGTAATTTCCTCCCCTACTAACGAAAGCGCCCCAGGATCGCAAACCTTAAGACACTCGCCACAGAGATTACATTCATCTTTGTGCCCGGCAAACTTGTTATTTACATCTAATGTCAGTATGCCAAGAGGACATGCCTCCACACATTTTCCACACTCCTTGCAAAGCACCTTGTTGTACCAGATTTCAGGATCAGGCCTTATCAACTCAGGGTTTTGGCACCATCGACAGTGCATAATGCAACCCTTCATAAAGCCAAGAGCACGTATGCCCGAACCGTCATGAACGGCATTTTCTTCAATATTTTTTACGATTCCAGAAACCATTTTATCTCCTTTTTTATGGGGGGATGCTACTTGCCTTCCATACCGCACGCGACCCCCCCCCAGACACGTAAAACCGCTTTTTAGTTTGGCACAATAGGGGTTGCTCATTGAAGCCCCTATTGTGCCATTTGATGCATTTGCCGAAGAATCCTTCGTCTTTATCATCAAAGCGGATTATCCACGCGCTCTATTACAGCATTTTGCACGGCCGTCGGGAGCTTAGTAAAATATGCCGAGTAACCAGATATCCTCACAGAGAGGAAGGGATACTTCTCAGGCTTCTTCTGTGCATCCCGGAGAATCTCCTCACCGATGAAATTGGGCTGCATTTGCTCACATCCCCCGATCATTGCCGTCTGCACGTAATCCACCAACTTCTCCAGTCCGGCAGCACCCGCCACTGATGGATAATCAATTTTCTGGTTATAGATTGTGCTCTTGAAACAGGTCAGGTCTTGTTTGAGTAACGAATTCAACCTGGCCCAGGCCCCAGACTTGTCGTTTTCGCCATGGGGATTCTGACTGCCGTCGGCCAGATAATCAGCTCTCTTCCTTCCATTAGGAAGCGCTCCTGTAGTAAAAGAACAAGCAAACATAGTAGTGACGATCAAGCCATTAGGCATCATTATCTTGCCGCGTGGATCAGTATACGCACCTGATTTCACACCCTCCTTGCAGAGGTCATAGATGTCCTCCGTGAAGTTCCTGTACATCATATCAGCATAATCATCATCGTTTCCATACTTCGGAGCATCTTTAAATGCCTTCTGCATCCCCTCATAGCCTTCCCAATCTGTCTTAAGTGCAGTCACCATCTCATCCCAGGTGTATTTCTTATCCTCGAAGATCAACTTCTTCACTGCTGTCATGCTATCAATGCTATCCACCCAGCCAGTCGTATCATGAAAAGACCACCTGGGGATATCCAACTCATAGTTGTCCACCCCTTCCTTTACACATCCCGGTATACCGGCGCTGCACAATGGGCGCCTTACGGCAGCCATCCAGGCCTCAAGAGTGATTTGCCTGCATCGTGCATCAATGGTGAACACCCACTGCATAACCTTCAAGTATTGCTGATAAAACTCATCGAACGTCTTGTACTCTTCAGGAAAATCAATCCACTCTCTTATATCTGCCCATTCCCAGCCTGGTTCGGGATCAACCCCCTTATGTATTGTCATCTCTAACCATTTAGTATATGGGATAAAAGTGGCAGTCCTTATGGTGCCCATCTTGGAATTTTGAATGGAGGCAGGTGTAATACACCCTTGAATAGCATAATCACGAGCCTCTTCAAGCGTACACTCATCGCCATAATTCTTGAGCATCATGGGAATCATCACTTCATCACTCTTTATAGAAGGAAGTCCCATACCTGTCCTCGATATCTCCATTACCCTTAACAGTTGGTTTCTCGTAGTTGCCTTATGCCATCTCACCTTCATATCCGGATAATGCAAACGATATCCATCAAGTACATCAAGCACAAGGTCGGTAAGCTCATTCCATGCGTCGTGTCCATCCGCGGTTTGTCCACCAATTATCAGCGATATATAATCCCTCGTTCCCAATCCATAAAGTCTGCTTGCCGACTTTGACACAGGCTGCCCATGTTCACACATCTTCATCATCACGGTAGCAATGATATCCGCCGCTTCTTGCCTGGCAAGGGTCTTCTTCTCTAAAACATCCTGCTTAAAAAATGGGTAAAATGTCTGGTCAAACCGTATCTGGATTGAGTGGCTGGATGTTTCCATATGGGCGCCGGCTTCCCACCAGATCTCAAAGAATTGAGCGGCATCGAATAAGTTTCTTGGCGGCTTTTCCACCAGCCAGTCACAGCTTTCGGCTATTCTTTCCAGCCTATTCTTCTGCCACGCATCCTTCTCTTTTTTTAGGAGTTCGCGAGCCTTATCAGCATACTTCCCAAACCACCTGCCCATAGCTTCGACAACCTCTATCATACCGTTCACGAGCCCTATTCGGTGGACAATGTTCCCTGCTTTTACAGAAGGTGTCGTGAAATCAACCAATTGGCCCTGAAGTCTTTCCCGTGTAATCTTTAACTCATTTAGAATGCCCGAATTACCCATCTTGAGAATCCAGTTATAATCATAATTCACCCTTGTCCCCGGAGTATTAATACTCGCCTCCCAATACCTGAGGAACTGTGGAGCATAAAGCATATTAAACAATTTTTCCGGCAAAGCCTCCTTTACGTAATACTGGTAATTGCGGGCTTCCATAAATCGTTCTATCCTTTTGGCATCTTCTTCGGGGAGAGGGACTTTTTCATTTTTTTCAAAATCCCACTTATAAAGATACCCTTCCTCCCCCAAATCTCTGAAGCTGGATGCTATCTGTCCCGTAGGGTCCCAGGGGATACCATGCTGATCCATAGCTGAGATTCCAGGCACAACCTCACCGTGCCGAATTACCGGATTGCAGTGATCTATGAATTTTACCTCGCCCGCAACACCAAGCTGCATAGGGCTGATTTGAGGACTCTTTTCCCAGGCTTCAACCATAAACAAGGCCTTGGTACAATCAATCCAGACTTTTTGATTCGCGTAACCGCTATCGGTAATGATCTTGTCACTCAGCTCTTTATTCCGAAACTCCCATACCTGCGGGCTTACGCATGCCCACCCCTTCTCTGTGGGGGATGCAGTTTCTCCCAAATTAAAACCATAATCCTTTGCTGATGCTTGAGTTGCCATTTTGTTTTCTCCTCCTTTAAAATAATAATGTGAAAAGATATTTTGATTTTGGAAAATTAATAAACATGATTAAAAGTCAGTCAAATAATTAACAATACACAACAATTATCAATCAAAAATATTACATTTGCATTATTTATTAAAGATGATTTATCAGGTCTGCACCTTTGTCAAGAAAAAAATAAAAATTAAATTATAAATGTATTCAGGCAGCGGGTTCATCCGTTCCGGGTTAACTTTTGATGGTTCTCTTACAGCAATATTATGCATGGATAAACTCCGGTTAAACAGGGCTTGCATTGGACAGGCAAACATTGAATGCACAGAAGTCACTTACTGAACGTATCTATAATTTATATACGATAATTATTCTTGTCAAGAATATTTTTAAATTTTATTCCAACTTTAAAAAACGTATAGCCATTCACGGCTTGAAACTTGAAATTGGAAATGAGAAATTGGAAATGAGAAATTCAGGAAGTCTGTCTGTGTGAAGGTAGGCCCGCCTTTTACCCACAAGTCAAAACTACTGAAACTAAGTCTTTATAAGTTATTGTTTTTATTGCAATTACGATCTTTATGCATTCAGACCGTCAACCTTGTAACTTGCTGTTTTTACAGCTATAAAATATTTATGGGTAAAGGGCAGAGGTAGGCACAGCGGGGGATGAGACGAGTTTCGGTTAGGGACGAGGAGGAAAACAGAATATCGAGTTGATTCATATTGCATATTGACAATGACAACCATCATCACCAATGCACCTTGGAAGCATCCAAATACTAAATACAGGGAATTAATGCTACCAATTTATCTGCTATTTATTTTTTCAATTGCCTTGTGTATCCACCTGTATGGCGGGCCGGAGAGCATTGACTTCATTTCTGCATGCAAAAGGGTTTCCACCGGGCAGTCCCATTTCCCGCACTCTTAAAATCCTGCGGAGTAACTTGCCGGAACTGGTCTTGAAGAAAGAAAAAGGGAAAAAAGAGGTCAAGCATTCGTTTTACTTTTATATATTTTCATTTTCCATGACTTGAAGTACAATAATAGCTACATCAATGTTGCTTTTTGATCATGCTTGATTTCTTTGCTAATAATGGAACCTAAAACCTGCATAAACTATTTTCAGGAAGAAGATTATGCTTTTAATATCAACGAATTACAGAAATGTTGTGCTTGTATAACACGCATTAATTT
>JAGGXA010000062.1 GCA_021163285.1 Deltaproteobacteria bacterium | reverse complement strand
GTCTGTCGGTGTCTTGTCCGTATGCTTCGCCCTTTGAAGGTCAATTGCAAAAAAAGAGGAAAGGTCGGTTGATATTAGAATGTTTCCCAGGTTGTAATCAGTTTGCAATATTCCCGATTTGTACAGATGTATAATGAAATTCGCAAATAAATCAACTATTAGCCACCGCTTTTTTTTGCTGAGATATGACCATTTATTGAAGTATAATTCTTTTGCGGTTATGCATGGTTCAACAGAACGTGAAATAAATATTGACAGGCCAGGGCAGGTTCCATATGCAACAGGTTCAGGAACGTTTCCAAAGGTATTAAAGATTTGGCTGGATAACCGCCATTCTTTTTTTGCATGATCAGAAAAGCGCCTTTTAATAATGCCGAAGGGCCTTTTGAAAAAATAGATTTTTACAAAATATGCGTTAACTGAATAGACTTTGCGCCTTGGGGTTTCTTTGACTATCTTCCAGGTATTATTAAGGGATATAATTACAGCACGGGCATGCCTTTGGTTATTAAATGACCATCGAACCTTTTCAAGATTAACAGGATGCACGTATCATCACCTTTTCAAAGAGTTCAACAATCTTTTTTGCCCGGTTATCCCATGAAAAGTCCTGAACTCTTTGCCAGGCTTTTTTTGTCAGGGTCTTTCTCAATATTGGGTTCCCGGCCGCCTTAAGAATACCTTCTGCAAGGGCCTTGGGGTTATCCGCCGTTACCATGATGGCCTCATCTTCTGATACGATTTCCCTGATGCTGGGCAGGTCTGATGCTACGATAGTAGTCCCGGCAGCCATCGCCTCGAGCAGCTTTAACGGGCAGGTGTAATATTTGCTGATTGGATACATTCCAGAATTAGGTATTACTGCTATATCAGCTTGCTTCAATCGGAGGATTGCATCTTTTGGGGGGAGATGCCCTGTAATTGTAAGATTACCTGTGCTGATCAACTGATCTAATATTGCATTCTTTTGATATTCTTCATCCAGTTGCCCGACGATCTCAAAGATAATATCTCCAGGCAGTAATTCCAACGCTTTTATGAGTGTGGGAATTCCCTTCCATTTATAGCGCGAGGTACCTGTGTAGGTGACTAATGTTGATTTTTTTTCATCAATATTCTTTTGAGGCTGTTCAATGGGAAGGCTGGTACCGCTTGGAATAACAGAACTCAATGCATGAAAGAGATATTTTTTTTTCATTGCGTTTGATAAACCACGCGACAGGAATGTGATGCCATCCGCTTTTTCATAAACCCCTTTTTCCAGGGACAGATTTTTAACTTTAGCTCCGTTTTTATCGCCAAAGATTTCATGTGCCTCAAATATTAAGGGAACAGGATTGCCAAGTAGGAAAGATGCGGTTTTAAGGTGGCGGGTCATGATTATATCGGGAGAATCTTTTGAAATTATGGACTTAAGACGAAGGTTGAAGATTTTATTGCTGATTATGGGACCAAAACTCTTTTTTAAAAAACGTACCGTCATATTTACCGGCTTTTTGATACCGTAAAAGGAAAATAATTGATCCGTGTTCATATATGGGCCCGGTATGTATAAAAAGACATGATCAATCAACCCGGCTATAGAGACACATGTGTTTACGACCTGGATTGACCTGGCCATTTCAGAAGGAAGAGGTTCAGGGTAACAATAAATTATTCTCATCAGATTTGAACATCCTTTATTATGTAGCGACTGAACGATAACCCTGAAATTTGTTTTCTCCATTGTAGGGTTGAGATTATTAACATGTTGAAGTTGTTCCTTTTCTTAGGGTTCGCGCAAAAATAACTTTACAGAATTGGCGCTCAGATTTAGGTTAATGCCCATCCATAAATGGCTATTTCGGAGTCTCGCGGGTTCGCTTGCCTGCCTGATATCTGCGTTGCGCTAAAATTTTAATCCTCGAAATACTCAATGTATTCCTGTGGTTAAATTTTAGAGCGCCTTGATCTCGAACAAACTATCCAGTTTATGGACAGCCCCCTATGTTAGGTTAGGTAGATATTAAGGAGCAAAAGGCGCAGTAATAGTGAGATATTTCAAGGTTTTTGCTCTTTAAGGGAACTTACAGAAAATGACCTGAAGATGAAATGCCAAAATGTTAAGTTATTTTTGCCCGAGGCCTTAATTCAACATTTAAAATTAAACATTCAAAATTGTGTCTGAACGGACTTTTCGCTCAGACACTATGGGCGCACTTTTTGAGGCTGATCCTGAACGATTAAGATCAAGAATACCTGCAATACGACATGCTATCTTATGGAGACCTTCTACAGATATTTTCTTTCTGCTGAAATCACGGCATTCAATTTCGTAATTCTTTTTCAAAAAAGAGACAAAACTATCTACAGCCTCTCCGTTAGTACCGGTTTCAATGGCTGTTTTCATGATATTTGCAATATTATTAATGTTTGTTACGTTAAAAGCCAAACCTCGCTGTGCATAAAAAGCCGGGCCAAGGGTTACTACAGACTTTAACTTGAGTAGCGCCTCAAAACCTGCAAGAGAATTAAAGGTACAAATAAGGTCTGCTTTTTCAATTAATGGTTCGATTGGATATTTGGTAAGATAGGTCGGTTCGGGATGAAGTTTTTTAAACTCAGGGCTAATAACCTCGGGACGGTTTGGATGTTCTTTGGCTATCAAGTGCAGCCTGGTATAAGAAGACCTGTTTATTAAGGAAATGGCTTCTATTATAAGCAAAGTCAAATGTTCCATATCCCTTATTCCCAATGGGTTTGCAACCTGGCGGCAGATTTCATTTCCCTGAAGCGGGAGAAGCACAAATGGTTCAGGTATAGTTATCTTAGCATTTATCTTCGCTTTTCTCGCCTTCTTTTTTTTGGCCTTGTGTCTGATATCTTTCATGAGGGTTCGTGGAGGTTTCATGTCTGGGTGGATACGTGTCCAGAATGGATTACGCTGGTACCTGAGTTTTTGAAAGAGAGCAAAAAAAATAGTGGGATTTTTAAATGGTTTTAAGGAATAAGGGGGAATCAGGAGAGATTCAATATCAATAACAGGTCTGGTACTTGCTGAAGAGAGCCTCTTTGACCATATTTCGGGATGTTCAAGATTGAGCCTTTCAAGGCTCACGGTTATGGTTTTTCCCCTGAAGAAACCGCTTCCCATATAACAGACCGGGATATTATTTTGAATTGAGACCCTGCTTATGCATGCAACATCGAGAAAGGGAAGATCATTAGTTATCACTAAATTAATATTGTGTTTTTCTAAAAATCGATCCATAAACTCCATGTAATTAATGCACAACTGTTTCAAGTTATGAATGATTTTCGGATCCCTGCAGGTATTATAGACTTCTGTCTCTTTCAAAGCGTCTTTATGATGTTCTTCTACTATTTTATCTTTTTCAAAGGGATTTAATTTATAAAGCTTGACATTATTTTCACCCTGAACATCTAAAAATAAGCCGATCATAGGTTCAGACGTTATTAAAAATACCTTGTGAAAATTTCTGAGGTATAATGCTAATGATAGGTCAAACCTTTTTTTATGAATCAAATATAGGATATTGGCCATAACCGTTGCCTGTGAGGCTGTGCGAGAATGCCCTTTTTCCCAGACTCTGCGTTATGCTAAAACCTAAAATCTGCATAAACTATTTTCAAGAAGAAAGTTATGCTTTTAATATCAACGAATTACAGAAATGTTGTGCTTGTATAACACGCATTAATTTGATGC
>JAGGXA010000141.1 GCA_021163285.1 Deltaproteobacteria bacterium | reverse complement strand
TAAAAATCAGCGCCGCTGTTTATTCAAAGCTAATTTTCCAGAGCCATAGCGCGATTTTCCTCGATTTTTGGTCTCACCTGTGGATAGTTTTGTCGTCAAATTATAAAATCGCTCAGATTAGGTTTTTTTAAATAAATCAGCTTAAATCATCCGGCATCCGCCAACTTCTTTGCCCGATCCGGGCATATTTCCAAAAAGATATTTTTTATAGAGTACACCGGGCTTGTCCAACAAGGACTTTGCCGACAATCCCCGGTTTAAAAAAAGACAGATCTCATGAAAAGAGGGTGAAAACCCACCGGAAAAGAAAAGACCTTTTGGGAAAAGCTGTTAATAAACACTGGGAAAACGAAATCAAAAGGTTGCGGACGGATATGCTTTATCACGGCGCAAGTATTATTGTTGTTGCAGAACCTCAGAAATCCTGATTATTGCATTAATCAATTGTGCAACTTCTGAATAAGGGACGTTCGCAACACCCGCCATACCTCGGGAGAAAAAAAATAATCATATATCGCTCTTTCAGACGGCAGGGCCTTTCCCAGAAGATAGCTGAAGCGTTCTTTTTCCCTCGCTCTGTTTATGTCATCGAGATAATGTGTTGTCGCATAATTTACCCTTTCCTGCGTACGTGTTTCTTTGAACCTGTCGATTATGGTTATTTCAGGGTTGGATATTAAATCATAGTCTAAATAAATCATTTCACTCAAGCAGCAATATTCAATCAGGGAAATTTCTTCTTCTGAAAGGTTTTCTCTCCACTTATTAAGTGAATCGTTTTTGACGCCATTCATGTCCCCGTATGATGAATTGCCCTTCCAGGGAAAACCTTCCTGATCCTTGAGGATATCTAAACTGAAACCCTTCCCAAACGTTTCAACACCGAGAAAATTTGAAATTCTGGTTAAGGTCTTTTCAGGGCTGCAAACAATCTCCTCATATTTCAGCAGGCAAAAATCCGGGTTGCTTCTCAGCGAGACGGCATAGGCAGCGCTCTTCCTCCAGTTGCGGATATTAAGCAGGACAGGACGGGTTTTTCCCACATATTTTTCAAATCTTCCCGTTGAAGCGGAACTGATGGCGGCCCTCGGGTCCCTGATTACGATGATGCATTTATAACCGTTTTCAAGCAGAACAGGTGCAAATTCTTCGCAAAGCACCTCTTTGATACCTGCGATTTTTGTTTTATTGGTTCCGTATGTTTCGTTAATAATATTCATGCACTGTTCAAGGATATGGAAAAAAGACCCGGACTGAAGCCCGGCAAGTTTTTCGGAGGTAATACCCGGAGACCATTTCCTGTTTATTTGAGGAATGCATTCCTTCAAACAGGATATCCCGGAATCATTTAAAACCATGTTTTTCAGGTAATGTCCAAGATTTTGCCTGAGATAGGGTGGTTCGCAAAAATGGGGCGAAAGGGGTAAGGATTCAATATTGTTTTCTTGATAATATTTTTCTTTGACGCAGGTAAACAGCCTGAAGAATGGCTGGGATGCAACCGTCAGAGACGGATGAGAATTGAGAAGCTTATCAACAAGGGTTGTCCCTGATCGCAGCGTGCCTGTTATAAAAAGTCTGTTTTTAAAAGATTCGGGCATAATTAGATAATAAGCAACCGTTCACCAGGGGTACGAACTTACGGGAACCCCGGGCATGTAAGCCTTTAGGACTAATACAACTCACGATTTAATATACGATTAATAATGTTCAGTCTACGTTCCCTGATTCCCGTTTCCCTGGTATCAGGTTTTTGTTCTCGAGAAATATTATTTGTGCTATTTTTTTTAACTATTTCATATTCGGCAGGGGATACGTTCAGGTCTGGAAATTCCAGTTTGTAATCAAATACCTTCATTTCATTTTTGCAAATAGATTCAATCTGTTTTACCTCGGCTCCCGAAAGTTTTGTTTTATATTTATTGAAATTATTTGACATTAGCGGTTTTTGCAAGTTAGACCAGTTTTTCAACCTCGCTGCGTTTTTAACGGTCAAATCGTTCCTGTAATATTCAAGCATGGATGGATGATAACTACAGCCTAAAAAATCGCAAAGACCTTTGACCTCTAAAGAGCCATCTGAAACAAGCGTTTCGTATTTAATAATATGGATTCTTCCTGTTCCGTTCAGAAAGCCTATAGTTTCTATTCCCTTCTCCTGGTCTTCTTTCCATACCCGGGCGCCGCTGTGAATTTCGCCTGGATGGTTTGGGGAAAGTTTCCAGGAAAGGGCCATATCACGGGGGTCCCTGACAAGGTATAGAAATTTTGCCCTGGGAAAATTTATAAGTATAAAAGGCAAAAATGTATGAATACGGTTTTCCTTGATCATAATATGCCTTTTTCCATTTGCCCTTGCTTCTTCCTCATATATTAAACGAACTATTGATGCAAAGTCCCTCTTTGTTACGCCTTCAATGATTTTCCGCTCATTCCATGAAGTTGCCCATATCCCAAGTTGAGCATTGATCAGATCAACTATGTCGCGCACAAGTATCTTCCAGTTTGTATCAAGTTTCAAATCTCCATATCTGAACAAATTTCTGCTGAAAGTCCGAATCAGATGAAGAGGCGCCGGCCCACAGTAGTCTGGATGTGCATCTATTATTCTGGTTATGAGATTGCTCCCTGATCGTTCGGAGCAGATCAAAAATACCATGTGGGTTCTGGAATTGGTCAACTTGATTTCTCCGATGATTCATGGACATTTTCTTTTCCTGGCGTTTTCTCGGCGATCAGATAAAGAGGCCGGCCTAATACCTGAAGGTATATATTAGCAATATATTTTCCTATCACTGATAGAGAAAGCATGATCATTCCGGTAGAAAAAGAGATGGTGCATATCAAAGAAGGCCAGCCGGCAGCATTGGCAGGAAAACCAAGAAAATATCTTGCTATTATAAACACTCCGAACAAAAAGGAGACTATACTGATAAGCATACCAAGATATCCTATCCATGCAATCGGCAAGGTTGAAAAATAAGAGATATTGTTAAAGGCCCTGGTCAGGAGTTTTAAGGGCGTGAAATTTGATTTCCCATTAAATCTCTCACCATGATTGACTCGAACATATGTCTGATTAAAACCCATCCATGAAAAGAGGGCGCCCAAAGAGCGATGTTTCTCGTGAAATTTAAGATAATTATCAGCAAATTTTCGCGTGAAAATTCTCATCATGGAAATATTATAAGGCATGTTCAGCCCGGATAAGTTATTAATAACATGCCGATATAATATGGAGACAAGCTTTCGGCTTTTCTTGTCCTGTCGATCTTTTCTGACCGTAAACACCAGTTCATATCCTTCCCGGATTTTCATGAAAATTTTTGGAATTTCCTCCGGCAGGTCCTGGAGATCGCCATCCATGATTACTACGTAGTCGCCATGTGAATGGGCGATTCCCGCCGTGATGGCAATATGCTGCCCAAAATTCCTGGAAAACCTCAAGCCCTGAAGATTGTCGTATTCTTCAGCAAGGTCTTGAATTACTTCCCAGGCATTGTCCGGGCTTGCATCATCTACTATGATTATTTCAAAAGGAACCTCCATCTGCTTTGAAACAATGTTGAGACGGCGTACAAGCTCGGGAATATTTTTTGCGTCATAATAGCATGGGGCTACAACTGATATCATTATGTTTAACCTTTCCAGGAGGCTGTCCGAGAATGCCCTTTTCCCCAAACTCTGCGTTAAGCGAAAAAAATTATCCTCGGAATATTAAGCATATGCCTGCGGTAATTTTTTTCGCAAGCCTTGATTTTGGAAAAAATTGCTATTCTCGGACAGCCTCCTGTGAGATATTTATAATCAGGTTTTTTTATTGATTCTTGAAACTATTAATAACAGGAGTCCTGCCGAGGCCACTATCAGCATCATAAGGTACTGCATCAGGCCAAGAGAAACGCACTGATCCTTTGGCACGCCAATAGCGCCAAAGACCGCAATATTGGCAAACTCTCTGATGCCGAGGCCGCCAATGCTCAGAGGAATCAGAGAAGCTATGAGTACAACAGGATAAAGGCAGAAATAATCCCATATAACGAGGGTTAATCCCAGGCCTTTCCCAATGAAATATATTGAATAAATCAGGGTCAATATAATCATGATTGAATATGCAAACAGGCAGGCGGCATTAAAGGGATAATCATGGATGAATGTGAAAAGCGCCTGTCCCTCCCGGATAAACCTGTTCCCGGGTTTTTTCTTTTTAATGATGCTGCCGATCAATAAAAAGAGTGTCATTAGTGTCAGAGTGAAAAATATTATTATTCCTTTGTTGGCAATTTCGATCTTGTTTGAGCCAAAACAGACTGCGGCAAAGCCTGTTGTTAATATAGCTGTGAAACCGAACATCCTGTCTAATATGATCAAAGCGGCGCTCCGGGTAATCATTTTAGACTCATCTGCAAGCCCCTTGATTCGGTAAAGCTCTCCAGTTCCAACAGGCAAAATTGTATTAAAAAAATTTGCGATAAAAATATCTTTAAGGATATCTCTGAATCCGGGCCGAAAATAATGAGATGCGATTAGATTGAGCCGGAGCGCAATCTGAAACTTTGTCGCAATAAATAAAGATAGCGCTATGAAAAAATCCTTTTTATTACAATTACTCATGACCTGGATAACGTCATGGAAACGCGCCTGGGATCGAAAGATATACAATAAAAGGGCTATTGGAATGACGAGTTTCAGTATGTGAATGATATTCCGCACTGTTGTTTTTCTTTGACTCTGCAATGATGAATTGGGGGTAATCCTTCCGTGTGCATTTTCCGCCCATAGTGTAGGGCAGGGCTTCAGTCCTGCGCCAAAATGTCAGAGCTAAGGTTCCGCGCTTGCGCACGCTGCGATATTTATTGCATATTGTAATGATTAATTTTAGTGCGTTAATGTTTTTTGCTTAAAGCTCTTCATGAAATTTTTAGCATTCGGTCCTTCGTTTAAAATCAAATCAATGATACTGACCTCATGTTTAAAAGGCGCAAAGAGCTGATTGTATTCCGGATATCCGGTATAATCCATATAGGTCAGTTTAATGCCGTTTTCCTGGAAAAGCCTTTCATTTATGTATTCCTTTGCCGAAGGCCCTGAAATATATTCCGTAGCCCCTGCCTGCCTGCACAGTTCTGCGAGTCTTTCAGTCTTGTCACCAACGAGGCGATAATCGGAAGACCATGAGATCCTGGTGTTGATACCGAGGAGCTTACAAAACGACTTTATAAAATGATAGTTGATTTTACTCAAAAACCTTTCATCTATTTTCATATAAAGGTTTTCAAAATAATCTTTTAAATGATTAAAGTATGTTGCCCTTGAATAGTTGTGGATTATAGACTGGAAATGTTTACGTTGCCATTTTGCATCAGAGATAGTTGTATCCTTAATTTTTTGGAAATATTGACCCTTATTTTTTACAGGGATGGTTAGCCATAACAGCCCGTTTCCTGTTTTAATCATGTTTCTGTTTCTCCAGTCCCTTTTTGTATATTGAACATCATCATATAAAATAAATTCGTCAACCATATTGATGATATCAAAATAACCCTTCCATGGAATATAGCTGGATTGTAAAATCGCTACCTTTTTGTCCATTTATCTGCTGCTCCTGCCGGAAATATTGTCCGGGACGTTCTATTGTCACATTAAGGTACTGAAACTGATCCACATAAAACTTGTTGTAACCGTTCACGGGTTCAGATGGCGTCTCTCGTTCCCACGCTCCCGCGTGGGAACGAGGTGAGGTTTTTAAAAAAAATCAGGGAGATCAGGAAATACCTTTTCCGGTTTTATTACATTACAAAAATAATCTGAACTGATCCTTGATGGAATCTCTTTTCCCTCAAGCAGTAATCTTGCTTTTGATGCGTACGGGTGATTAGGGGCGGTTTCCAGGAAAAGTTTTAACAGATTTTGCCGGGGATCAGTTTTTTTCATGGTTAATGGGAGGGATGTCATAATTGTATGCCCCCTGTTCCAGTGTGAATCCGTATTATGTTTTTTTTGCAGGATATAGTTCAAAACACCTGCGTTGTACAGTCCATCGGCAAATTTGGGAGCCACGGCAAGGATCATGTTATACATGGACAGGGCGCCCTGATACCTTTTCTCCTGGATCAAACGGCAGGCCTTCCAGTTTAAAACGTTCAATAATGACCTGTTTGAACGGACGGCAAACCAGTTGATGCCCACGAATCTAAGTTTATTAAATGCCTTTTCGTAATCTCCCTCCATATATGCCTTCAGACCGTCCCGGCTCAGGGAAAGGGTGTTTATAGTACCGGCATTATTACGCCCCGGCATATCGGAGAACTTCTGTTTGATGATATTCAGGATGTAATCCGATGTATCAATATCATATAGATTCTGAGCAGTAAAGAAGGCCGCTTTTGCCTGTGTCAAGGTGTGAAGGTCATCAAAACGGTGTTTGTCAAGACCTTGAATGTCATGATTGAAATTTGTGCCCATTTTCACAAAGACAATCGCCGTTTGCCCGTAAAAAACAGGCCTCCATCTGCTTGATTCCAGGAATTTAATGATACATTTGCCTGATGTTGTGTAGTCCAGCAGGGCCACATCGAATGGATATTTTTTTACAAAATCATCAAGCGCTGTCTGGCCGGCATTAAAATTCCAATATTCCTCAAACCAGTCTTTATAAGGAAAGTACCTTGGGTCCATGAATACCTTGTAGAGCGGATAGAGGTCATATATCAGATATCCTCCTGTATCATAGGAATTATAAAGCAGTTTGCCGGGTCTGTATTTCTTTAAAAAAGCGCTTGCCTGAACAGGGTTCTGGTAACTTGTGCCGAAACCCATCCATCTGTGAATTACTGGAAAATAACGGGCTCTGTATATGGCATTGAGATTAAAATAAAGGACAAGTATTATAATTGTGAATTGAAATACCGGTTTCAGGACGGTTTTCGGTTTTGGTATAATATCGCTCCAGCATAATCCGCTGTTTTTCTGCATATAGATCACTGACATTCCCCAAAAAGAGGGCCAGTAATATGTAGCGCGGACATATCTTGCAAATAAAAATGCAAGAAAGACAGATGGAAGAAGGATCCCCCAGTCCCACTCTTTTCTTTTCCATACCGTAAAAGCAAAAAGAAAAAGAAAGGTGATTATCATTATACCCCAGTAATTTATAAAATCATATCTAACGCAAAGGCCTGTCTGAAACAGTGTGTTATATGCGGTTATGATTTTAAACCCGAGCTCTTCTTTTGCAGAAAGGAGCTTATTAATATATTTTAGATGAATGTTATATCCATAGGGCGTAATAAAGGTTGCCATTCCGCTTAAAACAGCCCCATATATGAGGTTCTTCAGCGCCTCCTTATCAAGAGAGCACTTTTTGCAGAACCTGCTGTTGATTATTTCTCCGGCAGTAATCAACATAAGGGTCGAAAGACCGAAAATAAATACCTCATGGATATTGACCCATAAGAGGAAAAGCAGCGGATAGAGAAGAAACGGCTTTGAACCCCATTTTCCCCCTAAGCCGGATTTTACGGAAAAGTACAAAAAGGCGGAAATCGCCATAAAGACCATGGAGATAATTTCCGGTTTAAGATAAGCGCCTACAAAAGACGCAAGGAGCGCTATCGAAATAACAAGCAGGGAGAAGATATTCTTATTCTGCTCCATACGCCTTATATAAAACCATATAATGGTTACAACCGCTAACACGCAAAAATATCTGAAGGCAAAAAGCAGAGGCAGCCCCCCTGTCCGGTTCATCAAATAAAGAAAGATGTCTGATAGCCAGTTGCATTTGATGGCCCTGTTATCTGTGGGCGTCCAGGAGTAGAGACTGTGATCAGGGACAATCGTCCTGTTTTCCATCAACTGCTCGCCATATTTGACATGCCAGAAAAAATCCCCGTCTTTGACAGGTTCGGCATACCTGATTGCAAGGGTCAAAAGGATGATTGCCCCCAGCGCATAAATGATGTATCTTTCTTTATGTTGAGCGATCTTTTTGAGGAATTTGCTGTTTATAATATTATCCATATACCTTTATCTAATTTCGTCTGTGAGAGGAGGCAGCCTCATAGGGCCGGTTTCAGGCATGTCTATATTTGATAGCAATATTTGTGCCTGAATTTAAATCAAAAAGCAACACATTTCGTTATGCTTAAAAGATGATTGCCTGTGAGCGAAAAAGACCGGGAAAGAGCAGAGACAGGAATTCATCTCTCTCTCCCCTGCTCCAGCAGGGGAACGAGAGAAACGAGGAATGACAAAATTTGT
>JAGGXA010000221.1 GCA_021163285.1 Deltaproteobacteria bacterium | reverse complement strand
TAATACGTCTGCGCCCTTGCCGCCTTGCACCTGCCTGCAGCAGGCAGGTCTTCGGCAAACTCGACGCTTGCAGGATTTAGGTAATAGCTTAATATCCATGAGCTATTACCCATGAGGCTGTCCAAGAATGCTTTTTTTTCCAAACTCTGCGTTATGCTCAAAAAATTATCCTCGAAATATCAACTACAGACCTCGGAAAGAATGGCATTTTAAGCGTAATTTTCTGGACACTTTTCATTGTAAACAGGCGACAAACCAACTTCAATCGGTAATACTTTTCTAATTGGCAACCACAGGGGGTTGCCCTTAGGGCGGCGCAGAGGCAGGCCCCTGCGCATGCCCTTCAGAAAAAATCCCAACGTACGGTGAAAACAATCCGTTTTTAATCAATCTTTTTGCTTGTGTCTGTCCAATAAATTATTGTGTAACGGCCGAAAGACCTGAACAACAAGCCTTTTCACATTTTTATTCAATCTGTGATTTCCAAGGTCTGGACCATATATCTGCGGTAATTTTTTTCGCAAGCCTTGATTTTAAAAAAATTGCTATTCTCGAATAGCCTCCTGTACATATTGAGAGCTTGCATGATTTTTTAACAAAATTTTGCGTTTTCAGAGTTATCCCTTTATATAAAGAGCCGCTACTCTTTGTAAAGGATTTTTGCAAATGTCGTAATTTTTAGATTGAAAATCTTTTTCTCGTTCACGGGTTCAGAGATTCAAGGTTCCATTCTTTTCCCAGGGCTGGTATGTTCTAAAAACAGCCATCTTAATTTATGTAACTTTTTGTATTACACCCTATTCAAAATTCAAAATTGTGTCTGAACGGACTTACCGTTCAGACACTAATTCCCTCAAATAGAAAAAAAGTTTTGAAAAACCAAAATCTTTTCTGTTATACTTAATGTCAATTTTAGAATATGCAATTAAATCTCTGACATTCATTTTACCATTTTTCAGGAGCGATTATGAATTCTCAAAATATTATAGTCATAGATGGTCAAGAGTTTACCTTCAACCAGGACGATACTATTCTTCAGGTGGCAGAGCGAAATGGGATTTTTATACCGACACTTTGCTATTTAAAGGGAACAAGCCCTACAGGGGCGTGCAGAGTATGCCTCGTTGAAGTGGAAGGCGCCAGAAACCTGGTGGCATCCTGCGCTACTCCTGCTGCGTCCGATATGGTTGTCAGAACAGATACCGAAAGGGTTATTAAAGCAAGAAAATTAAATATTGAATTACTGCTTGCCTCAGGCCAGCACAACTGTCTTGCCCAGGATATGGATATGGATTCCTGGACGGATTTCCAGCTTAGAGCAATGGAAACGAATGAACATAAAGAGCTTTGTCCCGCCCACGGTGACTGCCGTTTACAAGACCTTGCTATCCGTTATCAGGTGAATACCAATCGCTTTTTACCTACCGAAACAAAGTATTCAATCGAGAATGTAAACCCCTTCATAATCCGTGATTTTTCAAGGTGCATCCTTTGCGGACGTTGCGTCCAGGCCTGCAATGAAGTTCAGGTAAATAACGCAATAAGTTATGGCTACAGGGGCTCTACCCTGAAAATTGTGGCAAAGGCGGATCTGGCCCTCAAGGATAGTGATTGCGTCTTTTGTGGAGAATGCATACAGGCCTGTCCCGTGGGCGCCCTTATTCCAAAACAGGACCTTTTGAAAGAACGCTCGGTATCAAAGACGAAGAAAGTTCATACCACCTGTTCCTATTGTGGTGTAGGCTGCCAGATTTATCTTCATGTCAGAGATAATAAGGTCGTCAAGGTAACCGGTGTAAACGATATTGCGCCAAACTTCGGAAGTCTCTGTGTAAAAGGTCGATTCGGGTATGATTTCGTTAACGACAAGAAAAGGCTCAAAACCCCTCTTATCAAGGAAAACGGTACCTTCAGAGAGGCTTCCTGGGATGAAGCCCTTGACCTCGTTGCGGATAAATTGAAACGGATCAAGGACGAATCAGGCCCTGATGCCATTCAGGTGCTGACGAGTGCCCGAACCACCAATGAAGAGAATTACATCGCTCAGAAATTTGCAAGGGCCGTTATCGGGACAAATAACATAGACCACTGCGCAAGACTCTGACACTCCTCTACAGTGGCCGGTCTGGCCGCGGCTTTTGGTAGTGGCGCAATGACAAACCCGATTGAAGATCTCGAAAAGACAAACGTGATAATGATAGTCGGTTCCAATACCACTGAAAACCACCCTGTTTTATCATCATATATAAAAAGGGCAGTAACTTTTAAGGATACGAAACTGATTGTGTTTGATCCCCGCAAGATCGATATCACACGTTTTGCCACACACTGGCTAAGACCTGTCTTAGGCACGGATGTGGCATTTATTAACGGAATGATGAATGTAATAATCAAAGAAAATCTATATGCAAAGGATTATGTTCAATCGAGGACAGTCGGATTTGAAGAATTGAAAAAGAAGGTTGAGAAATACACGCCGGAATATGTGGAAGAAATAAGCGGCATACCAAAGGACCAGCTTATTGATGCTGCCCGTCTCTATGGTCAGGCACCGGCTGCATCGATTGTTTATGCAATGGGCATAACTCAGCACACAACCGGGACGGACAACGTCAAATCATTAGCCAATCTGGCCATGCTCTGCGGCAACATGGGAATAACAGGGGGCGGAGTCAATCCACTCCGCGGGCAGAATAACGTACAGGGCGCCTGTGACATGGGTGGACTGCCCAATGTATACACAGGTTACCAGAAGGTGGGTGATCCTGCTGTGCGGGAACGTATGGCAAAGGCATGGGGTGTTGAAAAACTTCCCGAAAAACCCGGGTTGACCGTTACTGATATGATGGAAAGGGCTCACGAAGGCAAGATGAAAGCCCTTTATATTATCGGTGAAAATCCGATGGTATCGGACCCGAACCTTGGTCATGTCAAAAAGAGCATGGAGAACCTGGATTTTTTGGTAGTTCAGGACATATTCTTGACTGAGACAGCCCTGATAGCGGACGTGGTGCTGCCTGCAGCCTCATTTGCTGAAAAAAAAGGCACATTCACCAACACTGAAAGAAAGGTGCAGATGGTACGAAAGGCTTTGGATCCACCAGGGCAGGCAAAAGAAGACTGGGAAATAATAGCCGACCTCTCAAGGCGCATGGGTTATCCAATGGAATACGCAAATTCCCGGGCAATAATGAATGAGATCAACGAAGTTACGCCATCTTATCGTGGAATAACCTACGACCGTCTCGAAACAAAAGGGTTGCCCTGGCCTTGTCCTGCCACGGATCACCCGGGAACACCCTGCCTGCATGTTGGTAAGTTCACATGCGGTTTAGGAGTATTTCATGCTATAGACTATATCCCTCCTGCGGAGGTTCCTGATGATGAATATCCTCTATATCTGACAACCGGCCGTGTTTTGTACCACTTCCACACAGGCACCATGACAATGAAATCTCAGGGATTAAATGAACTTGCACCGGAGTGCTTTGTTGAGATTTCCCAACAAGATGCCGCCTCTTATAATTTACATGAAGGCAGCAACTTAAAAATATCATCAAGACGCGGAACTATTGAGGCAAAGGCTATGATATCTGAAAAAGCTGTTGATGGAACGGTCTTCATTCCGTTTCATTATGCCAAAGCCGCAGCGAATACACTGACAAACGCGGCCCTCGATCCAATAGCGAGGATCCCTGAATATAAGGTATGCGCTATTCGGCTGGAAAAGGCCCAGCCAGTATCTATTCAGGAATAGCCCTTTCAAGGTTCTTGGGGAATATATAATCTTTTCCTATGAGGCTGTCCGGGAATAGCAATTTTTTCCAAGGCTTGCTCGAAAAATTACCGCAGGCATATAGTTGATATCGGAGTCTCGCAAGCTCGCTTACTTCCGAAGATAATTTTTTTGAGCATAACGCAGAGTTCGGGGAAAAGGGCATTCCCGGACAGCCTCATAATAGGGCGTTGTCCCAACACTTTTTTGTTTGCAAGGATAGAAACTATGCATTCTGAATACAGACCAGGGATAAGAATAAAACCTTGAACCCTGAACCTTTGAACCCGTGAACGGTTACGTAAATTCTTTATTTCCGGTCATCAGGTTTTAAGATTATCATTCCTAAGGGTGGAAGATCGAGGTTCAAGGAATATGGCCGGCCGTGCCATGGAATAGAGTCTGCTGTTACGCTTCCGCCTGACGAAAACCCGCTTCCCCCATAACACTCAGCATCCGAATTGATAATCTCCCGGTAAAAACCGGGAATTGGAGCGCCTATGCGGTAATTAATCCGTGGCACAGGAGTAAAATTAAAGGCAAATACCAGCACCTGATCCTTTGAATTGCCCCTCCGGATAAAGGATACAACCGTGGAGTCGGAGTCGTGGAAATCGATCCAATCAAACCCGGCAGGGTCAAAATCCAGTTCGTAACAGGCAGGTTCCGCATGATAGATCCGGTTAAGGTCCTTCACAAATCTCTGAAGCTTCTTATGAGGTTCAAAGTCTAAAAGATGCCAATCAAGCGAATGGTCATGATCCCATTCGTGCCACTGACCGAACTCGCCTCCCATAAAGAGGGTTTTTTTGCCTGGTTCCCCGTACATATATCCGAAAAGCAGACGCAGATTGGCAAACTTCTGCCAGTCATCCCCAGGCATCATGGAAAGGAGGGACCCTTTTTCATGCACAACCTCATCGTGTGACAGGGGCAGGATAAAATTTTCGTGAAAGGCATAGAGCAGGGCAAAACTCAGCATATTCATATGGAAACGCCTGTGAACAGGTTCCTTTGACATAAACGTCAGCATGTCATGCATCCATCCCATGTTCCATTTATACATGAATCCAAGCCCTCCGAGATGGACCGGCCGTGTGACACCCGGCCAGGAGGTAGACTCTTCGGCAATAGTCACAGCACCGGGAAAACGCTCAAAGATTTTGGTATTCAGGTTCTTGATAAATTCTATCGCCTCCAGGTTTTCCCTGCCGCCGTAACGGTTTGGAATCCATTCCCCTTCCTTCCGTGAATAGTCCAGATATAGCATGGATGCCACCGCATCGACACGCAGCCCGTCTATGTGGTACTTATCCAGCCAGAACAGGGCATTGCCGACAAGGAAGTTCCTCACCTCATTCCGGCCATAATTGAATATCAGGGTTCCCCAGTCCGAATGCACACCCTGACGCGGGTCGGCATGTTCATAGAGGTGTGTGCCGTCAAAAAATTCAAGCGCATGGGGATCCATAGGGAAATGCGCCGGCACCCAGTCAAGAATAACACCCAGTCCCGCGGCATGACACTTGTCTACAAAGAACATCAGATCATCCGGCATGCCAAAGCGGGAGGTTGCTGCATAGTAGCCGGTTATCTGGTAACCCCAGGAACCGTCAAACGGATGTTCGGCCAGAGGAAGTACCTGAATATAGTTAAACCCCATCTCCCTGACATAAGGGATCAGCTCATCTGCCATCTCCCGGTAGGTAAGCCAGCGGTTCTCCTCCTCGATCCTGCGCCGCCATGAACCAAGATGTACCTCATAAACCGCCATAGGTCTTTTAAGGGTGTCAATATCCGCCCTGGACTGCATCCATTCCTGATCCGACCAGGAAAATTGATCAAGATCATGGACAATAGCCGCTGTTTTAGGTCTTTTTTCAAAAAAGAATGCATAGGGATCGGACTTAGTGAGAAGTATGCCGTCCTGAGTACGAATTTCGAACTTGTAGAGGAGTCCGGGCCCTAAATGGGGCACGAATAATTCCCAGACGCCGGACGACCCGCGGGATCGCATCTGATGTCTTCTTCCATCCCACTGATTAAAGTCGCCCAAAACGCTCACACGTACGGCCGACGGAGCCCAGACCGCAAAGAAAACACCGGTCACATCCTGGTGTTTAATGGGGTGCGCCCCCATCTTTTCATATATATCAAGATGATTGCCCTGATTGAAGAGAAAGAGGTCATACTCGGTCAAAACAGGCAAAAAGGAATAGCAGTCGTAAAAGGTTGAGATAGACCCTGTGCCGAAATCCACTCTCAGCCGGTATGGATATATCCCCTCCATACCCGGAAGAACCGCCTCAAAGAGCCCTTCTCTGTCCACAACCTGCATCTGAATATCCCGGGCGGGGTCAAGGTCCAGAATGGTTACATTCCCGGCGCCGGGCAACAGGACACGTACCACCAGAGCCGGTCCCGTATCAAGAGTCACGGGATGAGCGCCAAGCATGACAAACGGATCTGCCATTATCCCTGAAACAAGGTCCTTCAACTGCTCAGGCTTTAATTCAATATCGGGTATCATAAAAGATCTCCCTAAAGCGTTCACGGATTCAGGGTTCATCCGTTCCGGATCGGCTTTTGCCTGTGCTCTTTCATCAATATTATGATGCAGGAATAATGAACCCCGGTTAAAGGGCAGGCACACAGGCCTGCCCTTTAACTGACAAATTACGACAGCATCAAGCCCAGGCAACAAGCCCCATGACAAAACGGTTTTCAAGCCGCTCCTGACTGGGCATGACTCTCACCGTGTAACCAAAGCGCCCGGTCTCCCGGCATGGAATATCTCCACGGTAGGTATAGAGTCCATTATCAGATGTTACCACTTTAAGAGGGGCTGTCCCCCGCCCGGCATACTCCCCATTCTGGTCCAACCGGCCATAATAGACCTCCACGGTTAAATCTTCAGGCGATAGAGACCCTGTCCTTATAAATGCCTCCACCTCAAACTGATCGCCTACCTGCATCTCCGCTCCTTCCCGCAGAGAAATATTCTCTATAGAGATCTCGTGCCAGCTTGTCATTATCTTGTTCCGCCATGCAGAGAGGTCTTTTGCTCCGGCGAAATCATCGCTGCACAGGGTATTAAACCGCTTTGAACATGTAAAGTAATAACGGTTTCCATAATCCTGAACCATCCTGTGGGAGTTAAAAACCGGGACCAGTTTTCTGAGCCCGCATTTCATTTTGTCTACCCAGCCCCTCGGTATCCCGTCGGCGCCCCGCTGGTAAAAGAGGGGAACGATCTCCTTTTCCAGCAGGTTGTATAATTCCCTGCTTTCTATCTCGTCCTGGACAGCATGGTCGTCATATATCTCCCCGTGTCCGATTGCCCACCCAAAGTCCTGGTGGTAACCCTCATCCCACCAGCCATCCAGCACACTAAAATTAAGAGAACCGTTTGCCTGTGCCTTCATTCCGCTTGTTCCGCAGGCCTCGAGAGGTCTTCTCGGGGTATTCAGCCAGACATCAGTTCCTGAAACCAGCTGCCTTGATACATCAATATTATAATCCTCCAGGAATACGATTCGCCCGCGGAAGCAATCTTTACTGCTCAGGTGAATGATCTCTTTTATAAGGTTCTTGCCTTCATTATCCTGTGGATGCGCCTTTCCTGCGATTATGATCTGAACCGGGTGATCAGGGTGGTTAATTATCTTGTTCAGGCGGTCCGGATCCTTAAAGAGAAGCGTTGCCCTTTTGTATGTGGCAAAACGGCGGGCAAAGCCTATGGTCAGGGCATCCGGAGTCAGGACTTCTCTTGCCATCATCAACTCGGATGCAGAGGCGCCTCTATTATTCAGTTGTGTAACCAGAGAACGACGGGTAAAGGCTACAAGGTGTTCCCTGCAGCGTTCATGGGTCCGCCACAACTCGGTATTTGGAAGCTGTCCTGCCTGTTCCCAGACCCGCTTATTGTCAGGGTCTTCCGCCCAGTTCGGCCCGAGATAACGATTATAGAGACTCGCCATTTCATCCGAGATCCATGTTGGGACATGAATACCGTTTGTAATATGGTCGATCGGCACATCTTCAACAGGATGATGAGACCATACATTTCGCCACATAGACCGCGAGACCTGTCCATGAAGGCGGCTGACACCATTTGTGTGGGCCGAGAGCCGCAGCGCCAGGGTGGTCATGCCGAAGGGTTCAGAATCATTCCGGGGATCAAGCCGGCCATATCCCAATAAGACCTTGAAATTTATGCCGAGCTGTTTGGTATATTCCTCAAAGTAGGCGCGTACAAGACCTGGATCAAAGGTATCATTTCCCGCTGGAACCGGTGTATGGGTGGTAAAAACAGTGCTGGCAAGGACGATCTCCCTGGCTTCATCAAAAGAGAGGCCATGTTCGCTCCTTAAGATATTGATCCGCTCAAGCGCTGAAAAAGCCGAATGCCCTTCATTCATGTGGATAACAGTCGGTTCTATACCAAGGGCCTTGAGCGCACGCACACCACCGATCCCGAGCACGATTTCCTGCCTTAAACGCATCTCCCGGTCTCCGCCGTAAAGCTGGCCTGTTGTCTTGCGAAATTCAGGCGGATTGGCATCAATATTTGTATCAAGCATGTAGAGAGACACTCTCCCCACGTTAATACGCCGTACCAGGATATTGACAGGCTCTCCCTTGAAATCAACAGAAACTATAAGAGGTCTGCGCTCATTATCCCTGACAATACTGACAGGCATATTGGCAAAATCATTAACAGGATAGGTCTCCATCTGCCAGCCGTCTGATGTCAGATACTGGCTGAAGTAGCCCTCCTGGTATAAGAGACCCACTCCAATTAGAGGCATATTAAGGTCGCTTGCTGATTTCAAGTGATCACCTGCAAGGATACCAAGCCCCCCTGAGTAAATCGGGAGGCACTCAGCCAGGCCGAATTCCGCGGAAAAATAAGCGACCCGGAAAGGCTGCTCAGGAGAATAATCAGAGGCCTGTATACGCGGTTGAGAGAGATAACGATCAAAATCCTCGCCAGTGCGGTCAATCTGGGCCAAAAAACCATGATCTACGGATAATTCATCCAGCCTCTTCTGATTGACAAGCCCTAACATCAAGACCGGGTTATGCCTGCATTCCGCCCACAGACCCGAGTCTATGCGCTGAAAGATCTCTCTGATCTCCTCCTTCCAACTGAAACATATATTGAATGCAAGACGTCTCAATATTTCTAATTGAGGAGGCAGTTTCGGGACAACATTATATCTTGCTTTAGGTTTCATAGGTCTTCCTGAGTAACGACGGTAATACCCCTCGGAGTAACAAGGAAACGCTCTCTGTCTTTCCGGGGATGATAACCGATCTCGGTGTTAGGTGGAATTTCAACTCCTTCTGAAACAATGGCCTTTTTGATCCGGGCATGACGCCCGATGATCACGTTTTCCATGATTACCGATTCATCTACCGATGCCCAGCTATGCACGAAAACATTATATGAAAGCACGCTGTTGCGCACAAGTCCGCCGCTGATAATAGAACCATGGGATACCAAAGAGTCAAGGGCATGGCCGATCCGTTTTTCGGCGCCGTTCTTTTGGGCGAAAACGGTCTTGACCGGAGGATACTGACGTTGATAGGTTCTTATAGGCCACCTGCGGCCATACAGGTTGAAAAACGGGTCTACACCTGTCAGGTCCATGTTTGCATTCCAATATGAATCCAGGGTTCCCACATCCCGCCAGTAACCTGAGTCAACAATTGTTTGCACTCTCTTTTGACGAAGGCCGTCCTGATCTGTGTAAAAAATCTCATCCTGTAATTTATTCTGCCTTCGGTAAGGGTAGGCCATGACCTTGTGACTGTCCAGGATATCAGGGAGAATATCCTTTCCGAAATCGGACCGGACATCCTTCTTTAAGAGATCAATCAAAACCTTTGCCTTAAAAATATATATGCCCATAGAAGCGAGTGCGTGCTCGCTGTCTCCCGGTATGGTCTTGGAAACGGAGGGTTTCTCCTGGAAACTCTTGACATTAAAGCCTTCATCCACCTCAAGAATCCCATACTGCATACAGGTTTCCTTGCTCACTTCAATTACGGCGATGGTTACGTCGGCGTTATTGGCATCGTGGTAATCCTGAAAAAGTGTATAATCCATCTTATAGACATGATCGCCTGACAGGATAAGCACCCGATCGACCGCCTCCTGCTCTATCAGGTATAAATTTTGACGGATTGAATCTGCAGTGCCCTGATACCACCTATCCCCTGACATCATCTGAGGCGGAGCAATTTTAAGGAAATGGCCGAGATCAGTGCTGAATATGTTCCAGCCGCCCTCAAGGTGCTGCATCAGGGTCTGTGACTTATATTGCGGCAGAACAATTATGTTGTATAATCTGGAGTTGATGCAGTTTGAAAGCGCAAGGTCTATCAGGAGATAAATACCGCCAAACGGAATAGCAGGCTTGGAACGGTGTTTGGTAAGAGGCATCAGGCGTTCGCCCTTGCCGCCTGCCATAATCACTGCAAGAGATTTTTTCATATCTTAAGCCGGCTCCTTTGTCGGGTTAGGGTTTGCGCAAGAATAACTTTACAGAATTGGCGCTCAGTTTTAGGTTAGGTTCGGTAAATTTTGAAGAACAAAAGACAAAGTAATAGCGGGCTATTTCAAGGTTTTTGCTCTTTAAGGGAACTTACAGAAAAGCAGGCCTACTTGGGGATGTTATTTTGTCCTCGTCCCTGAGGAATCCATACGAGCCCTGTTTCTCATATGAATTTTGAATGAGGAAGCGGCAACCGCTGCACGTTCCACAGTTGAAAAACTGGGGACGTTTATTTTCCTGAGCATCTTGAGGAATTTTAATCGTTCGGCATGAGTCTTTTCATCAATATCAATATGGGGCACAACAACAAAAACAGGTTTTTGATATTTCAGATAAACTTCTTCAATTGCCTTGACATATTTCATGGCAATATCATCGATATTTAACCAAATTCCGAAAGGCGCAAACCTCTCGACCTCACGGCCGGTTACGATAAAATTCACGTTTTCATCAGCAGCACAAAGTTCAAGAATCTTTTTGAAAACATCAGGATGATAACCCTGATCCCCAATATCTACCGGGTTTACTATAAAGGTGTTTATACCCGGCAGGACTTCTCCCATTTTTTTAACAGTTTCCGGAGAGAGCTCGGCCTTTTTTAAACCCATGGAACTGAAGGTATCTATCATATCAACAGAAAATCCGCCGCCGCTTACTACGATCCCGATTCTCAACTGCGGCGGTCTTGCACGACCCTCGACCTCGACATGATCATGGACCTGAGCACGCCCATTCCTGTTATAAGCTTTATTACAAACTTTCTTCGGCGCTGTCACGGTTTTTTTTAAATGAACAGGCGCAGGAAGAGGGGAAAGAAGCAGAGAGGAAGTGGTATCAAACAGGGATTCCATTGAATGGGTAAGGATCGCTCCTGCCTGATTCATTGCAGCTTCAAAAATCACGGCATCACCTGCAAGTGCCCCTGTATGAGACGAAATAGCGGTTAATGAATCCTCCATCCGGCCGGTTTTCCAAATTACAACCGGCTTTTCTCTTGATATTTCTTCGATCAGATTGATCATAAGCCTGCCCTCTTTTGAACGAAATCCCTCAAGATAACAGGCAATAGCTTTTGTAAATGGGTCAACCCGGTAAAAATCGAGAATATCCAAGACATCAAGGTCAATCGTATTGCCGATCGACACGCACATCCTTACAGGATGGCCCCTGTTTGAAAAAAAATTAACTAAATAAAGGGCCTGGCCTCCTGACTGTGAGATTATGGATATCCTGCCGTTTTTTTGCTTTGACTGGTTATAGAAGTAGGCAAGCCCCCAGGATGGATTATAAATTCCAAGACAATTCGGCCCAATTACCCTTAATCTTTTATTACCATCTTTATCTATGTTTTTATCCGAATTTAATATCGAAACAAGTTCTTCGTGCAAAGTTTTACCCTCAGAAGAACCTGTCTCGTCAAAGCCTGAAGTAAAAATAGTAATAAATTTCACACCAGCGTCTATTGACCGATCAATCAGTTCAGGGGTATTCTTTGCCGGAAGGCCGCACAGCACATAATCCGGGATTTCAGGAAGCGAATCAATAGAATCATAACATCTGAAACCGTGCAGCTCTTTGCCGGCATATCTGGGATTGACCGGGTAGAGATTTCCAAACTCAGGGTAATGAAAACCCTTAAGGGCCTGCATAAAGGATGCAGCGCCATAGGTAGTGTTTATAGATACACCGATTAAGGCCACCGATTCAGGATAAAATAGACGAAAAAGTTTATGAGATTCCATCCGCTTAAGTTGCTCGGAATCCATTTTTTCCCGGGTTAGGGGATATCCCGATGTTTCTTCCGATTCTACCCTGTTTTTGCAGCCTGTCCTGTGTATTTGATTCATTTAAAACTTCCTTTAAGCGAATGAAAGTTGGGATATTATTAACAATGAACCCACGAACGCTTAATGATAAGTTTATTTTATAAAAACTTGCATAACAAGCAAAAAATTGTTACTAAATATTGTGATCTATATTAATTATCCTGGTGAACGGTTACAAATGTCCTTAGGGCTCGCGCAAAAGTACCTTAACATCTCGGGTAATTATTCAGACACCTATTTACACAAAAGAAATCACAGATATTATTCCTGGCTTATTATTAAATTTCGGCGAAAAACCGGAATTTAAAAGATTTGTATATGATAATAAAAGAAAATATATCAGTGATGATCAGCGTAGATCTGTGGTTGAATAGTTATTATTTTGGCATCTCATCTTCAATCCGAGCGCCAATTCTGTAAAGTTATTTTTGAGTGAGCCCTAAATTCACATCTGCCAAATCCTATGTTTCCTATTCGAGATACAATTCAATCGAAAAATTATTCCGTTGTCAACTATGCCCTGATCGCCACAAATATTTTTATTTTCCTGGCGCAATTAACCCTGAGAGAGAGACTGGACAGGTTTATTTTTACCTATGGTCTTGTTCCTGGCCGCTACTCCATACCTGAAATTGCCCATTTCTTTACTACCGGCCAACAGGTTTTTTCTTTTTTTTCATATATGTTTATTCATGGTGGTTTCTGGCACTTAATCGGAAACATGTGGTTTCTTTATATATTCGGAAATAGTATAGAAGACCGCCTGGGACACTTGCGATACTTTCTGTTTTACATCCTGTGCGGTATTGCATCCGGAGTCTTCCATCTTATAATCAACTGGCACTCCAAAATGCCTACGATCGGGGCAAGCGGGGCTATTGCAGGCATCATGGGCGCCTACTTTCTGCTCTACCCAAGGGCCAGAATACTTACACTAATCCCCATTATTATTATCCCCTATTTCATAGAAATTCCGGCCTTTCTTTTTATCGGCATATGGTTTCTTTTTCAATTTATCAATGCGACAGGCTCGTCCGCGCATAGTGGCGGCATTGCCTGGTGGGCACATATAGGCGGGTTTTTATTCGGGGTGATATTTTTAAAAATGTTTATGCATCTACCTGAACTATCAATAACAAAGAACTTGCAGGGCAGGACCTCGAAAGATAAGTCCCATCGTCTCAGGGTAATCAACACGTCGGGGTCATCAGGTGATCCACACCTATATGGGACTATAGATATTACATCGAAGGAGGCCCGGACAGGCACCAGGAAGATGGTCAATATCCCCTGGGGGTTCCATAAGCGACTTTTTATTGTCACCATACCGCCAGGCATTCACAACGGCGCCCTCCTGAAACTCCCGGGCATGGGCAAGCAGATAGATGAGAACAAACGGGGAGATATATATCTCAAGGTCTTAATACAAACCTCGTAGCAAACAGAATGGGTCAAGTCTCGAAATAGCTCACTATTCCTGCAACTTTTGTGCTTTTAGATCGAACAAACCCGACCTAAATCCGTGCGCCTGCCTGGGGATGTTATTTCGTCCTCGTCCCTTAACAGCTCAATATTCAGGGTAATAACTCATAGATTCCTGGGCATCTTTCAATAAGTTCAAAAAATAGTTTACAGTTTGAACGTTTCCCGTTCACACGCTCCAGCGCGGGAATGCATCCCATACGGGTTTCTACGCTGGAGAATGGGAACCAGACGAAAAACAACATCTGCAAAGCTGAAATCAGGTTTGAAGGATGCCCGTTTTTCTGATTTCAACGTTCCGTGAACAATTACGTACTATCTTACAGCTCACAGCTCAGGTTCCCTGCTCCTACGCTCATTCGACCGTTACGGATTAAGCAACCCTTTAACTTCTTTTTGCGCGTTCTCACTCATATCCTCGGCTTTCTCTTTTGTATCACCCATAGCGCCCCGGGTTTTTTCCTCGGCCTCTTCGGTTATTTCGGCCGCTTTATCCCCGGCCGTTTCAACCATCTCCTCTGATCGCTTTATACCCTCCTCAACCACTTCCTTTACCTGCTGTTTTGGCTCCTCAACCACTTCCTTTACCTGCTGTTTTGGCCCCTCAATCGCTTCCTCCGCCTCTTGTTTTACACCCTCAACTGTTTCTCCGGCCTTTTGATCCTCCGTTTCAATGGTTGCCTTAGGGACTTCGGTTGCAGTTTGTGTCAATTCCTCTGTTGTGGTTTTAGCGGGTTGTTCACCCCTGTCACAGCTACTGATCGATAAAACCAGAAAAAAGAACACCCCAAAAAAAAGAATTAAATGTTTCATGACCATACCTCCTTATATAAATTAAGTTAATAAAACATGTCCAACATCTGGACATAACATTGTATTTTGGTAACCGTTCACGGGTTCAGGGCTTCATTCCTTATCTCTGAACTGCATTTAGAATGCGTATTTACGAGAAGAGGGTCATCTTTGAGAGTTCTAATCCAAGATTTGGACCCATATTGACAATTGCCTGGGAAAATAAGCATTTGTAACAAGAACTTCGGTCTTCAATATCTTTTCTGTCCTCAACTCTGAACGGTTGAACCCTGAATATGTGAATGGTTACTCAACCCCTTAGATGCACGGGGTTCCCGTAATTTCGTACCCCTGCCAAACTATTACGATATTTCGTACTGTTTGACATCTTTTGCCTTAGGTTCGCGCAAAAATAACTTAACATTTTGGCATCTCATCTTCAGGTTATTTTCGGCAGATTTTAAAGAGCAAAAACCTTGAAATAGTCCACTATTACTGCGCCTTTTGCTCTTCAGAATCTACCGAACCTAACCTAAAACCGGGCCTCAATTCCGTAAAGTTATTGTTGCACGAACCCTTATTTGAAAATAATCCGTATGCTTCGGTTTTCGGGAATAATTAAATGAGGTGTCCCCTTGAATGCAGAAATACCCGGGGATGAAAACTAATAATCAGTTAGCGCCAAACACTTTCTTCAACAACTCGGTAGTTTGTTTCACAGGATCTTTTCGAATAGCAGTTTCCTCTTTTGCAATATAATAAAAAAACCCGTCCATTCCTTTTTGAACAACATAGTCTGTTAAATTTGCCTTTACATCGGGCACAAATGGCAATGTTTGATATTCGCGCATTACGTTGTCAAAAGCCTGAACTGCTCCCACCTGTGACAGGCTGTTTTCAACTATCGGACGCATTCCTTTGCTCAACGATGGAGACATTTTCTCCTGAAAATATCTTGTTGCGGAATCTTCGGGACCTTCATAAATACCCTTTATATCGTCAAACGTCATTTCAGTTATTGACTGCAGGAAAAGTTCTTTAGCCTTTGGGGTTGCGGCCTCGGCTGCACGGTTAAGTTTTAGCTCAAGGTCATCAACTGTTCGAGACATCCCAACCTTAGCTAACACTGTCTTTACAGTATTTAATTCCTTCGGCAACGGTATGTGAACAGCAGGATCAGCATTAAAACCATCAACTTTGCCTAACTTGCTAACTACATTTTCTGAGCCGATACGAAGCGCTTCCTTAAATGCCTCACCAATTTCACCTGTACCAGGTTCTTTTGATTTCCGGTTTTCATCCTGAGTTTTAAAAAAATTAATCCCTTTCTCCCACCATTTACTTCCCGCATTTACCTCGCTTGCTGAAAAGGAAAAAATGAGTAGAGTCAGACAAATAATTTTTTTATAATTCTTCATGTGAACCTCATTTCTTAAAAATAAGATTGTAAGAGTTTTTTGACACTCATCTGCACGCGTTCAGGGCAAGCGACACAGGATAACTATGATGCTGTCCGAGAATGCCCTTTTCCCCAAACCCTGCGTTATGCGAAAAAAATTATCCTCGTTCCTAAGCGAGCTTGCGAGACTCCGATATTAACCATATGCCTGCGGTAATTTTTTTCGCAAGCCTTGATTTTAGACAAAATTGCTATTCTCGGACAGCCTCCTATTGTCACTCTCTCAAAAATAAATTCGCAGAATTGGCGCTCAGATTTAAGTTGGATTCGGAATCTTACAAGCTCGCTTACCTGTACGCTCCGATTAAGCGAAACCTTAATTCAACCCGGAATTATGTTTTGGTTTCACAAAGTATAAATTCATATTTATCAGCCATTTTCACTCAGGCTTGGCGCGTTGGTAAATGATGTGATATACCAACCCTACCAGTACACTGCCACCGATCAGGTTACCAAGTATCACTGGAACTATATTGCTGAAGAATCCAGCCCAACTGATCGCATCAGCGCCCGTCCCAATATTACCAAAGGTCTTCACCAGCATACCCATCGGAATAAAATACATATTGGCAATGCTATGTTCGAACCCGGCTGCAACGAAAGCTGAAATTGGAAAAACAATTGCCGCTATTTTATCGAATACGCTTCTCCCTGCAAGTGCCATCCAGACTGCCATACAGACTAAAATATTGCATAGGACTCCTCTAAAAAAAGCAATCCGGAACGGCAAAGAGCATTTGGCAGCGGCAATTTTGAGATATTGATCTGCAATTGCGCCGTTATTCATTTCAGGGTGGCCGGCGAGAAACACCAGCAGCGCCAATCCGGCTGCGCCAATAAAATTGGCGCAGCAGATTACCACCCAATTTTTTAGCAGGTCAAAAGTTGATATTTTACCATCGGCCCACGCCATTGCGAGCAGGTTATTTCCAGTGAATAATTCTGAGCCCGCAACAACAACGAGAATCAATCCCAATGAAAAAGCGAGACCGCCAAGAAATTGGCTGACGGCAAAGCCCAGGGAAGCATCGGACTTAATCAACACAAAGAAGAGTCCGCCCAAACCAATAAATCCACCTGCCAGCACACCGAGCATTAGCATAGACAGCAGCGGAAGATGGACCTTGGCAACGCCCACTGTTTCTACCCGCTCAGAGATTTGCTTAGGAGAATAAGCGTCAAAACCGAAGATTTTAGACATAGTTAAAGTCCTTGATTAGGATACCTAATGTATGGCGCAGGTGTAACCTGCAACGCGATCCAATATAGCCGCCACAGCGCCGCCGCGCCATAGGCATCAGATGGATGAAATACAAAAAAGTAAGATTTTCCTTCGCTCCCAGGTTCTGCCACCGTTCGTCTCGTTCCCAGGCAGAGCCTGGGAACAAAAAAATTGTCACATTCCTTATTAATTACTTTTTTGTATTGCATCCGTGTCAGGTTGACTTTTTCGTTGAACCATGTTTTCATCTTCAGAATACTTGTTGGAAGCGCACAGCCCGGCTCACCGAGATCAAACACCCAGGGTAAGGGTTCACCAACACCCCCCTGGAATTTGGACAAAATACCGTCCGGTCTTTTGACACAAAAACAAAGTCAATTATTTGATATTAGCCTATTTTTTCAGTAATGTCATGTTAATTTTTTGAGTATGGTTTTTGCGTGGACAAAAATAGATGCGATGCCAAATTCAGTTACAATTATTTCCACAATCCGGAATGAGGTTATAATTCCTTCCTGTCATTTTTTATTGACAACTTACCGCAATTTATACTATTATTTTTTTATAATGTAAAGGTGCTCATATTGAGCCTAACAGGGAACTCTGTGTAAATCGGAGACGGGCCCGCCGCTGTAACCGGGGACAAACGCTTTATAATGTCACTGTTCAACTGTTGAATGGGAAGACGAAGCAATTAGGATGATCCGGAAGTCAGAAGACCTGCCTAAACATAGATAAAAAGACTTTTTTTGAAAGGTCTTATGCGCTATTCCCGTGGCAAGGGGTAATGCAATAGTTCTTGAGGATAAAAAAGGGACATCCCCGAGGCGATACTATTATCGTTTCGGGGATTTTTTTTGGTGAGATCAATTAAGATTTTCATGATATCAGACAGTTATTGCGCAAGTATTGTTTTGCCTGTGATAATATGTGAAAGATAGCTCCATTTATCACCAAACTTTCAGTTACAGCTTAACTACTGGTATTTATTATCAATTATTATAAATGAGAAATTCTTGTTCGCTTACACATGTGACAACATTTAAGCCACAATAATGTTTGGTACAAACAAGGGAAAATGTAGAGTTTAATGCTCAGCCAACTTATTGATATTGTTAATAAAACATTGTCATTCAAAAAGGTTACACTCAAATCAAAAGGAGTTTTAAATGGACGCTATTGATATGGAAAAAGCACAGCGCTTCATCGAAGACAATCTTGAGAAGCCATTAAGTCTGCATGATTTATCAAGCAAAAGCGGCATAAGCAAATTTCACTTTACAAGGAGTTTCAAGGCCTTTACCGGCTGGACTTTTAAGTCTTATCACAACAAAATGAGAGTACAGGCCGCAAAGGCCCTTCTGAAAGACCAGAACAATCGTATCACTGACGTATGTTATGCTATCGGCTATAACGATCTCTCATACTTTGACAAGATATTCCGCAGGCATGAAGGAATGACTCCTTCTTCATATAGAAAACAATGTCAAATAATGGACCATAATTAAACCGGATTTCTCACAAATATTTATTCTAATGAGGTAATTAAAATGAAAAAAGGAACCATCCTTTATGTTGTCAACTGTGAATCTGATTATGATGAAAATGATATTAAAAAGGCAGTCAACAACTTACAGATCGATGCAGACCTAATTGAAACAGTCTACTCCAGATCAGATAATTATGATGTTATGGATGCCTGGTGGGCATTAACAAGAAGAGGAATGAAGGAAATTATTTGCAGGTTTGCGGAAATAACAATTAACTCAGGCCTTAAACTTACGGGACGTGAACTGAGACTATGCGGATAAAAATCGCCGTTTTGTCAGGTATCAAGTGTTTGAGGTGAAAGAAAGCAGAATACCATTAAAGTCCTTCCCGCTTCCGCGGGAATGACGGCCATCTTTGCGACATTACATAGATAACAGGACAGCAGGATATTATTAACCATGAATCCTGAACCTTGAACCTTTGAACACCTGAACGTTTCCTTAGGGACGAGGACGAAATAACTTCCCCAAGATTTGTCCTCGTCCCTTATTCAGACAAACTCTTCATCCTTTCTAATATCCCGTTACGACTTACAAAAGAGGTTACTCTCAATCTTTTTTCTTCGATACCGTTACTGTCAAGAAAAATAATCGTAGGGACTCCCCTTATGTTGTAACGCCGTTGAAGCTCCTTTTGAAAGGGCTTCCTCGTTGTCAAATCGACCCTGATCGTTGTAAATTGTCGGCCTAGATTCATTATCTCAGGGTCATTAAAAACCGCTTTGTCCATTGCTCTGCACGGGCCGCACCAATCTGCATAAAAGTCCAGCATAACGGGCTTTTTCATGCTTAACGCCTCTTTAAACATGGTATTATCATAGGGAACCCATTGAACACCCGTATAGTTTCCGTATGTAGAGAGAAACAAGATTATGGCGGCTCCCGTCAGGACTGCTCCGACTCCTCTTTTGATATATAAGGATGATTGCCAGGTCCTTTCGAGCCATCCGATATGCAAACCGGCGGCCAGCAGGATAGCGGCCATAAGCGCGGATCGATAGCCCTGCCCGGGTATCAGGGGCCTTAATAAATAACCTGCCATACCCACCAAAACCCATCCAAGGATCTTCCTTATCCATACCATCCATGCGCCTGAGAGAGGCAACCTGTTAACAGCCCCTGAAAATATTGCCATTAACGAAAGAGGAAGCCCCAGACCGATGCTTAAAACAAAAAAATAGAGAAATCCTAAAAAAGGGTCTCCTTTCTGCCCTACATAGGTCAACAACCCTAATATAAATGGACCGAGACATGGGGCTGCAACGATCCCCAGGGTCAGGCCCATAAAAAATGTCCCGAAATAACCGCTAAAGTTTTTCGAGGCCGCATGGGTCAGCCAGGATGGCGGATTTAAATCCCAGAGGCCAAAAAAACTCAAAGCGAGAAAAACCAGCACTCCTGAGATCAGGATGAGGACAATCGGTTTTTGTAAGGCTGAGCCGATCATGCCTCCGGACAGGGCCGCGGAAAGACCAAGAAGGGAATTGGTGCAAGCAAGGCCTGAGATATATAAAAGCCCATGTAAATAAGTTCGCTCTCCCGCCTTTTTGTCCCTTCCACCAAAATATGATATTGTGATAGGGATTAAAGGGTAAATGCATGGAGTAAGGTTCAGGGCAAGTCCTCCAAAGAAGATTCCTGTCAGGGTCAACCAGAAACCAGTTCCCGGATTCCATCCTTTCACCTGTTCCGGAAAGATCCCGGTTCCATCCAGGCTTTCAAAAACCATCTGATTCCGCTGTTCTGCAGGTTCATCTGCAGGAACAATTAATATGGTGACAGGAATGTCTGCTTCTTCCGGCGGGAGACATGATGTGGAAGAACATGCCTGATAAGATAAAATGCCTTTTATTAATTGTTTACCCTGATCCGCATTTTCCATTACATTTAGACTGGCCCACACCAGGACTTCTCCTGAATACAGATCAATCTCTTTATTTGTATAAGCGAATTTTTTCTTCTCAGGTAATGGAAATCGTACCTGCCCTATATTGAGAAGAGGTAAATTCTCAAAGGAAAACCTTGTAGGAATTATGCCGTCTTCATTATTTTGAGTGCCATGGATATACAGCCCGGAAGGGATATGGATGCGAAAAATAATCGGGTATGCACTCCCGGCCGGATATTTGTTCCTGGAATGGACAATATCCACTTTGACTGTATCAGCCATAGACTGGAGGGGACAAAGGAAAATACACAAAATCCAAAAAAAAGATGCCTTTATCAGATGTTGTCCTGGATTCATTTATTATAACCCTTAGGGATTTAGAGGTTCAGGGGGTTCCGGCTTCCGGAAGCAACACATTTTTCGAGACTGCACAGGCATAGAGTTCCGACGCCCTGTAGGAACTTCTCACAAAGGGTGAGGAGGCAACAGATGCAAAACCGATCTCCATTCCAATACGTTTATACTCTGAAAATCTTTCCGGAGATATAAATGAAGCAACCGGATAGTGCCTCGAAGAGGGCTGAAGATACTGGCCGATAGTAAGAAGATCGCAACCCCGCTTACGCAGATCTCTCATAACATTTATAACTTCATTCCTTGACTCTCCAAGCCCTGCCATCAAACCGGACTTGGTAATAATGGACGGATCAAGCTGTTTGACGTAAAAAAGCAGGTCTAAAGAGCGGTGATATCCTGCTCCGGGTCTTACCCGGCCATAGAGGCGCGGGACAGTTTCAATATTGTGATTGATGACATGAGGAGATGAACCGACAACAGCCGTCAATGCTTCATGTGAACCGCAAAAATCGGGGATAAGAACCTCAACGACAATACCTTCTTTATGAAGTATTTCAATAACCTTTACGAACTGGGATGCGCCGCCATCTTCAAGGTCATCCCTTGTCACAGAGGTAATAACAACATATTGGAGGCCAAGCGTCCTGACCGCCTTGAGCAGGGATTCCGGCTCTTTATTATTCACCGGAAGAGGCGCTCCCTTCCTGACGGCACAAAATCCGCATCTCCTGGTGCAGTTGTCTCCGAGGATAAGAAAGGCTGCTGTTTTCCTTGAAAAGCATTCTCCAATATTCGGGCACCCGGCGCTGACACATATTGTATGAAGGTTCAGACCGTCAAACAGTTCATTCATCCTCTTCAAGTCGGAAGGAGAAGGAGCCTTACGTTTGAGCCAGGGCGGAAATCTTCTTTCCATCATATATATTTACTGACCTCTAACGCATCTTCAGTCTTTATATCCGCATCAAACACAGAAGAAAAATGGGGGATAACCTGTCTTTTTACCTCTTCCATGGGGATATTAAATCCAAGGATTTCAGACATGGATGTTGTTTCCCTATCTGAATAACCACAGGGATTTATGAATGAAAAACGCTCCAGGTCAGGGTCTATATTGAGTCCGAAACCATGCATGGTAATCCATCTTCTGACACCGAGTCCGATAGAAGCCACCTTTTTTTTATTTACCCAGACCCCGGCGTGCCCCTTATCCCGACATGCGTTGATACAAAAATCACTCAGGGTTCGTATCAACACCTCTTCAAGATCATAGACATAGGAATGTACATCTTTGCCTCTTTGCCTTAAAGAAATAATAGGATACACAACCAATTGCCCGGGACCATGATAGGTGACATCCCCTCCCCTTTGCACGGTAAAAAGCGAGATCCCCTCCCGCCTCAGCCTGTCAATTGAAACAAGAATATTGTTTAAATTACCTGATTTCCCTATGGTAAAGGTAGGCGGGTGCTCAAGAAGAAGCAGCAGATCTTCTATTTCTCCATCCAATCTCAGGCGGTTGAGCTTCCACTGTAACCTGCAGCAATCACCATACTCAAGTAAACCAAGGTTGTAAGCATTCATTTTTAAAATACCTCCTTGAGGTATTTAGAACTATAAGCGTTCACAGTTATTTAAGGGCGAGGCTCTTAGGCACTGGTTCAGTTGAATAGGCAATTCAATTATATCAATAGGTTACATGGCCTTTTGGAAATGAGGCATAATCAACGCAAGTAATTGTTATAGTAGATATAATTTTGATATCCGTGTCTTTTTTACCTCTTGAGCTGAACCAGTGCCTTTTTTGGCAATCACCTTCTTTTCATGTTTCTTCAGCCGCTTTTAGTTTCGACAATGGGTTTTCAGTTGTTTTCTGGTTATTGCTTTGATATTCTTGTATTATGTGAGAAAGTCTCCGTAAAATTATTTGGCATTAGGAGGTTGTCCGAGAATCTCCTTTTTCCCAAACTCTGCGTTACGCTCAAAAAAATTATCCTCGAAATATCGGCATCCTGCCGCTGATTTAAAAGGCTATAAGCCTCTTTTGCAATTTACGATTTTTAGTTCCGATAAAAGTGTCAACTACTTTTATCTCAAAATGAAGGATATCGAAATATCAACTATATGTCTGCGAAAATTTTTGAGCAAGCCTTGATTTTGAAAAAAATTGTTATTCTCGGACAGTCTCCTATACTACATACTTTATAGAGATTTTTTCGTCCTTAAACAACTATTTTTATTCTGAAAGGGATGAAAGAGGCCGGTATGCCGTGGATTACGCAGCAGACGGCGAAGAAGGATTCTACTTGGCGCTGAATGAAATTTATGATGCCGCCATAATAGACATAATGCTGTCCAGACTTGACGGACTAAGTATTATTGAAGATTTGCGGAGGCAAGAAATCAACACTCCTGTAATTATATTGAGCGCAAAAAGAACAATAGATGATTGTATTAAAGGACTTAGGACCGGAAGCGATGACTATATGATCAAGCCTTTTTCTTTTTCATTTGCTTCCTCCTGTTTGTTTAGAATTACACCTTAACATATTGTCACATTTTTGGGGTCCACTATAAAAATCGTTCCTTACACCTGCATGGAAAAAGGAGGGTCAAGCAAAATAAAGAACAAATATATTTAATTCATACTGTCGGAAATGTAGCTTGTCAAGCCAAACAGCCGGTATCGATTAATATTTCTTCTATCAGGGCTGCTTATAAGGATAATGCCGCAGGGGCGGATATCACCAATCAGAGTATCAATATAGTCTTTCCTAATGTCATCATTTTCTTGAATTCTCGCCTTTAGCCTTTCTAAAGCCCCTCCACCCTAAAAGAGACCCAAAAATGCCAAAAATGATACAGATACCCATAAGCGCCCCTTCATATTTCGACAAATAGCCGCCTGCCTGTTCATCTGCTTTCAGTTCCATTGCCTTATCAACAGTAACCGGAACTTCGAGTCTGTGTCCCATCTCATCATCCACCACCACTTTCCATTCTCCGGGCATATCCGGAAAAAAACAAAACCGGCCGTTTCTGTCTGTTCTTCCGGATTGAAAGCTTAACTTTGCAGCAGGGGCTGAAATCTTTACCCTGGCGTAGCTCATCGGCTCCCCGTCGTCGTATTCGGCTGATACCACAACACCGCCGGCATCCACCTTTCCTTTTACGCCGTGGGCGTAAGCCTGAAAGGGAAGCAAAGAAATTATCGCACATAAATACATCGTCAGCATTTTATATCGCATGGTTCTGCTTTCCCTTTTTATAGAAATATAGATATGCCAATATACCAAGGCCTGTTGTTTCAGCTCCGAACATGGATGCAACAGGCCTGCTTTTTATGCAGTAATAGATAATCCATAGGTTTCCCGCTATAAAAACCAGTGGTGTAACAGGATATCCGAAGGTCTTGTAAGTGCGCTTGATGTCCGGTTTTCTGATCCTGAGAGCCATCATTCCGGCTGCAGTAAGCATGGCGAATAATGAGAGGGTAAAGCCTATGTATAAAAGCAGCTTGTCAAACGAAGCGGAAAAAACCATAATAATTGCTATGCCTGCCTGCAAAAAGATAGACCAGGCCGGAGTTCTGTGAATCTTGTTCACTTTGCCGAAAAGTTTAAAAAAAACACCGTCTCTTGCCATGGCGTAATAGACCCTTGGTCCGGTCATAATCATGGCGCTTAAAACAGAGAGAAGTCCCGCTGCAATGGCTCCGCTGAAATATTTACCGATACGACCGCCGAATAATCGCGCTGCCGATTCGGTTCCCACTTCAAGAATCCCGCTCATCTCCTTTGGAGAAAGCGCATAAATATATACCACATTTAAAAGCATATAAAACAATATAACCAGAAATGTGCCGCTAAAAAGAGCCATAGGAATGTTTCTGCCCGGATTTTTGATTTCACCCCCTAAGTAGGCAACCGCATTCCAGCCGCTGTAAGCAAATGATACAAAGATCAGGGAAATGGCAAACCTGTCCAGAAATATAGAACTTAGTATGAATTCCCCTGCGAAATGATCTGTTGAACCATGCCCGGCGAACAGACCGGCCGCAACAAAGACAACTATCAGACCTGTTTTGAACAGGGTCAATACATTCTGGACACCCGCGCCCATCCGGAGGCTGTGATAATGAATCAGCGAAAAGATAATGATCACAAATGCAGCCGTAATGGTGACAGGTGATATGGTAAAGATCCTGACGCCCAAAACACTGAGGGTGAACTGCGAGCCGGAAAGATCCGGCAGTACACGGAAAAAATAGGAGGCAAAGGCAATGGCCGCGGCGGCAATCGGGGCTGAGAATCCCACGATTAGAGATATCCACCCGGAAAGGAAGGCCATGCCTTTACCACAACTCTCCCGCAAAAAAACATACTCGCCGCCTGCTTTTGGGAACATGGTCCCAAGTTCTCCATAACACAGAGCGCCGCACAGGGCGAATATGCCGCCCGTAAACCAGCAGAGCAGCATGGTTTGCGGATTGCCAAGCTCTTTCATGATAAAGCCGGAGGTAGTGAATATGCCGGTTCCCACCATGTTGGCAACTACTAAAATCACTGCGGAAAATAGTCCGATTTCTCTTTTTAATTCATTATTATCTAAATGATTTTTCATTATTTAACGGCCTTGCCGATTATCAAAAGCCCCAGCCACTTTTCATCAGTTTTTTTCAGATCATCCAACACAGTTCTTAGAGAGGTCTTTAATACCATCTGTTTGTCCGGGTACCCCGCATAATATACAATGGCCATGGGAAGATCAGGCGGATAATATCTGCTGAATTTCTCAACGAGTTTGTCCATTGATGAAAGGGCCATATAAAAAACCATTGTAACGTTATATCCGGAAAGCTCTTTTAAAAGATCATCTCCCTTTTTAAACGATCTTCCGAACATGGAGTGGGGTGCGGTAAGCATGACAAAGTTAATTCCTTCTCCTATCATCGGTTTTTTAAGGGCAGCGCTTGCTGCATTAAATGCGCTTATTCCGGGGATCACTTCAAGATATCGATGGTCAAACCCTTTTAAGAGCCAGTAAAGGGAAGGGCCGTAAACACAAGGGTCTCCGCCGTCCAGCATAACTACGGTTTTTTTCTTGTTAATGGCATCCATTACAAAGTTGAAAACCTTTTTCTTTCGCTTTTCCACCCTTTGCAGCCATTTATCATAATCGGTTTTACGCAGCTTCATCGCTTCTTCGTCATGGATGCCTTCCCAGGGATCAAAGGCAACCTTTGCAGGGTCGATCTGCCCGGGAAAATTCATCTGAATATATGGAGGGCACAGAAAAATATCCGCCTTCTCAAGAATCGCAAGTCCCCTTGGAGCAGTAAGATCAGGACCGGAAGGTCCCATCCCGATGACATAGAGTTTCCCTTCCTCTTTTGCATAAGCCGGAAGCGCCAATGAATGAATAGAGACAAATATCGCGAATAATAAAACTGTTATAAATTTTGGTATAATCATTTTTCCTCCTGAAATTTTTTATTTTTCTATTAATAAAAGCTCTTCAAATATCTTCTTTCTGTCTAATTCCAGCCAATAATTAATGGATAATTTCCGAATATGCGCAAAATATTCACGATTTATTCCGCCGAATTTTAAAACAGCCGAATCAATATCCTGTTTAATCATTTCAGATACTTCTTCTTTTATCTTTAATATCAATTTGTTACCCTTATATGAAAACCCGGCGGCAGGGAAATTATTGTGTCTGTAATCTGGATTGCGCCCCTTCCAAGGCTGGCACCGGCTGCAGCCTGGAGTCCGTCATTCATGCAGCTTAAAGGCGGTTTGTTCCCCGCCTTTGAAACGGCACGGATTCCGTCCATTGGCGCATGCAGGATCTCTCTTGCCCTTACCCCCATCTTGGCGCTATGATTGAATATATCCCGAGATGCCCGTGAAATTCATTTGTTAAAAAAGCTGCTTTCCATTCTTCAAGGCCATGTTTTTCTATAATTTTTTTAACAAACGGCTCGATATCCTCTCTGAAAAGTATGGGATCAGATGGAATCTCCTTTAAGAGCACCAGATGGCGGAAGAGTATATGAGAGTCAGCCGCAAATCCCAAAAGTTTCAAATAGGTGTTATGCGCACCTTTTGCGTCGTATGACAAAAGATGCATTGTCAGGGGATTCTCTTTCGCAGGCACAAATTTGAACAAAGACGGCCGATTCATGAAAATTACCGCCAACTCGTCCCAAACGTAGAAATGATCTTCAGCCGGCAGCTTTTGTGCGGCAGAGGTATTGTGCATCCCGGTTACAAGCCTGGAAGCCGGTGTGTTCAATGATTCGATCTGTTTATAAAGTTTTGAGTCAAAGTGCGGCAATTTTTCATTTTGGAGGCCGAAACAGTAGATCAGCAGATCTGAATCAAATACCACACGGGCAGAATCCATATCCCTAATTGTGTTCCAGCCGGGATACGGGCTTTCAGGAGAGGCGCCGAAATAGATCACCCTCGATATTCTGCTTTTAATCTCAGGTTCCGACAACAGTGCGTCAGCAAGATTTGTCAGGGGGCCGAGACACAGGTATATCACATCTGCATCCGCGGCTTTTAAGCTGACTGCAATCTGATGTGCGCCGTTTAACTGTAAAGGTTTCAAATCGGAGGGCAGGGCCTCTTCCGGCAGGCGGATATCCTCTGATAACCTGCGCCATTGCGGGGCTGCCTTTCTTAGAACCCGTCCGGCAGCGATTTTTGTGTTTTTTGTCTCAAAATAATTAAGGAGCCTGCGCAGATTTCCGGCCCCTGCTATTGGTGACGCTGCCCCGTCGGATGTGACAATCAACGGAATATCAGCCACATCGGAATTAATCAGCATTGTAATCGCCCGTATGTCATCAAGGGCAGCATCAGTATCAACGATAACGGAAATTTTATAGGTATGCGGATACGCAGCACACGGAAACAGGAAAAAGATAATAAAAAGGGCTGCATATTTTGCGGAAAATTTTCTAAACCGCATACTTGTAAAAAATTTAAATGTTTTCAAAAATCACCTATAGATAGTCCTATATTAAATTTCAAAAAGGTTAGGAACGAGAACAAATTAACTTCCCCAACTATGCATCACAGCTTCAGGCCATTTTTGCCCGATCTAAAAGTATAAAAACCTTGAAATAGCTCACTATTCCTGCAACTTTTGTGCTTTTAGATCGAACAAACCTGGCCTAAATCCGTGCGCCTGCCTGGGGATGATATTTCGTCCTCGTCCCTTAGGGCTCGCGCAAAAATAACTTAACATTTTGGCATCTCATCTTCAGGTCATTTTCGGCAGATTTTAAAGAGCAAAAACCTTGAAATAGTCCACTATTACTGCGCCTTTTGCTCTTCAAAATCTACCGAACCTAACCTAAAACTGAGCGCCAATTCTATAAAGTTATTGTTGCGCGAACCCTTATCCAAAAGTTATGGGTATGTCTGCTTTTTGTCCAAATATTTTTGAAATTATTTAGATAAATATCTATATCTCCTTAAATTGATTAAAATTTTATTTCGACTCCACCAAAAAACATCCGGTCGGGCATGGGATAGCCATAACTTTCTTCATAATCTTTATCCAGTATGTTTTCACATCCGGCATATAGATATCCATGATCCTTCCAAACAGGGTATTTAACCAAACAGTTTAAAAGAAAATAATCATCCATCTTTCCGGTTTTACTTGTTTTTGCCTCGCCCAGGGGAACTTCCCTTGAATCGACCCATTTTAAAGTCAATTTAGCGAGTGAGCCGTCATCCCTTTCATATTTAACACCCACATTAAACTTGTGTTCTGGAAGTTCACTGATCTCATCGGAGATATCGCTTTTATCAAGAATATCTCCTTCCTTGTCAGTGCTTTGATAAGTATAATTGCCAAATGCAAAAAAATTGCTGAAAAGTTTTGATTCAATATCAAGTTCAAATCCTGTAAGTTCAACATTGTTAATGTTGTACACGACACGACTCGGACTATACCCGAAAATCCATCTTAGATAATCGTCAATATCATAATAATAGATCTTTGCCGAAATGCTTGTGTTTTTAACCCCTTTGTAAGTCCCCCCGATTTCATACTGCATGGCGTCTTCAAAAGCCAGGTCTTTTCTGTCAGGCGGCTGGTATCCGTTATAATACCAGTAATATTTCGGGATAGTCGGAAAATTGACAGCCCTTGCAACTGTTACAAAAGTTTCAACTGACGGCACTGGTTTATAAAAAAGGCCGAACTTGGGGGAAACAGGTGTATCCTCTGTTTTTTCGCACTCATGATTGTCAGCCTTGTAATCATCTACCCTGACACCGAGATAAATATCCAGACTGGATAACAAAGACCATCGATCCTGTATAAAGGCGGAATTTAATTTTGACAGCTCATGCTCGTCATCGGAATCGGTAAAATGCCCTCTGACATAGCTTGTATCAACATATTTATAATCTGTGCCTCCATAGCCCAGGTAGTTCCCTTCAACTCCGGCCTTAATAGTATGGTTTGATATTATTTTTTCACCCTTGAAACTCCAGCCCCATGAGTAATCCGACGGGCAGTCACGTTTTATGGCAAGATCTCTGTCGGCCATTTCATAAATATAATCAGTGCGATCTTCATCGCTCAGATACCATCTTCCTTCCCAGTCAACCCCGAAAATCTTTTTTTGCACAGCAACGTCCCAGTCGGATCTTTCTTTTTTGTAATAACTTTTTTCCCCAAGGGATCGCCCCGGAATCCAGCCGAAACCTGGTCCGACAAGTCTGTCTTCATCGCTTTCGGGATAATCATTGTCATAATAGGGACTTTCTTTTTTGTTCCCGACTATCATTCCGTATTCCCCTTCGTTGTAACGGACACCCAGCTTGATTTTTCCTTCATCAGGGAAATAATACGAAAAATTAAAGGAAGCATCCGTTCTTTCCAGATCATTATTGCGCAAATAACCGTCGCTTTCCCTGTAACCGCCGCCTGCAACAAATCCGAACATACCGACGCGCTTTGAGATCATTACACTGGTATCGCAGGTTTCGTACTCCTTGATACCTGATATAAACTTTATTTCAAGTTCTTCCGCTGGTTCCCTCGGAACGATATTTATAACGCCGCCCAGGGTGTTTCCATATTCGGCCATGGCAGCGCCCTTGATAACCTCAATCTCTTCTATATCCTGAAGGGAGAGCATGTTCCAGTCGATATAGTAGCCGCCGTAAACACCGGCTCCCGAAAGAGGCCTTCCGTCAAGATTTACCATATACCTGTCTTCACTCAACCCTCGAATTCTTATCATATTTCTGTCCGGTGTGCCGAGGCTCGATCTACTGATATCTATGCCTGACATCGTATCAAGGACATCCGCCGGTGTCGTCGCCACCTGGCAGGTAGATTCAGCCACCGGAATCTTTGTTGTTAATTCATCTGCCTCTTTGGTAGAACGTACTACTATATTTTCCAGCCTTACAGGTTCAATAAACTCATTTTTTTCTTCTTCACCCAATAAGCTGCAAGGCAAAAAAAGAACTAATTGGGCAAATAACATTATTATTAACATAAAGTTTTTCATATAAGACCTCTATAATGCATTAAGGCACATTGAAATTATTGCTTACCGTAATAAGTTTATCAACAAAGACAAAATGTAACCCTTTACAAAATAGAACAATCTGTTATTGCGATGAAACCAAATGCCGCCAAAGCAATTGTCCATAAACAAAGGGATTGTTTCACTTTGCACGCAATAGCCGCATGTCCCGGTAAAAATTGGGTATTCTTTATCTACCGTCATGCCCTGACGGGCACAACAAAACATGAAAATGAGATACCGTTTAATGACATTTTATAAATCAGTAGAATTCCTTAATTCATAATCCATCATTCAAAACTCATAATTTTCACACCAGGCCCATACTATGAATGCCTTTGTAAAGGGTTACCGGAAAATTTTAATATTACTCTACAAGCCCGAATTCTTCCAAAACATCAACACCGGGACGAGCAAAGTCTTTGGGTTCAACGCCTTCTTCCAGAAAAAACCGTTTCAGCTCGCTGATGAAAATCTCCGGAGTTTCCAGATATGGCAAAAAACCGATATCCATTAATAATCTGGATTCCCACCAGTACATCCCATTCCAATCTATATTCATCATCTCTCTTGCCAGATCAAAATCAAATTCAAGCACAGAGCCTTCCCATATTCCGTTGTCATTTTTACGAAAGAAAATTCCAGCAATATTTCGATATTCACCCTTTAATCTATCTTTATCTTCTTGTGTCAGGTATGTGACTGCATAAGACCGTTTTCCGGGTGTTGTATTTAATAATATCTGGATAGCATCGTCCTTGCACCATGGGGGTAATGAAAAATAAAAATATTTACTACTCTGGTCGATTGGAAAATGCTCTTCAATATAATTTGCCAAAAGATATCCGCTTGTGAGACCGGGGCAGAGGTGATCATGAAACATTGCCGAACGAATTAGATCATAAGGGGCATTTTTTTCAATAATATTTGCTATTGTGACAATACTGAATTCATTGCCACCGAATATTTCATCAGAAAAATTATCATTCCATTCTTCAAGGTTTGACAGCATATAATCTGCGTTAATCCTTTCAATGCAAAGTATATTATAGAAAGCGCCTACGGGGATTTCTGTAAATTTATTGCTGATTTCTTTTGAAGAAAAACTATCGAGGCATGATAACGTACTTGAAAGTAAAGTGGAATTTATCTCGCAGTAAACCCCGTAACCGGTCTTCTTGTCATAAAAGAAAAACCAGAGCGGAGAATTCCGCTTTCTATGAACACTTATCAAAGTCCCTTTGCCTGAGGATGAGCCGGTAAAACGTCTTAAGCCATCCAGACAGGCTTCTGTTGTATGACCATCAATAACTGAATATCCAGCAGATGTGAGAACAATAGAATTTTTTGGTAAAGGTTTGTGTCCCATCATTTTCCATGCCTGTATAGCTGATCGTTTTGCAATCTTATTCCAGAAAAAATATTCTATCTTATTTGAGTGTTTTGAAGATGTTTGTTTTGCAGAAACAGCGGAACAAAAAAAACCTGTTAGAAAAAAACAAAACAAAAAAATAGAAACCTTGATAAACGTGTTATAATTAATTTTTGTTAACTTCATAGTTTTTTCTCCTTTTTTAGATTGATAATTTAAACACTCTTTCTATTTTATCCGCACCCCTTGCCTCAAAGGTCAATTATGGCGGCATATTGATTAACATCACACTCTGATATGCCTTAGCGCTCTTTTTTCAACGGAATCCTGTCCCACCAGATACCCGGCTGCACAATACGGTTTTTCACTATTCCGTCCGCGTTGGTTCTTGCGGTAAACGGATATTCTTCCTTTGTTGAAAAATCGATATAAGTGTCATAAACAGTCTCCCTTGCCAAAGGAAGCTCATACTTTTTTTAGCACTCATATCAAATAATCATTCTTTTACGTTTGTTTTTACCTCTGTTCGGCTCTTCCCGGCACTTAAAACAGGCTGTTTGCGTCGGTTTTAAAAAATTGCCTGCTACTGAAAACAAAAAAAAGCCAGAAAGATTAACAGGACATTTTGCCCCTCTTAAAACCTTCCTGGCTTTACTGAATTAATATTTTATTGTTGTTTATATTTTACATGAGCAGCTTCTTGCTACAGTATAGTTATTAATAACCGAATGTCAGATCAGTTGTCAAGAAAAATTCAAGCAGACCGCAGGGAACGGGTGCAATATGAAAAAGTTATTATATTATCAGCCCTGAAAGGGCGTGACGTACATTTATGTTTTATGCATCGTCCTTCAACAAACCTTACAAACGGTATTTTCTTGAAAAATACCCGCTTGCGAGCAGATTTTCAATTATTACCGGCCAGCGAGGCGTCGGTAAAACCACGGCAATAATCCAAAAGATATTATCAGCAAATCATGATGATATTTTTACCAAAAATGCGCTTTACGTTCCTGTCGATCATCTTTTGGATTTTTCCATAAAATCTACCATCCTGCCGATATAATCAAATGCCTTTTCCCAGAAGGAGCGGTTTTGGGGATCAAGGCCGATCTCGTTTAGTATTTGAATGGAAGGCCGGGAGGACCCGCCGCTTAGAATTTCAATAACCTTTTCAAGAAAATTCCATCCATAGTCTATGTAGTTTTGATACAGGATTATAGCAAGAAGGTTACCGAATATATAGCTGTAGCAATAAAAGGGCAGGTGTATAAAATGGGGGATCGAAATCCAGCCCCATTTGCAGGCCGGTGTTATTTCAACTGTTTCCCCAAAAAGCCTGTAATTTTCTTCCCGCCAGATATTAGAGATCTCTTCCCCCGTCAGCCGGTGATCCCGCCGTAAATTATGCATGCTCAGTTCAAAACGTGTAAGCACATTTTGACGGAAGATGGTAATATAAAACCCTTCTATCTGTGATGCGACAAGTCTATATTTCCAGTCCTGAAATTCATCTTTTTCCAAAAGGTGAGCATTGATGACAAGTTCAAAAAATGTAGATGCCGTTTCCGCAATGACCGGCCGCGGTTCAAAGTTCAGGTAACTCTGTTTTGAGGCAAGTCTGTAATGAATCCCGTGCCCCAGTTCATGGGCAAGTGTGATAATGTCTTTTATATTCCCTGAGTAAGCCATGGAGATGTATGGGGCTTGAGACGGTGGACCGCACTTGCAAAAAGCCCCGTTCAGTTTGCCTTTTCTTGTTTCTGCGTCTATCCTTTTCTTTTTAAATAAATCGGATGCGATAGAATAAAAAACGGGATCAAGCCCTTTCAGGGCATCAAGCACAATTTCTGTTGCATCTTTAAATGTGATATGAAATGTCTCTTCTTGTAAGGGAGCAAAGATGTCGCTGACTTTTAACCTTTTCAGGCCGAGCAGTTCGGCCTTTGTACGAAAGTACCTCCTTATAAGAGGATAATTTTCCTCTGTAACCATCATCATCGTCTCAATCATCTCCTCATTTACCTCATTTAAGAGGTGCATGTTGTGCATCGGAGATGAAAACCCCCTTATTCTTTCTTCCTGGTGATAATCCAGCATTAAGGCATTAATGATATTTTTAAATACTATTTCATGCTCCCCGAGCCGGTGCAAATATATATCAAGTGTTTTTTCCCGTAACAGGGGGTCAGGTAACTGAAGCACGTGTCGTATCTGATCAATGCCTGATTGCCTAATCTTGCCATTAATCTCCACTGGGAAAGAAAGGGATCCGATAAGTTCGTCGTAGAGTAATGCAAAAGCCTGCTTTCCGGAAAGCTCTTTGGTTTTGATGATTTTTTCTTCCTCAAGACTCAGGGTATAGGGTTTTTTCGGGATCAGCCGGAGGAGAAAATGGCGATAATCTGAAAGACAGGGGTGAGAAGCCAACTCTGATAACAGAGTTTCAGGAAGAGCAGTTAACTCAAGGATAAAAAAGGCGGTTTCGTTTAAGATTTTATGCCATTTTTCGCTGACATCCTGAAACAGGCTTTGATATTTGTTATCCAGAGTATTTGATGAGTAGATTAGAAAGGCAAAGACTTTGGGTTTCAAACCCTGTTCATGAATAGATTCATATTCTTTGATGGCTGAACAGAGTGTCCGGGCATCCAGCGCCGTATCATCTATTTTGTCCTTATATGAAAGACAAAAAGAAACGGCTCTCACGTAAGCTGCATTCAGGTCTTTATAAAGTTCCGGGTCTTCAGCCCCTCGATATATTTCAGAAAGATTCCAGGAAGGACTATTTTTCATAAATGCAGACGCCTTTTTTGTGCCTTTATCATCGTTTCGGCCATTTGCCGCCCGGGGTTTCTACCCCAGGCGGCTGCCCGAAAATAGCAATTTTTTTCATAATCAAGCCTTGCGAAAAAAATTACTGCAGGCATATAGTTGATATCGGAGTCACACAAGCTCCCTTGCCTCCGAAGATGACTGTTATCGCTTAACGCAGAGTTTAGGGAAAAGGGCATTCTCGGATAGCCTCGCAGGCTATTATCTATCTTCCCTGCGGTACTGTATAAGCCCCATCGGGGCGACAGACACCACCCGGCCCGTCAATTTTTTGCCGGGTGGCCTAACTGCATGCCATTCGTTCCCGTAAATTCGCACCCCTTGGTATGAACGATTAATCTTGAACCTGTGAACAGGGTTACGCTGTATTTAATGAAAGGCCTTTAAAAGCAGATCTATGTCCTCTATGTTGTTATAGAAATGTGGAGAAATCCGTATCATACCGTTTCTTAGAGAAGCTATAATTTTTTTCTCCTGAAACGATTTGATAAGCGCTTCAGGGTCAGACGCAGGGACAAAACTGAATATACCGGAACGTTCTTTTTGACCCATAGGTGTTTTTATGATTATATCTTTACCCTTCAGACCTTCAACGAGGTAGTCAATTATATCCATAACATGCCGGTATATCTTATCTATACCCGCCTCAAGGAGCAGGTCTATTGCAGCACCAAGGGCATAAATTCCCGCTACATTCATTGTCCCTGGCTCAAAACGGAGGGCGTTTGGTTTCAGATCAAAATCGATCCGGAAAAAATTATTGTCGTCTACTACACTTTTCCAGCCGACAATTTCGGGATGAAGGAGATCAGCCACATCCTTTGAGATAAATAATCCGGCACATCCCATGGAGCTGATGAGCCATTTATGACCGCCCGCAGACAAAAAATGGATACCGTATTTTTTGACGTCCATTGGGATAACCCCCAGGCTTTGAACGGCATCAACACAGAAAAGTATACCTTTTTCCTTGCAAAAACTCCCCATTGCTTTCAGATCAGAACGAAAACCACCTGCAAAATCGACTGAGCTTAGAGAAATCAAGCGGGTTTTGGGTTGCAGGGCCTTATTCAGGTCTTCAATATCCAGTCTTCCATCCCTTCTCTGAATAAAGGTTACCTTAACGCCATGCCTTTCAAGATTCATCCAGGGATAGACATTGGCCGGGAATTCAGGTTCCGGGATAAGTACCACGTCTCCCTTTTTCCATTTAAGGCCCGCAGCAATTGCGCTCAGACCTTCCGAGGTATTTCCGGTAAAGGCAATTTCATCAGGATCCGCATGAATAAGCCGTGCAAAAAGTTCCCTGACCTCGGTAATCCTCTCTATCCAGGCAGAACCACAATCAATCCCGCAACGGCTGAATTCCCCGTAGATGGCCTCTACTGCCTTGACCACTCTCGTTGACGGGGCTGAAATAGCGGCATTATTCAAGTAAGTATATTTTTCAGTAATTGGAAATTCGGATCGATATTTGGATAGTTTTTTCAATGATACCTCCTTAAAATTCCATCAAGGATGAATGAAGGCCAGACACCTTGCTTTTTCCTTTATCTTTTACTTGGTTCATCAGTCTATGATAATATAAGAAATTGTCAGGTTAAAAGAAAAGTCACCTGGCGCAGGGGCTTCCACAAAACTGACTAAATGCTCAGGTTTTCGTTATACCTGAAGACTTTCAAAGCGGCACGGCCCCTGCGATCAGGTGCAACCGCCTTGTTTGCTGCGGTTTTGTTCTGATTCATATTCGAGTTTTCCAGCCTCCTGATATAAATCAGATAGAGCACTTTCTGCTTTAAAATAAATATCCTGAAGTTTTTTTTCTTTTCTCAGCAATGGATGGCATCCAAGAAATTGGTAAATATAATCTATGGCTACCCATGATCGATCCAGGAATTCAGAATAATGGCCTTGATTTATTTCCGGAGCCTCTTCATCCGGGATCAAAATTTCTTTACCATCCTTCATCTTCGCTATCAATATTGGTTTTTGAAAGGCCTTTATAAAATGCCTGATGTCTTCACGAAGCTCGTAAGGTGTTTCCCCAAATGGTTCCATTGCTGATTCAGTCCACACTTCAATTGATCCATTTTCATCATAATATACTTCGTGAATATGATATGTATGAACATCATTTTCTTCATGATATCTATGGATAACCCCGTGATTCCAAAAAGACATGTTTGACTCCAAAATCAATTAATTATTACAGTAGGGGCAGAATCCGTTTCTGCCCCTGTATCTAAGTATCTAAGATAACCGTTCACGGGTTACAATTGCAACTGCCAACGTAAGGCGGGACAGTTGCTTTGGTGGATTCGTCGCTTACGCTCCTTAATTCACCCTACACCGGCTCCCAACGTAACTTTGTAGGGTGGATTAAGAATCCACCAAAAAGCGAAAATTGTCCAGATTTAAGTTGGTAGCCACAATTACCAAATTCGTTTTTCAAAAGTAGGGGCAGAATCCATTTCAAAGCATCTGCGGAACTTTAGAAAAATATTCATGCGGGAAAAGGGAAAAAAGGATTTTTCTTTCCTGATGAAATCCATGAAAGCACAAACTGGGAGTCAGAACTCAAATCCATTATACTTGACTGTCTAATCAACACAGGATAAATACTTGACTGTCTAATCAACACAGGATAAAAATATTATGATTGAAAGGTACTCTTTCGGGAAAATAGTAATTGATGGTGTGGAATATACCCGAGATCTTAAAATAATTAAGGGAAAGGTTGTTCCGGACTGGTGGAGAAAAAGCGGGCACAGGGTTGAGATTAGCGATGTTGAGGATATTCTCAAAGAGAGGCCGAGGATAGTTGTGCTTGGAAAAGGAAAACCCGGTCTGATGAAACCGGCGGAGTCCTTAAGAATTTTTTTTCAAGAAAACAGAATTGAACTTATTGTTGAGAACACTTCAAAGGCAATTCAAACCTATAACTGGCTTTATAAGGAAGGCCGTAATGTGGCAGCGGGGTTCCACTTAACCTGTTGAGCCGGAAAAACAGAAAGGATATGTAGCTGGAAGACTGTGATCCATATAGTGGCCTATCATTTCAGGGCGGACACAGGGGATTGCCCATTAGAAAAAATAGTAACCGTTCACGCGTTTGAAGGTTAAAGGTAGAAGGTTAATAGCTCAATATTCAGAGTAATAACTTATGGATTCCCGGGCATCCTTCATTTTTACTTTACACTTGACAGAAAAGTGGCAGCGGCATCCTGCCGCTGATTTAAGAGGCTGTAAGCCTCTTCTGCAATTTACAATTTTTAGTTCCAATAAAAATGTCAACTACTTTTACCTCAAAATGAAGGATGCCCAATAACCCCTTGTTTTATTTTGATTAATAATGTTTTCGTTCAAGCGCTAATTATAATAAGGGACGAGGATGAAATAACATCCCCAAGTAAGCTGTAATGCATAGTTGGAGAAGTTAATTCGTCCTCGTTCCTGACAGATTAAACAATGGAAAATAAATTTGAAGTATTATTTCGATCTATAAAAGTAGGATCGTCAGAAGTAAAAAACAAGATTGTTATGGCCCCTATGGTAACGAATTATTGCGGCAGCGACGGGGTTGTAACGGAGAGGTTGAAGGACTACCTTGTGGCAAGAGCCAAAGGAGGGGCCGGCCTTATAATTGTCGAAGCTGCATATGTGCATCCGGGCGGTCGGGGGTTTTCAAACCAGATCGGTATCTACAAGGATGAATTAATTGAAGGTCTAAGGGATCTTGTTGATCTAATCCATCAATGCGGAACGAAAATCGCCATTCAATTATTCCATTGCGGAAGGCAGGGCCATTCGTCAGTCACGGGGGCTCCGCTGATTGCTCCGTCTCCTTTGCCTTGCCCTATATGCCGGGAAATGCCCTTAGAAATGACTCTTAAAGAAATTGAGGATACGATCGAGGCATTCGGCAGGGGGGCGCGCAGAGCAAAAGAAGCCGGATTTGATTTTATTGAGATACACGGAGCTCACGGTTATCTGATAAACGAGTTTCTCTCGCCTTACAGTAACAGGCGAAGCGATGAATATGGCGGTTCTCTTGAAAACAGAACGAAATTTCCCTTAGAAGTTGTTCAAAGTGTAAGAAAGGAGGTCGGGAAGGATTTTCCTCTTATATACAGGATAAGTTCTGCTGAATTCGTTCCCGGAGGTCTGACCATTGAAGATACAAAATCATTTGCCCTGCTCCTTGTGGAAAACGGAATTGATGCTATTGATGTGTCAGGAGGAGTCTATGAATCTCACGAAATGATAATTCAGCCTGCTGATATGCCTCAGGGTATTTTTACCGACAACGCCTCATCTATCAGGGCGGCCATCAGAGCGCGCGTACCGGTTATTGTAGCCGGTAATATCAAAGACCCGTATAAGGCAAAAGAGATTTTAGATGAAGGCAAAGCAGATATGATAGCCCTTGGCAGAGCTTTTTTAGCTGATGCCGATTTTCCGATAAAGGTTATGACGGGAAAAGAGAAGGAGATATGTGTATGTCAAGGGTGCAACAAGGGCTGTATAGGCCGTCTTTTTGAAGATAAGGCTTTATCATGCGTCATTAATCCTACCCCGGATAAACCGGAATGATATCGAACAGGGAATTATGAATATCGAAGGAACCGGGCTAATCTGATCTTGAGGAGCGGCTAATCTAGTTTACAGGAGGCTGTCCGGGAATAGAAATTTTTTTCAAAATCAAGGCTTGCTCAAAAAATTACCGCAGGTATATGGTCGATATCGGAGTCTCTCAAGCTCATTTACCTCCGGGGATAATTTTTTGAACATAACGCAGAGTTTGGGAAAAAAGGGCATTCTCGGACACCCTCTTATGAGGATACTCTATTTGCCTTCCCTGATCCATCCGGCAAGGGCCGGAACTTCTTCTTCTGCCCATTCCGGGGAGATACGCTGTTTGATAAATTCTGCGTAGACTCCATCCATGGCAGATACAGCCTCTTCGATGAGGAACATTTTTTCATAAAAGAGCCCGTCCGGATCGTCTTTTTTGTCCTGGATGATCCTGGGCGTCTTGAACGTTTTGAAATTCATCCAGAGGGAATCCAGAACAAACATCCACTGGTTGTCGCCAATGTTGAGTACAAGAGTGGCTTGAACAATCTCTTTGTTTTCCGCCAGGGCGAAACGGGCTTCTTTCATGTCTTGGGATTCGCCGCTGCAGGTAATGGTTTCAAGGCCTCTTTCATTTTCCCCTTGAAGCGTGATTTTTCCATCAAACCATATTTCGACATTCTTATCGCCCAGTTTAAATTTTCCCCTCTCCGTTTCCGTTCTGAACCATAGCCAGGCAAGGAATTCCCTTCCCAGGTATTCCGTTTTTCTCGCTTTTTCAAGTAACTGCATGTTTTAGGGTCCCTCCAGGAAATTCGAAGGGCTCAGGCCGTCAATTAGATCGGGAGACTCGCCATTTTGTTCAAGAAATTTGCGGCCGAGGGTGTAGGGGCACATGGCGAAAAGACGGAATTCAAAGGTTTGAAGAAAGAGTTCCTGAAATTCGTCGCAGAGCCTGGCATTGGTACAGGCGAAAATAAGCTGGCCGGTACTGTAGTTCCAGATCATATCATAAACCCTGGAACCGGGAATTACCCTTTTAAGAAGACGAAGTTCAATACCCTCCTTAATGTTCACACGCCGACTTTTCGGCAGAAAGTCCAGGTTTTCAGTAGCCTTGATCTTTTCTTCGGCTTCGAGGCAGTACTCTTTGATGGCCGTTGCAGGAACTTTTCTTTCATCTACTCGCAGGGACATGGTAATGTAAGGTTCTTTGAGAAATTCAAGCCCCGAAAACCGGTTATCGAACATATCCATAAGATTGACCCAGCCCACAGAACGTTCTTCCGTGGAATTTTCAGTCAGATTCCGAAAGGCGTAACGACCTATTCTGTCAGCCAATCCTTCCAGAAAACTTTCCCCGGGCCTGTCCTTTACCTCATACCTGCAAAAGCTTCCCGAGCCGCTTATGAGACCCATTTATTTCCTTTCTCTCTTTTGTTGGGTATTATTGAAATGCTTTCTGATACTCGCGATAAGGGTTCGCGCAAAAATAACTTTACAGAATTGGCGCTCATATTTAGGTTAGGTTCGGTAGATATTAAAAAGCAAAAGGCGCAGTAATATGGGACTATTTCAAGGTTTTTGCTCTTTAGAATCTGCCGAAAATAACCTGAAAATGATATGCCAAAATGTTAAGTTATTTTTGCGCGAGCCCTAAGCCTCAGTTTTAATTTGCAAGTTTTTACGAAAAAAATATTCTATCAGATTCAGGATACAGATGTCAAGGGGGGGGGGAGCTGAGCAGAACGTTCTTTGATATATAAGCAAGGGAATCCTGAAGGACTGTTGAAGCAAGGGCTACCATGTTTATTGAAATGTTACGTTAGCCCATGTTTAACAAGATTTCAGTAAAAAAGGTCATTTTTGCCCATAAATTCCAAAAAAAGACAATAATTTCAGGGGTTGATTCACTGATTTTCATGTGTAGTGCCATCGAATAAATTATTACCTTAACTACCAGTCAAAGATCAGATATAAATTATGCTATGTCTATCTGGC
>JAGGXA010000009.1 GCA_021163285.1 Deltaproteobacteria bacterium | reverse complement strand
TCGTAGTACGTCTGCGCCCTTGCCGCCTTGCACCTGCCTGCAGCAGGCAGGTCTTCGGCAAACTCGACGCTTGCAGGATTTAGGTATTAATAATATGTTTAATAATGCAATAAGAGATACACAATGGGAAAACGTTTAAATATCCTTCCAGTAAGCGATTTAAGACAGAACGCTGCCAGGTTCCTAAAAGAATTAAGAGAAAATAAGGAGCCCATAATCATTACGCAAAGAGGTCAGGTAACTGCCGTCATAATTGGTATGGAAGCATATGAGAAATCTGAACATGATAAAGAAATTCTTCGACTTTTGGCTAAGGGAGACAAGGGAATAGACATTGGCGAGGGTTATGATTCAGACACTGTTCCTGCTGAAGCTGATTTAATCCTATCCCAGGGCCATCGTGACAGTCTGCTTCACACCTTCTGTCAGAACCCTTCTATCTGCTCTCGCATATATTCGGCGAGATAAACTTTCTGCAACAAAAAGTTTTCGAGAGCATTCCGAAACCGTATTGCGCAGGCTTGAAAACTTTCCTGAATCCTGAAGAATCATACCGGAATTTCCAGAACTTCCATGCCGGGAGGCGATCATATCACCATACCGATTTTTGTAACCGTTCAGATTCCCGGGCATCCTTCAATAAATGCTTAAAAAGAAGTTTACCCTTTACGTCACAAGTTATTTCCCATTGGCCAGGCCATTGGGCTTTGAAACATCTAAGGAAGCGGGAACTCCCGTGCAACAGGTTCTCAAACTGAAGTTTTGGAACGAGAATTCCAGGGGACCGAAGTGTAAACCGGTAAATGAAGGACGCCCTGGTTTCGATATATTGTGGCGCAAATAATGAAAAGAAACACGATACAGGTCTCTGAATACCGGATGAAATAAAAAGAACTGTCAGTCTCTTGCCATATTTACACAGGAAATCGAAATCAAAAAAAAGAGAAGCCCTATTCCAATGAGCAAAAGATAAGAGGAACAGTGCGCAGGGCTGCCGAAAGATGCAGAGCGAATTGCCTTTGATGCATGTGTAAGCGGAAGGAAGTAGAGGATTTTCTGGGCCCATACCGGCAGACGATCCACAGGGAAAAAGGTGCCGCCAAGAAAGGCCATTGGTGTAATTACAAAACTCGACAGCATCGCCTGGTCAGCATGAGATTTTACAAGCATGGCAAGGCCGACGGCAAGAGATGCAAACAAAAAGCTGTTTAAAAAGATTGCCGCCCAAAAAAGGGGGTTGTCATAAGATAGTACAACTCCAAATAAAAGGCCCAAGACAATAATTACCGCCACTGAAATAAAGGCACGGGTTATGCCTGCCAGGACTTCGCCCAGGACATACGAGAAATTAGTTATAGGAGCGGCCTGAAATTCCTCAAATATATGCCAGTAAAAGCGTGATATGTTTATCTCGCTGGCAATTGCGAATGCCTGGGTCATGCTGGACATGGCTGCCAGTCCCGGGATCAAAAACTCCATATAGGTATGCCCCTCAATTACAACCTTATGTCCCATGGCGTAGCCGAATGCAATAAGATACAAAAGGGGTGAGACGGACATAGATGCAAGCAGTCTGGACAATCTCCGCCTTAGTATCAAAAGCTCCCTGTAATAGACAGCAATCCATCCATACATCATTTTGGTTTTTTCCCCGTAAGTGAAAGAAAGGCATCTTCGAGATTTACCCTTCTTAAGGTGAAACTCTCTTCCTGTCCGGCAATATACTGTTTTGCATCTTCCCTTTGCGAAAAATAAACCGTCTCCAATTCATCCTCCATTATTTTGTCAATGGCCCATGACCCGAGCTTTGACATCAAGACCTGAGGCGCGTCTATTGCCACAATTTCGCCTTCATCTAAAAATGCTACCCTTTGTGCAAGAAACTCCGCCTCTTCTATGTAGTGCGTTGTAAGAAAGATGGTTGTTCCGTTTTGCTGTATTTTTTTGATCAGAGCCCAGATACGTCTCCTGATACCGGCGTCCAGACCCACAGTAGGTTCATCGAGGAAGAGGATCTTTGGAGAGTGCACAAGTGCCCTTGAGATCATAACCCTCCGTTTCATCCCTCCGGAAAGCTGCTTTACAAGGGTTTTTTTTCTGTCTGAAAGTCCTATATATTCCAGGAGTTCATCAATTCTTCTTTTCCGTTTCCGTCTCGGCAAATGGAATAATGCCCCGTGGATATTGAGGTTTTCAAATACCGTCAGCTCCTGGTCCAGATTTATTGATTGGGGCACGAAACCGCACTGCTCTTTTGCCTTGACCCTGTCTTTCTCAATATGGAAATTATTCAGGAATGCCTTTCCCGACGAAGGCCTTGTAAGCCCTGTCAATATCCGTATCGTGGTTGACTTGCCTGCCCCGTTGGGTCCGAGGTAAGAAAAAAGTTCTCCTTCCCGCACATGAAGATATATATCTTTTAAGGCATGAAGTCTCTTATAATACTTGTTCAGTCTCTCGATTCTTATCATCTCTTATGCCCTTTTCTGGAGGCGTATCGACTTGACGTCCACCACAATGTCCCGAAGCGGCTGTCGGCGTAATAGCTGGTTCACCGCCTGTTCTACTTGTTTTTCACCTTTTCGAGGGCCATTTTAGAAGCAAAGTCAAGAACCTCATCAATCGGATTCTTTTCACCAATAGCCGCATTGGCTTTCCCATCCAAATTTATCGATTACAGCGACGGACTCACTCTCGATTCACACAGGATTCCCTTTTATGCCTTGTCGGCGCCTGAAAGTTAATTATGTACCACAAAGCTTGTATCAAATGCAATCATTTCAAGATTCTCCCTGTGTGTTCTTTGCGTATCGCGGAATCGATTTAAACCAAAGTTGGGTTGAAAGCCGGCTTTCTTTTTCTGACCATAAGTTGTAAAAGGTTACTGAAATCCCGTGAAGGGCGGAATATGATAAGGGACGAGGACGAAATAACATCCCCAGGTATGTTTGTCCTCGTTCCTGACATTAACATTGAACCCTAAAGCCGTAAAGGGTTATAATGTCTGATTGATTGGCATTCTTTACAATTTGTAAAAAATTCTGACAGACACCTTCCCCCACAAGCCATATTCAGGTCTTTCATATTGCGATAATTTCATTTAATCCCGAATAGTTACACTAATCCATAGCCACCATACTTTATTCGGCACATATATTGCCCTTTTGAGATTGCTGTATAATAAAAAATTGCGGAATTTTGGTTCAGCCATTTTACAAGCCGGCAATCATCCTCATCTTGACGCAAGGGAACTGGAAGGGAATAATCTGCGCATATCGCACAGAATTTTTGTTCGTCTTCAAGGCGTGGCACCAGTTGCATAGCGAGCTATACAACTGGTGCCGCAACGTAGAAGTTGCTTTGGTGGATTCGTCGCTTACGCTCCTTAATCCACCCTACGTCGGCTGCCAACGTAACTTTGTAGGGTGGATTAAGCGAAGCGAATCCACCAAAAAGCGGAAAGTGTCCCGCTTTAAGTTGGTAGCCAAGTTTCCTAAGTCGAAAACGTCATCATAAACTTGAAAACGTCATCATAAACTTAATGATGAAGAAGCCTGGAAGCTACACGGGAATAGTATTTTCTTCAAATCGGGGAATGCGAAAAAGTTGCCGCAGGCATCTATTTGATATCGGAGTCTCGCAAGCTCGCTCAGGGACGGGGATAATTTTATGAGCATGACAAAGAGTTGAGGAAAAAGGGCATTCTCGGACAGCTTCATAATGATAGTCAAGTAAGATAAAGATGACATATAACCGTTCACCCCGCCTCGTTCCAATACGCTGCGCGGGAACGTCTCTTGAGACAGGCTGCATCGGCCTGCACCGTAAAGGCAGAGCGTCCGGGTATGCGCTACCGCGCCGTAGCGTGGTAAGGAGGGAGGTGAAAGGTTATGATTAGATTATAGTGAATGAAATTAATTTTAACTGATCTTCATTGAAATAATTATCGAAAAACAAACTCAATATTAAGGGCTCACACAAAAATAACTTAATATTTTGGCATCTCATCTTCAGGCCATTTTCGGCAGATTTCAAAGAACAAAAACCTTGAAACAGCCCATTATTACTGCGCTTTTTGCTCTTTAAAGTCTGCCGAACCAAACCTGAATCCGAACGCCAATTCTGTAAAGTAATTTTTACGCAAACCCTGAGATTCGAAGAGGTGAGAAAAAATGGCAAGGATAAAGATATATTGCATGACAATTTTTATGGCAGTTTTTTTCTTTTGGTCTCGATCGGCATTTTCAGCAACAAATAATGAAGAGCTTATCCGGCGGTTGGACGGTCTCAGCGCTATAATACAACAGCAGCAGCAGGAAATAAACAAACTGAAACAGGAGATTCAAGACCAGAAGAAATTCAATCATGAAGTCCAAAAAAAACAGAGCGAGGAAATACAAAAAGCTGTAAAAGCAGAAAACAGGGAACTGGAAAAACAATTCTCTGATCTGATTCCGAAGTGGACTGAGGGGATCAAGTTATCCGGCGATCTAAGGCTTCGTTATGAGAAACTCTTTAACCGCGATGCCTTCCGGAAGCATGGTTCCAGAACGAGTACTCCCGGCAGGGACAGATATCGGGTCAGGGCCCGACTTTTTGTTGACGGAAAAATTTCAGATGAATTATCCGCTCATTTCATGATCTGTACCAATCAAGATAAAAATCATGAGGCCACCACAACTAATCAGAGTTTTTCCGACGACTTTAATGATAAGGGGATTTTTTTGCACCGGGCCTATGGCACCTATAAACCAAAGTGGCTCTCCGGTCTGGAGATTACGGCAGGAAAATTCAAGAATACCTTTCTCCACACAGATATTATGTGGGATCCTGATGTGAACCCTGAAGGTATATATGAACGATATCAATATCAGGGATTGGAAAACTTCAAACCCTTTATCCATCTCGGTCAAATGGAGGTGAATGAGGAGAATTATCAGACAGATGACGCCGCGCTTTACATCAGTCAGTTAGGCTTTGACTGGAAGTTCGGTCCGTTCACATGGACCCTGGCCGGAAGTTATTATGACTGGGCTAATCTCGATAACACGGAGTACCTCCATAATGCTGAATATAAAAGAGGGGGCGGTAACACATTTGTACTCAGGGATCCAGCCGACCCTGACGGAGATTTTGACTATGCTTACGATTATAACCTCTGGGAGGCAATTACCTTTCTTAAATTCAAATTAGGGCCTGTGCCCACAAAACTCATATTTGATTATATTCGGAACACTGACAGTGATGTGCCGAATAAACAAGATACAGCCCTGTTTGCAGGGTTCAAGTTAGGCAAGGAGAAAAAAAGGGGGGACTGGTCCCTTTTTTACAAATATGCCCGTATTGAGAAAGACGCTGTCATAGGCTCCATGAATGATCAGGATTTTTATGGCGCCAACCGTAAAGGACATAAAGTCATGTTCAGATATATGCTTCTTGACAGGTTGAGGTTCGGCACCGCTTTTTTCTATACCGACCCGATCAAAGACTGGGATGTGAATTCCTGCACTTTCAAGAAGAATGACCAGTATCGTGGACACGAAGAAAGGTTACAGACAGAATTTGTGTTCAAGTTTTAGCTTGCCAAACCTGCATTCACCCCGGGCCTGACCCGGAATGAATGCTCTCAAAAAAAACTGCCATTATTTCTATCTCAATCCGCGACAACTTTCAACCGTCTACCGTGGATGATTATCATAGATACTCATTAATAAACTGAAGTTTCTGAGTCAATTATATAACTTCAGACCTCGGAAATCACAGATTGAATAAAAATGCGAAAAGCCCTATTATTCAGGTCTTTCGGCCATTACACAATAAATTATTGGTCAGACACAAGCAAAAAGATTGATAAAAAACAGATTGTTTTCACCGTGCATTGGGATTTTTTTCGGAAGGGAGAACACAGGGGGTTGCCCATTAGAAATATAGTAACCGTTCACGGGTTCAAAGGTTGCAGGTAGAAGGTTGATATGATAAATATTGATTTTGTGCGAGCGTAGGGGCGAACCTTGTGTTCGCCCTTTGATTCAGACCTCGGAAATTATAAATTGACTAAAAATGTAAAGAGCTTTATTATCCAGATCGTTCGGTATTACACAATGATTTATCGGTCAGACACAAGCAAAAAGATTGATAAAAAAACATATACTGCATAAAGGTCTATTATTTCAGGGCAGGCCCCTGTGGCTGCCCACCAGAACAACATTACCGATTGAACTTGTTTCACTCGTTCCCCTGTTCCCGCAGGGAAATGCATATCGGCTTTGCGCGGTTCCCATGCTCCTGACATGTTGCCATTCTCACTCTATGCACACGTTTCCACGCGGGAGCGTGGGAATCAAGTGCGAAGTTGGTTCGTTACCTGTTTAAAAGAAAATTGTCCAAAAAATTACGCTTAAAATACCTTTCTTTCCGGGGTCTTATGTCTAAAAAAATCTGTTTTTTTATATCGATATTTATTGCTGTAATCTTCATGGCATCTTCATCAGGTATGGCTGCTACAGCCGCTATTGCAGACACAAAACCAAAGGCAGGCGGCAAGGTCAGCATAGAAGGCAAGATTGAATCAGGACAAGACCTTGTTATTATCATCTGCTCTGAAAAGACATTTAAAACCTCTGATTCCCTTGGATCGAGGGAAAAAGCACAGCTTACCAAAAAGTTCGGCGATACCTCTATACCACCGATCTACTATGTTATCACGAGCGCTCCTCACAAACTGGCCACGCCAAAGCAGGTAACAAAGGGAAAGTGGTTTCCCCCATTTAAGTGGGAGATGGAGGTAAACAAGATCAAAAAATGGAATGAGATACCTCCTGATATTAAGCGGAAACTCGGTCCGATCAATTCGGAAGCACAATGGAAATTTCTTGTTTACACGCATGAAGACAAATTCGGGATTAACACCGTATCCAAGGAAAGACCCATAGGCGGCGGCAATGCCAGAATGATTATGGGTGGCGATCTAAGCAAAAACTGGAATAAAGGGGTAAATTTTACATTAAACAAAGAAACAGGTGAATACTCCGCGTCTTTTAATCTGAGCAAAAGGATCCCTCCTGATACACTCCTTAATGTCTATGTGAATGGGGAGAGTTTTGAAAAACTGTATGTGCAAAAGAGAGGATATTTCTTTAAGATCGGCGGAACCTATATGAACCCCCTGATCGTACTCACAGGAACATTTTTGATCGGATGCATGTTTGTCATCGTCGGCGCCGCCGGCGGCCTCTTTACGGCAGCCTTCCAGATTACCGTTATCGGAACAAATGGGATGGTAGGCATAAATGCCGCAAATACCGTAAAACCTACAAACCTTTTCCTGACACTCTGTTCTCCTGTCACAGGTGTCTGGTCATATTTTAAAGAGGGAAGGCTGGCATGGCCGGTGGCCATCTTCTTTGTGAGCGGTATCCTGATCGGCGCCTTCTGGATCGGTCCGACATATTCCGCCAGGTACTTGCCAATGAAGGCCTATAAATTTTACCTTGGATTTTTCTGTCTCCTTCTTTTTATCAAGCTCTGGTATGAGTCAACGAGGAGATCTATTGAAAAGAAAAAATCTATTAAAGCGATCATCCTCAAATTCGACAATGAAATAAAAAACGCAAAAAAAGAAGGCAGAACCGCCGAGATTGGAAAGGTAATACTCAAGAAGGGATGGAACATCACAACAATCGACTTTACGTTCTGGGGCGAGTCTTTCAAGGCCAATCCCATAATCCTTTTTTTTGGGGGTATTATTATTGGTTGTATTGCATCCGCTTTCGGCGTTGGGGGCGGTTTTATGCTTGTGCCGTTTATGACAACCGTTATGGGTTATCCCATGTACCTCGCTGTACCTATTTCCTTGTGCGGGGCTTTTGCTACCTCTATTGGCGGTATCTCAAGTTATATGTTAAACGGCTATCATCCTGACTGGATTATGGCTGCCCTGATTGCATCAGGCGCAATAATTGGAGGTAAGGTAGGTCCGATTATCCAGAAAAAGCTTCCGGAGATATTCTTGAAAAGGGCCCTTGCCCTGATCCTTTTAATCGTATTTTTAAAGTACACAAATATTCTTCCCTTTCTGCGGTAAGAGGCTGCCAGAGAACAGCTTTTGAGCGTATCCCCAAGGGACGAGGACGGAACAACATCCCCAGGCAGACGCACAGATTCATGTCAGGGTTGTTCTATCTAAAAGCGCAAAAGTTGCAGGGATAGTGAGCTATTTCAATATTTTTGTACTTTCAGATCGGGCAAAGACGGCCTGAAGCTGTGATGTATAGTTGGGGAAATTAATTTGTCTTCGTTCCTAAGTATTGAACAGTCTAAATGGAAGAACTTTTTGAATCCTTTTTTGATTTCCTTTATGATAGCATTATAATTCCGGTGCTCCATTTGATTGACGCCTTTCTGAACCTGCTTATCTCACCTTTAAGTAGTTATTCTCCTCTCATCCGGATCCTTGTTGTCGCAATATTCGGTGCGCTCTTATCAAGAATCCTTGCAAATAAATTTAAGGCCGGGCGGGAAAAAGAACTCAACAAAGAGTTCCAGGAAAAGATATCCAGCCTCAAATATACAAAAGATGTAAGAGATAATAAATTAAGAAAAATAGTTAGAAAAGGAATCAAACAATCTGCTGACGAGACTTATGAAAAGATCATACTTGACAGATTTTTCGAGACAGGCGTCTCCTATTTTTTGCCCCTTTTCTTTTTTCTTATATGGTTGGAGTACAGCCTGTTTATGCCGGAAAACCTGGTATCCCTGACCGGTTCCCCTTACGCTTATGTGAGAGGTCCAAATGTAAAGTTAAGCGCTGCCTCGGTATATTTATACTCTTACAATATCATCCTGGCTGGACTCTGGATTATAGAGTTAATTGTTCGGTTTGTCTCAGATATTATGAAAAAATAAAGGTAAGCGTTACCGCGCAGGAGCGTGGTAACGAGGATGAGAACCTCACAGATCAAAACGTTGCGTCAAAAATCAAAAAAGATGTCTGCATTTATGATCAGGTAGAGCTCCCATTGAATGACGAATGCAAAAGTGATTATAAATAAATATAACAATAAATCAGCTTTGATTTTGGTATTAAACAAGAAGACATTTTTGTTTAATAAAACTATAATGATCGATATGGAAGTCAATAGATATTTAACCCCAAAAAATATAAGCGGATTATAATTAAGGGAATAAGCCATTATGGGATTTATTTCTTTTGCGCCATGATCAAGCAGCTTCAAGGTAAAAATTGCATCCAATACACTTAACATTATAATGGTCAGGATTACTGCAAGTGTTACAGCGCTGTGCCTGTCTATCTTACAGGATCTTTGCCTGTCTTCTTCTCTACGGGCTATCACACGCCTTCCGGTCAGGCAGTATTTGCTTAGGATACAAATTTTTCCTGACCGCCGATCGAATCCGGAACGTCTTTCATTGCTTTGAAAACTTCTGGTAAATGAATTCATTTTATTAACTCATAAATCGTTTATAACATCATTTCTTTGTATCTGCACAATAAGTTGGGGTACTAACCTTCCGGATTCCCGCTTTCGCGGGAATCCGGAATACGTAAGGTTTACCCTCTTACTGCAAAATCTGTTCAACAGAAATTCATCCATGCATGATAACATTGTTGAAACGGAATGTATAAAAGATAACCCGGAACCTGTAAATTATCACACATAGGTTGGTAAAGCGAAAATCATGCCCGAATTCTTTTTTTTTAATTAAGTGATTAAAATTCAAATAGTTATCTTTTTTATTACAATAGCGGATCTGTAATGTGGAGTTAAATTTCCCCATTCAGCATGAATTTAATTTCACTTAATGGTATTTTTTTACCTTAGGGAACCGGAAGGAAATAATCTATGCATATTGCGCAGAATTTTTGTTCGTCTTCAAGGCGTGGCAACAGTTGCATAGTTCACTGTTCAACTGTTACCGCAACGTAGAAGACGGGCAGGCATGATGCGTAGATTATTTTCTGTAAGTTCCCTTAACCGTTCACGCGTTAAAAAGTTCAGGGGTCCAATGTGCCATTCTTATCCCCGGACTGCATTTAGAATCAGGCAGTTACGAGAAGAGGCTTATCTTTGGCAGATCTAATCCGGAATTTGGAACTAAGGAACGAGGACTAATTAACTTCCCCAACTATGCATCACATCTTCAGGTCATTTTCTGCAGATTTTAAAGAGCAGTTATATCTGACCTCGGAAATAATAAATTGAATAAAAATGCTAAAAGCCTTGTTATTCAGGTCTTTCGGCCATTACACAATGATTTATTGGACAAACACAAGCAAAAAAAAGATCGGTAACTGTTCACGGAACGTTGAAATTAGAAAAACGGGCGCCCTTTAAACCTGATTTACGCTTTGTAGATGTTGCTTTTCGTCTAATTCCCATTCTCCGGCGTAGAAACCCGTATGGTATGCATTCCCGCGCTGGAGCGTGGAAACGGAAAACGTTCAAGCTGAAACTATTTTTTGAACTTATTGAAGGATGCCCGGGAATCCATAAGTTATCACCTTGAATATTGAGCTATTAACCTTCTACCTTCCACCCTCTGCCTTTAAACCCGTGAACGGTTACAAAGATTGATTAAGAACGGATTGTTTTCACCGTGTATTGGAATTTTTTCTGAAGGGCAGGCACAGGGACATGCCTCTACACCGCCGTAAAAGCAACCCCCTGCGCTTGCCCATTAGAAAAATATTAACGATTGAAATTGGTTCGTCACCTGTTTAAAAGAAAAGTGTCCAAAAAATTACGCTTAAAATGCCATTCTTTCCGAGGTCTGCACATATAATTTTATAATTAATTAACCGTTGAAATTAAATTTATATTTTGATAAACTGTTTACTTTCAGTTATAAGGTATATAAATTAATAAATTCAGTCTGTTTTTGCCGTGCGGCGGCTGTTTTTAAAGACAGGTCATTTAGGGAACTTACAGAAAATAATCTACACATCCTGCTTGCCCGTCTTCTACGTTGCGCTAACAGTTGTATAGTTCACTATGCAACTGTCAGCGCGCCTTGAAGACGGACAAAAATTCTGCGCGATACGCTGAGATTATTTTCTTCCAGTTCCCTTATTGATCCTGAATTTTATTATTTTGAAAAGTAAACTGATAGTCTGCATAAATTAAACATGTGGTTATCAATGCCGGTGTCATTAATTTTTTAAGCGTGTTGTCGGTAAAAATAACTAGGGGGTATTTAGCTTAATGGAAAAATCAATTAACAAGGAAACTGAAAACATCTTACTTGAAAACAACAAGACGGGTATGTCCATGACGGATAATAAGGACTCCGTGATAACTGAAATTGAAGGTAATGGCTTCCAGGATGATGAGGACTTCCAGGATGATGAGGACTTCACGAAATTATATGAGGAAAGTCTGAAAAGCATCAAAGAGGGGGAAGTTGTTCAGGGCGAAATTGTTCAACTAGATAAAGATTATGCGCTTGTTGATATCGGCTATAAATCGGAGGGTCAAATTTCCATTAATGAATTTTTTGATCCGGAAGGGAATATGACGGCCAAGGTAGGTGATAAAGTCGAAGTACTCCTGGAACGTAGAGAGGATGAGAATGGGAGAATCAGGCTTTCCAAAGAAAAAGCTGCCAAGATAAAGATATGGGATAATATCAAGGAGATCTATGAAAATGACGGCATAATTAAGGGCACTATCATATCCAGAGTCAAGGGCGGACTTTCAGTTGATATTGGTCTTCAGGCATTTTTGCCGGGATCTCAAGTTGATCTGAGACCTGTTAAGGATATGGATTCTCTTGTGGGTACGGAGCGTGATTTCAAGATTGTCAAATACAACAAAAGACGTGGAAATATTGTACTGTCTCACCGGGCCATCCTCGAATCAGAACGTATGTCTTTAAGGGAACAAACTCTTACATCACTTGAAGAAGGAGCCATTTTCGACGGAATAGTAAAAAATATTACCGATTACGGCCTGTTTCTTGACCTCGGAGGTATCGACGGTCTTGCGCATATTACTGATCTGTCATGGGGCAGGGTTGGACATCCATCAGAACTATACCATGTTGGAGACAAGATCAAAGTAAAGGTTTTGAGTTTTGACAGGGAAAAAGAGAGGGTATCCCTTGGCATTAAACAATTAACGCCTGACCCCTGGAGCAAAGTCGAAGAGAAATACCCGGTAGGAACAAGGATCTCAGGAAAGGTCGTCAGTCTGACCGATTACGGCGCCTTTGTTGAAGTTGAGCAGGGAGTGGAAGGATTAATCCATGTTTCTGAAATGTCCTGGACAAGAAAGATCAGGCACCCTTCCCAGCTTTTGAGCGTTGGCAATACGGTCGACTCCGTTATATTGAACCTTGATATACCAAAAAAACGTATCTCATTAGGCATAAAACAGGTTGAACCTAATCCCTGGGATGTTATTGAAGAAAAATATCCTGTAGGCACCACCATAGAGGGCAAAATAAAAAACATTACCGACTTTGGAATTTTTATCGGCATTGATGAAGGCATAGACGGGCTTGTGCATATATCCGATATTTCCTGGACAAAAAGGATAAAACATCCTTCGGAGCTCTATAAAAAAGGCCAGGAAGTGCAGGCAGTAGTTCTCAATATTGATAAAAAAAATGAACGTTTTTCATTAGGTATTAAGCAGCTTAATCCTGATCCATGGGAGTTAATACCTGAAAAGTATAAACCAGGCACCAGGGTTACAGGCACTATAACGAACGTAACCGATTTCGGTATTTTTCTTGAACTGGAAGAGGGAATAGAAGGCCTTGTTCATATTTCCGAAATATCCGGTGATAAACGTGGAAACCCATTATCCCGCTTTCAAATCGATGATGTAATTCAGGCCAGGGTATTGAATGTCTCCCGTGAAGATAAAAAGATCGGTCTTTCGATCAAAAAACTGGATGAAAATAATGAAAAAAATGTCCTGAACAGCTATTTAGACAACCACAATGAGGAGGCAACCTCCAATCTTGGAGAGCTGCTAAAAGAAGAAATGTTGAACTTACAGCAGCAAGCTCAGGCCGACAATGAAAGAGTTGAAGAGAACCCGGAACCTGAACATAAAACAGACAACCAGGATAAAATCTCAATCAATTCTTCTAAATATCCGGCAGTGTAATTTGTTTCCATCCGGGAATGGCCCTTTTTCGTATCTCAATTGAGGAACTGGGATAAAAGTTCACCGGATGTAAAAAAATAGCTGCATTAGTAACGCAATTTTTAATTTACACACATTGAATTATTATGGTTGGAAACAACAAACATTCGGTATTAATAGTATTTGCAATTATAGGCGGCATTGCCGTTTTCCTGATAGCAATAATGGCTTTGGCAACAAAGCTGTTTTTGCCGTCATCAATACTGTCATTCGGCAATAAAATCGGAGTAATACCAATTTATGGCGTTATCTCCGATTCTGATGCCGTCACATCACAGTTAGTCAAATTCAGGAAAAATAAATCAATCAAGGCAATTATATTGAGAATTAATTCTCCCGGCGGTGGTGTCGGCGCTTCTCAGGAAATTTACAGGGAGGTTCAGAAAACTACTAAATCCAAAAAAGTGATTGTATCCATGGGTGGTGTAGCAGCCTCGGGTGGATACTATATTGCTTCAGCCGCCGATAAAATCGTTGCAAACCCAGGCACCATCACGGGGAGTATCGGTGTCATAATGGAATTTGTCCGGTATGAAGAAATCCTCAAAAAGATTGGCATAAAATTTGAAGTCCTTAAAAGTGGCGAATTTAAGGATATAGGTTCCCCGCACAGGGAACTTACAGAGAGGGAAAAGGAGTTGATCAAAACTTTAATAGCCAATATACAGGATCAGTTTGTAAAAGCAGTGGCCGACGGCAGGCATCTCCCTCTGGAGAAAACTCGCAATCTTGCTGACGGTCGTATTTTTTCCGGCGCTCAGGCCAGGGAACTGGGTCTTGTTGATGAACTGGGTAATTTTCAGGATGCAGTTGATATTGCCAGGGATTTGTCAGGTATTAAAGGAGATGTATCTCTGATTTATCCCCAGAAAAACAGAATGAAATTCTTTGACAAATTTATGGAAAATATAGCAGATTCTGTTATGAGGGTGATGCAGGACATGAAAAATAAGGGAGGATTAGAGTACAGGTGGAACGGCCTTTTGAGTTAAGGACGGGGACAAAATAACTTTCCCAGGTAAACGCACAGACTTAGGTAAGGTTAGTTCGCTCTAAAAGCGCAAAAGTTGCGACTTGTACAGTCAGCTTTTTGATCTATTGATTAAATTCGGGTACAATGCAAAAAAAGGACATTTTTCAGATAAAGGATGCTTTTCGTTTAACATCCTGATTTAATGTTTAATGTCGAACGAGAAATTGCGAATTATGAAGTCTTGTCCTTTTTCTTTTTGGCAATAACTCTGCCGTTCGAATAACACGTACAACAAACCCGATCAGCCGTTCCTCAAAATCAAATTTGTCCTGTTCCTTCGATATTCATAATTCCCTGTTCGATATTCGACATTCAAAAAATGCCATTTTACCCTGTTATCACTTACTTTTTTATATTGCACCCTGAAATTGTCTATATGTTACATCCTGCATATCAATGCTAATCGCTAACAGCTAATCGCACAGGTCGAAAACTTGCAGGAATAGCAAGGTTTTTGTACTTTTAGACAGGGCAAAGATGGCCTGAAGCTGTGATGCATAGTTGGGGAAGTTAATTTGTCCTCGTTCCTAAGTAAAACTGCTGATATCCCCTTTCCCCTCTCGAATAATTTCAGGCGTGTCATCAATCAAAGAAATTACACTTGATGGGCTTTGAACCATAGGCCCTCCATCAATAACAATATCGAGGAACTGCTCATAGGCTTCGAAAATTAATTGGGGATCGTCATACCCCGCGCTCGTGCTTATAACAGGCTGACCGAATGTTTGCACGATTCTAAGGCAGATATTATTGTCCGGAACACGGATGCCAACGGTCTTTCTTTTGGTCAGCATGATTTTCGGCACCAGTCGGGTTCCTTCAAGAATAAAGGTATAGGGCCCGGGAAGGAGACGTTTCATAGTCTTATATGCGTAATTAGATACCCGGGCATATTGACTTATCTCTTTCAGCCCATCGCATATAAAGGAGAAAGGTTTCTTAAGAGGCCTTTCTTTTAATCTGTAAATAAGCTGGATTGCCTTTTTGTTGTAAAGGTCGCAACCGATTCCATAAAATGTGTCGGTGGGATACGAAATCAGGCCTCCCCGCTTTAAAACCTCAGTTACGATTTTAATCAAACGCTGCTGAGGATTATCCGGGTTGATAGATACTAATTGCGCTTTTTTTTTTGATCCCTGATGGTTTTTTTTTGCCATCTCCTAATAACCCCGGAGAAATGTTATGGACATAGGTTCATTTATGGCAATCGCTTCTTTCCTGTTCGGAATGATAATTGGAAGCTTTATGAACGTATGTATTTATCGCATTCCACTCAAGAAATCTATTATAAGCCCGCCTTCAAGCTGTACAAATTGTGGAAATAAAATCAGGTTTTACGACAATATCCCCTTAATCAGTTATCTCCTCTTATCAGGCAAATGCAGGTACTGCGGACAGCGAATTGCATTGATTTATCCTGCCGTTGAAATATTGACAGGACTATTAAGTTTTCTTTTGTTTATCAGATATGGTCCGAGTTATCAATATCTTTTCTTTTTTTTGTTTATAGCAACTCTTGTGACAATTAGTTTTATTGATATTCACCACACGATAATACCGGACGTCCTCTCCATTACCGGGATCATTGCAGGGTGGGCAGTCTCAATTGTTCCCGGGCATATTTCATTAGTGAATTCTTTGATCGGGACTATAGCGGGCGGTGGTTCTCTTTTTCTCGTTGCCTTTATATATGAACGTATTACCGGAAGGCCGGGGATGGGCGGGGGCGATATAAAACTGCTCGCTATGATTGGCGCATGGATGGGATGGAGGCCTTTGCCTCTTATTGTGTTGATATCTTCCCTGACAGGCGCCATAGTCGGCATTGCCTTTCTCTTGATTGCAGGTAAAAATTTTCGTACCAGGATACCTTTTGGTCCGTTTCTCTCCCTTGGCGCTATCCTCTATTTCTTTTTCGGCCATCAGATTACAATCTGGTATTATCAAATACTGTAACCGCCGGCAGTCCCTGCAAAGCAATGCAGATTTGAAAATACCCACCTTTTTCGCTTTGTAAACATCTGATTTTTTGCCATTTGCTGATAGAGACCATGATATGTAACTTATTGAAATTATTGACCGGCACTGTTTTGTAGGGACTACCGGGAATTACTGAGGAATATCTAATCTTGCGTTTTCCTATTCACAGCTTGAGAACAGGGATATTAAGTCATCTCGTACTGTTGATTGTTGCATCCATGCTCCTCATCAATGTTGTTACGATAAAACTAACGGAAAGAGACTTTATTCGCGCCAGAGTACAATCTGCCCGACAGCTTCTAAGGTTTCTCGGACAAAGAGTCGAATACCAGTTGACGCGCAGGCATAATACCTGGGCAGATATGACGGCGGATTCCTCTTTCAGGCGCGACATAAGTCAACTGCTCAAGGAAGGAGAGGCCAAAGATGCAATATTTGCAGATAAGAACGGTGTTATAGTTTTTAGTACCGGGCAGTTAAAAAAAGAGGAAAAGGAGTCCCTGTCTCTTATGCGTGAATGCCTTTCAACAGGAAATTGGGGGCTCGGTTTTTATGGAAAAATTTGGGGCGTTGTATGGTTTGCTCCTGAAAATTTCAAGATTTCCACTCCCATTATTATTAAAGACCATATTGTGGGGGGAATTACACTCTGCGGAGACTTCCGATCAACCTACCAAAAGCTAAGGAAGACGGAAAATATCATCCTTATATACATCTTCCTTAATACCATCATGTTTGTCCTTTTCGGAACTTATCTTCTATCCCGAACCGTGGTTAAACCCGTGTACAAACTTCTCCGCATGACCGAAGAATTTGATGTGGGAGAATCCTTTCCGTTCCTTCATAAATCATCCAGAAATGAACTCAGCCAGATCTTGCGTTCACTTTCATTGATGCTCAGGCGTCTTAAAGAAAACAGGGAGGAGTTAAATTTGCATATCTCCTCTCTTCAAAAGGCCAACAAGAAGATTAAGAAGGCCCAGAATGAGATCATCAGGTCTGAAAAACTGGCTTCAACAGGCCTTTTAGCGACCGGGGTTGCCCATGAGATCGGTAATCCGATAGGAATTATCCTTGGCTACCTGGAGTTGCTCAAAAGAGGGGGCCTGAGCAGTGATGAGAAAAAGGATTTTCTTGATCGGATTGAATCAGAGGTTACGCGAATAAACCTGATTATCAGACAACTCCTCGATTTTTCAAGGCCGTCAACCGGTGAATCCAAACCAATAAGTGTACATAACCTGATTATAGAAACCGTTAATATGTTCAAACTCCAGCCTGTGATGTCACGCATAGAGACAGCGCAATTATTTGAAGCGGAAACTGATGCTGTTTGGGCAGATGCCAACCAGTTAAAACAGGTCTTTATCAATCTTTTCATGAATGCCGCCGATAGTATGATGGATAAAGGACATACAGATGATGATTTTAAGCCTATGTCCCTGACAATAAAGACCTTAAACAGAGAAAATTCGATTATTATCAGTTTCATTGATACCGGAACCGGCATCAAGAAAGAGGAGCTTACCCACATCTTTGATCCTTTTTACACGACCAAGGAGCCGGGTAAAGGCACCGGCCTTGGGCTATATGTCTGTTACAGGATTATAGAGGATATCGGTGGCGCTATACAAGCTGAAAGTACTCCGGGAAGAGGAACAACGATCCTCATTGATATTCCTTTATTATCCGCTGACGAACAACATGATGAGACAACGGTTACGAGTTACTAATGGAGACAAACCATGTCTGAACAACGTATCCTTGTTATTGATGACGAAAAAAACATGCGGCATATGCTGGAAGCAATGTTACGAAAGGATGGTTATGACATAGAAACCGCTGCGGACGGCGTTTCAGGGCTTCAAAAAATGGATAAATCCAACTTTGATTTTATCCTTTGCGATATCAAGATGCCCCGCATGGATGGGATGACCTTCTTAAAATGTGCCGGAGAAAAATATCCTGATAAGACATATATCATGATGTCTGCCTACGGGAATATCGAAACCGCGCTTGAGGCAATGAAAAAAGGCGCATACGATTATATTTCAAAGCCTTTCAAAACAGATGAGGTGCTTCTAACCCTTAAAAAGGCTCAGGAACGTGAACGTCTCAAAGCGGAAAACCTGAAACTCAAGTCCAGGATCATAGAGATTGAACAGAAATATTCTTTTGGAAACATCATAGCGCGCAGTGAAGCTATGGCCCGTGTATTTGATCTTGCAACCAGGGTTTCCGAGCATAAAACCACTGTGCTTATAACCGGAGAAAGCGGCACGGGAAAGGAGTTAATCGCAAAGGCGATCCATTCAAAAGGCCCAAGGGCTTCAAGACCCATGGTCTCTATTAACTGCGGAGGCATTCCCGACAACCTGCTGGAAAGCGAGTTATTCGGATATAAAAAAGGCGCTTTTACGGACGCTGTCAGGAATAAGCAGGGCCGTTTTGAAGAGGCGAACGGCGGGACCATATTTCTTGACGAGATAGGTGAATTGCCCCTGACTTTGCAGGTGAAGCTGTTACGTGTTCTCCAGGAAGAAGAGATAACCCCTTTAGGAGGAACCGGTTCAACAAAGGTTGACATAAGAGTCATTACGGCAACCTCAAGAGATCTCAACAAAGAAGTAGAAGATGGCAGGTTCAGGGAGGACCTGTTTTACAGGATTAACGTCATGCGTATTCATCTTCCTCCTTTACGGGAAAGACGGGGTGATATCCCTCTTCTTGCAGGATATTTCATAGACATCTTTAACAAGAAACTGAACAAGAATATCGAGGGGCTCTCTTCAGAGGCAATGCCTGTTCTTATAGGAAGTCCCTGGCCGGGGAATGTCAGGGAACTTGAAAACGTAATAGAAAGGGCAATGATACTTGCCCGGGGCAGATGGATTACACCGGATGAACTGCCGGACAGATTGACCCGGACAGGTATGGTTTCACAGAATTCCGATCCTTATGAAACCCTTTCCATCAAAAAGTCTTCCAAAGTTTTGGAGCGTAATCTTATTGAAAAGGCATTGAAGCTCACCCATGGGAACCGGACCCAGGCCACAAAAATCCTCGAAATAAGCCGGCCGGTTCTGATTACAAAAATCAGGGAGTATAATTTGAAGTAAAAAATTATTACAGGGAGGAGATGATTGAATGAACGTACAAGATATTATGACAACCAGGATAGAGTGTGTGGATGCTGAAAGTTCCGTATATGATGCTGTAGAAAAAATGGTGGATAAAAGGATAAAATCTTTGGTGGTTAAATTCCCTGGAAAAAAAATAAACTATGGTGTAATAACCGCAAGAGATATTGTTTTTAAAGTCTTTTCAAAAGGTATGAATCCAAACGATGTCAAGAACTCCGAGATTGCATCAAAACCTGTTGTCTGCATCGACCAGGGGACCGATTTAATCGAGGCTGCAAAGACGATGACGAACTCAAATATTGCAAGGGTCTTTGTCTGTGATGGAGATAATATTATTGGTGTCGTGGCATTAATTGATCTTATGTCAGCCGCTCTGATCATGAGAGCAAGAGGGGAAGATGTTCCTTAAAAAACTATTTTCTTATGGCAGGCAAGAGCAAAAGGTTGTAAATCGCATAAATGATCACATTAAACTCCTCTGTGTCACTTGCGAGACTTTTAAGAGCGGTTTTGAAAAAAACGACCGTTCTCTCCTGCAAAAAGTGATAGATCTTGAACGTGAAGGAGATTTTATCAGAAGAGAGATAGTTTCAGAGATTTACGAAGGGGCTTTTCTACCATATCTCCGTCCAAATCTCTGCAAATTCGTTGAAATCGTTGATCGTGTTTTTGATTTACTTGAAGACACAGCCTATAACTGCATCGACATGGAAATCCCCGAAGAGTTAAAGGGGGAATGCACACAGGTTGCATTTCTTAATATAAGGATATGCGAAATGCTCCTTATAACATTTAATGCCATGTTGAATGGCGACCCCCTTAGAGAAAAGACCCTTGCAATCCGGATCTATGAAAAAAAGATCGATGATATTAAACTCGGTTTAAAAAAAGACCTTCACAAGATACGGATAAATAACTTTTGGGATGGCAAGATATTGTCTGAATTTATTTCAGGCCTTACCATGATAAGCGATATCATTGAAGATGCCGGTGATTATCTCCAGATAATAAGTGTCAGCATGAAGTAGGAGACAGTTAACATTATATAGTATGTGGAAAATTTCAAGTGGTGTTTTCTTGGGATTGACTCTTGGCGCCAATGATTCCGCTAATATTTTCGGAACAGGGGTTTCTACCGGGACAGTCAAATATCGAACAGCCATCTTGCTGACGGCCGTCTTTGTATTAGCGGGCTCTATCCTGGAGGGCGGCAAGTGTATGAAAACAATAAGCGGTCTTTCCCTTATCCTTCCCATGGATGCATTCTGCTGCACACTTGCCGCTGCAATTACCATGGCCATCCTCACATGTTTTGCCCTTCCCGCATCCACCTCCCAGGCGATAATCGGGGCAGTGATCGGGGCAGGCATGGTTTCCGGTTCAGCAGACTTTTCCCAATTATATAAGATCATTAGCTGCTGGATATTCACCCCGATAAGCGGAATTGTTTTGGGGTATCTGCTCCACAGGTTGTTGGGATATATCCTTGACAGGACGGTCAAAAGCATAACTTACAGAAATCTGCTCTATTCCACGGGCATTATTATGGCAGGCTGTTACGGAGCATATTCACTTGGCAGTAATAATGCGGCAAACGTTACAGGTGTGTACGTTGGGTCTGGAATGCTTTCTGCCGACATGGCGGCCTTAATCGGAGGCATCAGCATTGCTGCCGGGGCACTCACGTACAGCAAAAAGGTCATGATGACCATTGGTAAGGGAATTGTGCCGCTGGACCCTTTTTCTGCCTTTGTCGTTGTGCTTGCGGAAGCGGTGACACTCCACATATTCACCCAGATCGGGGTGCCCGTATCTTCATCGCAGGCAGTGGTAGGCGCCGTGGTTGGAGTAGGTTTTGTTGGGAGCCTGACGACCGTAAGCACAAAGATGCTTGCCAAAATCTCCCTGGGATGGCTTTTTACGCCTGTTTGTGCAGGCCTTCTGACATACCTGATGATAAGATGCATTACCGGTAGTCTTGTCCGGGGATTATTTCCTGTTTTCGGATAATCCACATTTGAACCATTGAACAGTTACGCTATTCCAGGACTGCTTCCCGGCGCGCTTTTTTAATTTCTATTAAACCGGTGCCGGCAGGGATTAAAAGCATCAAAGTACCCATGGCTATAATCCCGGGCCAGCCTGAAAAGGCATAGACAAATCCGCTTGTATTAATGCCAGCGACCCCCCCAAGGTAATAAAAAAGGACATATAGAGAGTTGCCTCGACCATGGCTGCATTTAAGCTTGCGGTTGAGAGAACCTGCTGCTGCTGCATGAATTGCAAAAAAACCGGCACACACCCCTGCAAGACTTAATGATATGGTTATAACGGATTCAATCAGACTGATCCAGATTGAGAAACCAAAAACCGCCGAACCAAGAATCATGGTGGCTCCGCTACCGATCCGGTTGCTGAGTTTGCCTGCCAGCGGCCCTATAATTATCCCGATTATGTAAGAGAGATAGAGGTATGTAATAATATTGGTCGGCAAATTGAATGGAGGCCCTGCAAGATAAAAAGGGAGATAGTTAAAGATAGACGAAAAGACAAAGAATGCTCCGAACGCCACAAGATAAATTCGCAATAACTCAGGCCGGCGAATCAATTTGAAAAAAGCTGCGGCTTTCGGCTCAATTTTTGTGCCATCTTCCTCTTTCGGCAACCACAGTACCGCTGCAATCGTTGCCAGAAAAAGAATGATTGATGAAGTAACAAAGGCGTAACGCCAGTGCTCGGGCGGGAATAACCACCCCCCAATCAGACGTCCGCCAAGACCTCCTGCAACGGTTGCAGAAACGTAAGAACCCATTATCACATTCAAACGTGCCATGGGAAGTCTTGTTGAGAGGAATGCCGCTACACAGGTAGTAAGCGATGGGATAAAAAGGCCCTGAACAAACCGGGCCATGATTATTAATAACAGGTTGTTGGACAAAGAGCATATAAGACCGGTAACAGTAACAACTGATCCGCCAAGTAGTATAATAGGCCGGATAGAATAACGGTCTGCAACTATTCCAAAGGGCAGGTTGGCAATGGCTATTCCCAGTATTACCGCTGAAATGGTTAAAGATGCCATGGTTTCATTCACCCCGAACACGGTCTGAAGGACAGGGAGAATGGGCTGGGTGAGATAAATAGTTGCAAAAGATGCGGCAACAAGCCAAAAAACCAGGACTAACAAACCAATTGAAGAATCGTTTTTCATAAAAATATGCGTAACCGTTTACGGGTTCAAATTATAAACCGCGCCCTGTTAAATTCGGCTCCTTTTTTCATTACTGTTTTATATATATGGTTCAGAGGCACAAAATTTGCTGTTATTTTTTTGACTGCTTCATCAACAAAGTGTTATTATAATTAATAAAGGTAGTTCAAAATAAAAAACTTCATCATTCAGAAAACAATGGCTTCAGGCAGCCATGTCGGATAAATATGGCTGTCACGCCCATCATACTGCCTTTTTCAAACGGCAGTCATTTTTTTCAAAGGATTATGGCATGGAAAATGATAATAAGGAAGAAAAAGAGTCTAAAAGAGAGCAGGAATTATCTAAGGCCGACCGTCAAACATCTCATGGGGAGGTTGATAACGTCGATATATGTAAAATTCATAAAGAAGGACTTTATACAACAAAGGTCCCTGACAGGAACTATCAACTCTTTCTCAAAGGGCAGCAGCGTGTAATAAAATATTTTGAAGACATGGTGATAAAACCGGAACAGGGGATTATCAGATTTTCCGGGGAACAGTACATCCTGGTCAGGGCCGCTTGCATGTCTATCGGATTCTATGATATGGTCAAGTCTATTTACAAGGATAGAGGCGATAAGGAGGCCAGGGAAGTAACAATAAGCCTGCTCTACGATATCGCTCATGCTATTGGAAAGATGGATGCCAAAAGCTTTCATTCAACGATGAATCTGGTCGATCCTATGGATAAGCTTTCTGTATCTGCGACTAATTATGCCTGTTTGGGTTGGGGATCCCCTGTCATACGCCCGGAATCAAACCTTACTCCCGACGAAAATTACCTCATGGTTCTTGATTTTGCCTTTTCTTTTGAGGCTTCCTCCTGGATTAAGCAAGGTAAAAAAACTGATTTCCCTGTCTGTATAATGGCCACCGGATACTCCTCAGGATGGTGTGAGGAGAGCTTTGACATCCCGCTTGTAACCATCGAGATTCAATGTCGGGCAATGGGTGATGAAACCTGCCGATTCATTATGGCGCCTCCATCGAAGATTGAAGAATATATCAAAAGGTATAGCGTGAAATTATTCGGCGTAGATAAAAAACCAAAGGATTTTTTTATCCCGGAGTTCTTCCAGCGCAAGCGGCTTGAAGATGCCCTGAAAAAAAGCCGTGATGAGCTTGAAAGAAAGGTTAGGGAACGTACCACCGAACTGATGAACCGGAACCTGCAATTAAAACAGGAGATAGAAAATCGCAAGAAAGCTGAAGGAGAAATCAAAAAACTCAATGAGGAACTGGAAAAACGGGTTATGGAGCGGACCGCCGAACTCGAAGCCACCAATATTGAACTGAAGGACTTTGCATATGTTGTCTCACATGATCTCAAAGCACCTCTCAGGGCCGTCAGCCAGCTTTCGGGATGGCTTGGAGAGGATTATGGAGATGTCATTGATGAAGATGGGCAAAAGTTAATCAGCCTTCTCACCGGCAGGGTGAAACGGATGCACAATCTTATAGATGGTATTCTTCAATATTCAAGGATCGGCAGAATCAAGGAGGAAAAAAGGGCCGTTGATCTAAATATGCTGGTACAGGAAGTAAGAGACCTGATAGACATCCCTGAGAATATCCGGGTGATTATTGAAAACGATTTGCCGACCATAACATGTGAACAGACGCGTATTAAGCAGGTCTTTGAAAACCTTCTTGACAATGCAATCAAATTTATGGACAAACCTGTAGGAGAGATCAGGATAGGTTGTTCGGACAAGGGAACCTTCTGGGAATTCACTGTCGCTGATAATGGGCCCGGCATTGATGAAAAGTATTATAAAAAGATCTTCCAGATATTCCAGACTCTCTCTACACGCGATCAAATAGAGAGCACCGGCATCGGGCTCAGTCTCGTAAAGAAGATCATAGAAAACAGCGGCGGAAAACTTTGGATAAAATCAAAAATATCTGAAGGTACCACATTCTTTTTTACATTGCCGAAAAACGGGAGGGGAAAATGATGAAAGATATGCGTCCTATCCTTCTTGTGGAAGATGATGAGGTGGATACTATGACTGTTAAGCGCTCTTTAAAAGATCTTCATGTTCATAACAGTCTCATCACAGTGTCTAATGGAGAGGAGGCCCTTGACTATTTAAGAGATGAGCAACACCAAAGGCCATGCATCATTCTTCTTGACATCAATATGCCGAAGATGAACGGGATAGAATTTTTAACGGTAGCAAAAAATGATGATAAATTAAAAAAGATTCCGGTTATTGTCCTTACCACATCAAAAGAAGAGCAGGACAAGCTTGACAGTTTTGAGTTGGGAGTTGCCGGCTATATGATCAAACCATGTACTTACGAAAAGTTTTTGGAGTTACTCAGGACTATTAACGGTTATTGGACGGTCAGTGAACTGCCAAATGGGATATGAAATAAAAAACCGAAAGATCAAGATACTGATGATCGAAGATGATAGGGTGGATCAGATGGCCTTTAAGCGATTTGTAAGGAACCAGGGTTTACCTTACGACTATATCATTGCAAGTTCTCTTTCTGAAGGAAAAAGTCTCCTGAAATCGCATTCCTTTGATATTATTCTGATGGATTATATGCTTGGAGAGGGGACTGCCTTTGACCTGTTTGATGAAATTCAGACGGATGTTCCGGTTATTATGATAACAGGGGCAGGTGATGAAGATGTTGCGGTACAGGCCATGAAGAAAAAGGCATCTGATTACCTGAAAAAAGATATAGATGGTCATTATCTCAATCTTTTGCCTGCTGCTGTTGAGAATGCAATAAAATCAAAGCTCGCTGAAAAGGAGGAGAAAAAACGTCAGGAGCAGCTCAAGTTTCTGGTGAAAGATCGAACCACTGAATTAACAACTGCTTATGAGCAACTTAAAGAAGAAGTAACCGAGCGAAAAAAGGCAGAGGGAGCCTTGATGGATGCCGAGGCCAAGTACCGCTCACTCGTGGAGAAAATTCCGGTTATTACCTATGCCGCTGCAATTGATACGACCAACAGCATGCTTTACTTAAGCCCGCGCTTCGAAACTATTCTCGGATTTTCAGAGGAAGAGTGGAGGGCAAATCCTCATATATGGCTTGAACAGCTCCATCCGGATGACCGTGAACGGGTAATGGACGAAATAACCCGCATACACAAAAGCGGGGAGCCGCTCGCGATTGAATACCGCATGTTTTCCTCTGATGATCAGATAGTCTGGTTTCATGATGAGGCGGTGGTTGTCTATGACAAGGCCGGAAAACCGCAATTTCTTCATGGTGTAATGGTTGATATTACTGAACGAAAAAAAGCGGAGCAAGAAAGCCTGGTCCTCTCTCACCAGCGGCTCCAGTCCTGCAATCTTATGGCCCATGCAGTCCGTAATACCTTAACGGAACTTGGTTATCTGTTTTCAGCCATTAATTCTGCAATGATTTTATTGCGCGAACAATGGGAACATGAAATCTATAAGACCTTTCCGGACCTGGAACAAAAAGGGGCTATTTTGTTACGTCTTAAGGATTTGCTCCTTGCAGGAGAACATAATCTTGAAAATAATGAAGATCTGAAACAGTCATATAAACAATTACTCGCTGATCAGGAGCGATTTGCCGGGATATATCTTTTGCCGAAACAGGGAAAATACCAGCTTCGCAATAAAATCAGGCCGAAGTGGCAACGCTTATTAGCTGAAAGCCGGGCCTGGAAGAAGGATGAGAAGGAAATATTAAGACTGTTAAACAAACTCGAAAAGGCCGTTTGGCTCGTAGTGGATGAAGAGATCGCAAAGAAAATGACCCACATTCCGGAAGAAATCAGGCATAGCTGGCAGAAACTCGCATATACGAAATTTTCCGCAAATAATATTTCGATGCTTGATGACGTCATGAGCCTGCTCGATCATCCAGCATTCAATGTCCGGCATAAGCTGCAACTTAAAAAGATGCTCTCCTCTTTAAAGGCCCTTGTGGATATTATCTTTAAATTAGAAGAAAGGACAAACCATATCATCTTCGCCTTGAAAAGCGGCGAACAATTGGAAGATTACTAAAACACCGGAATACCGGGAGGCTGTCCGAAACTAATAATGTTGGCAATAGTTCAGTAGAGACACAAACTATTATTGTAACCGTTCACGGGTTCAAAGGCAGAAGGTAGAAGGCAGAAAGTAGAAGGTTAATATGATACCTAAATCCTGCAAGCGTCGAGTTTGCCGAAGACCTGCCTGCTGCAGGCAGGTGCAAGGCGGCAAGGGCGCAGACGTACTACGATACTTCAAGTC
>JAGGXA010000047.1 GCA_021163285.1 Deltaproteobacteria bacterium | reverse complement strand
GCAATTTTTTTCAAAATCAAGGCTTGCTCAAAAAATTACCGCAGACATATAGTTGATATTTCGAGGATAATTTTTTGAGCATAACGCAGAGTTTGGGAAAAAGGGCATTCTCGGACAGCCTCCTAACTGGTTCAATGATGATCCCAGCTTGGCCGGAGCCTTTGATGCTTTTTTAAACGTAGCTGAGCCTATCATCCCGGCAGTTATATTAACGGTTTTCAATTTTGTAAACTTATCGGAGCCATGGCTGCCAAAAGAGCCGGGAGCGCCTGCCTGACTGACAGAAAGAAGAAAGGCAGTATTCAAAATCATCAGGAAAACCAAAAACAATAACCTTGATTTGAATATGCAAGTCTGCTTTGTTTCAGTCACGTTTAGTTTATCCTCCATAATAATTTTTTTATTTTTGAATTCCTGTTTTCGTTTTAAGTTGCAATTTAAGGATGCTGTTCATTAAAAATCCTTTGACTATTAAACCGGGTTGTTAGAATAAGTGTTGCCCTTAACGGCAAAACCGTTTTGGGCGAATTTTTCATGTCAATCCCATACCTGATTCACTTTTTAAAAACTTTTTCCTTCCAATTACAGCAAGGGCTATCATACCGGCACCGAAAAGAAGTATGGTGGCAGGTTCAGGCACAGGCGCTGAAGGTTTTTCACCAAAAGAGGGTGGACCACCTATCCTCTTCGGAAAATCCCGGCTGGCTGTTTCCAGGAAAAGCAGGTCATCAGGAAGTCTGATTCCAATACCATAATCATTATCGGAAATGCTCAGGGCCATCGCATTTGAACCGGAATTACCATTCTTATGAGCGGTTTCAAGATCAATAAAATAACTTGCGTCGGCATAAAGATTATAGTTCAGGTCTGATGCGAGCGATTCTGAGCTACCAATCAGGTTTGCAGGTAACGTTATTCCTTGCCTGCTCTTATCTAAGTGTTTTAAAATATCTGTGGATTCAAATGACATTGCCCATATGTTCAATGGCAATAACAATAGCGGAATTAAAAATAACGCAAAAAGTAATTTTTTATCCATGATCTGTTCTCTCCTTATTATCTGATGAATCTCTGACTTTTATCTGAATCCTTTATCTCGATATAAGAGCAAGGATTATGCCGATAAGAAAGAGGCATTAAGAGATTATGATTTGTCTGTAATATCAATAGGTCAGGTCATCCATAAGATATCCAATACAAAGATATGTAATATCTTACCACCGTCAGTGTGTAATGATTTACCACTACAAGGATAAAATTATGCATTGCGGTAGTTTTATCATTACTGTGATTTGATTATAGATATGATGATAAGAAAATCAGGCAGCCGATCGGGGCTTGAAACTTGAAATTGGAAATGAGAAATTTGGGAGACCTGTCTGCGTGCGGGTACGCACAGGCAGGGATGAAACAACTTTTACTACCCTGAGGTTGAGACAAGCAGTTTTGATTAACAGGATTTATATAATGACCATCTTAAAGTGGTCTGTTCTAATGCATGGATTCCCGGATTTTATTGACCCTGGCCCTGATATTAAGCAGGTATGCAGATTCAGGCTGTTTGGGCCAGGGCTTTGAATCCCATTCATAAGCCTTTACAAGTGTAACTACCCGGTCTATGTTACCATGCTCTGTTTTTAACAGGTTTTTTACCATTTCAACGAAATTACCCGCTTGTTCAATAGAATTTCGTAAATGTTCGTCCACATCAGCTCCTGTCAGGATAAGATTATGCCCCGGACAGAGTATCTCTATGCCCAATTTCAAAAAGTCTTTCAGGCGATTGAAATAGACTTCATAATCAACTATAAATTCAGTGAAGATATATCCGGTAATGTCAATAGAGCCTGCAGCTTCTGATGCTATCAAAATTTTCTTTTCAGGCACCCAGTAACACGTAAAATCCCGTGTGTGACCAGGCGAGTAGATAGTTTTAATGCAACGGTTTGGGGACAGTTTAAATGATTGGTCTGTATTAAAGGTAAAATCAAGTTCAAAAGGCTCAAAAGGGACATTATAAAGAAGGGACGGATTTAATAACCGCAATTTATCAGCTACATCCTTGTTTAAGGTCTTAATCAATTGAATTGCATGAGGTCTGACTATAATTTCTCTCATATGTTCGGCCCCTGCTATCTGCATATCAGGCCATATGCTCTTGAAATAGCTTGCAGCTCCAATGTGATCAAAGTGGGCATGGGTTAAAAACAGGTAAGACGGACTGCGGCCATTCAGGATATTTATAATATCCTTTGCATATAACCTGGCATAAGCGGTATAACCTGCATCAAAAAGGACCGGCTCAGGGCCGTCCAGCAGGTAAACAGGTACAACGTCATCTCCTAAAACATAAAAGTCTTCAACCACTTTTCCTGTACTATATATGCGCATTTTTTTTCTCCGGCATTGTTACGAAAGAAACGAGGAATCATTCGAAGGTTTTGGGTTTACCCGTTCAAGCTTGACCTTCACTTGTTCTTGTTCGGGCACTGTGCGGCATTATAACCTTGAACCATCAACCCCGTCAAACGGTTATGAAAGTTAATATTCAAATTGATTTTATGAACCAATTTAAGTATCTTATGTTTATCAATAATATTTATCAAATAAATAAGAGGTAAAAATGAAAGGATATGTTCAGGTTTACACTGGTAATGGCAAAGGAAAAACAACAGCCGCGTTAGGTCTTGCTATAAGGGCAGCAGGCGCAGGCCTTAAGGTATATATTGCACAATTTGTTAAAGGAACCGGATATAGCGAGCACAATATTCTGGCAAAACTGTCTGATTCCATAACGATAAAACAGTATGGTCAGGGCTTTTTTATCAACAGGAAACCTCTTGAGGAGGATATAGCAGCCGCGCGCGAAGGCCTCAAAAAGATGGAAAAGATCATGTGTTCAGGAAAATATCAGTTGATTATCCTTGATGAAGCCGACATTGCCACCTATTATAATTTGTTTTCAGTGGATGACTTACTCGATTTTATCAGAAAAAAACCGAAAGAGGTTGAACTGATTATTACGGGCAGAATGGCGGACTCAAGGATAATTGATGCCGCAGATCTGGTTACGGAGATGAAAGAGATAAAACATTATTTTCAAAAAGGTGTAAAGGCCAGAAACGGGATTGAGAAGTGAACAATATAAAATGTCTAAAAACCTGTGATATAAAAGCGGCGCTTTTTGATTTTGGCGGTGTGCTGGCCGAAGAAGGATTTATGGCCGGACTCATGGCTATTGCTGAAAAAAATGCCATGAACAAGCAGGAAATCCTCAATTTGGGGTTTGAAACGGTCTATGAAACAGGGTTCGTTACAGGCCGGGTGCGGGAAGATGCATTCTGGGCTAAAATACGCAAAAAGACGGGTATTCAGGGGAAAACGGAAGATCTGACAGAAGAAATTTTATCCCGTTTTGTGATTCGGGAATGGATGCTTAAGCTGGTATCAGATCTGAAAACAGAGGGGATTGCAGTAGGGATCTTAAGCGATCAGAGCCACTGGCTCGATGAAATAGACAAACGGCATAATTTTTTTCACCATTTTGACAGGGTATTTAACTCCTATTATATAGGTATTACCAAAAAAGATCCGTCAATTTTTAACCTTGTAATCAAACAACTTGGCATCAGCCCCGAAGATGTCCTATTTATTGACGACCACCTCCCACACATTAAAAGGGCACAAACCAGGGGTCTCAAGACAATCCTTTATACCAACAAAAAAGATTTTTTCAAGCAGTTGCAAAAATTTTGTAAATGACATATTAACAGTTATGGGATTATCTGATAGTCAATATAAAGTATTAAGCGATATAGTTTATAGTGAATGCGGGATAAACCTGCATGAAGGCAAGCTGGAATTGCTTAAAGCCAGGGTTGCCAAACGTCTGAGAATAACAAAAATTAATTCCCTCGAAGAATACATCAATTTAATTAAACAGGATACAACTGAATTTATCAATTTTATTGATGCTGTTTCCACAAACCATACATTTTTCTTCAGGGAAAATCATCATTGCGAATTCTTGTTAAAAAGCATAGACAACTCTCGACATTTGAAAATATGGAGCGCCGCTTCTTCAAGTGGAGAGGAACCATATTCCATAGCCATCCAGTTATTGGAAAAGGGGGCCAAATTTGAGATGTTTGCTTCCGACATCTCAAACAGCATGATAAAAGCTGCAAAAACAGCTCTTTATTATAAAGAGAAGCTCAGGTTAGTCCCTCGTAACATGTTAATCAAATATTTCCAAAAAGGCCGCAATAAATGGGAAGGGTATGTAAGAGTAAAAAAAGAAGTGATGAATAACATAACCTTTGGAAGACATAATCTTATAGTCGATTCTTCTCCGGGAATATTTAATATAATATTTTGCAGAAATGTGATGATATATTTTGATAATGAAACAAAACAAAAAGTGATAGGTAAATTATACAAGTCTCTTGCTGAAGGAGGTTATCTCATAATAGGAGCAGCAGAAGGACTCGTCGGGTTAAAACATAACTTTAAATATATTAAGCCGAGTATATACATAAAGGGGGCATCATAACCCCGGAGTGATGGCTTCAGACTGCTCAACAGCTCCATCGGATGAACTCCGGCTGCCTCAGTCGCCAAACAGACATTTTCAAACGGCAGTCATTGATGTCAAACGCGTAACGCCTGTGCCTGAAGGCGAAATTTTTCCCGTTTCCGGAGTGGGACAATCATAGGAGGCTGTCCGAGAATGCCCTTTTTCCCAAACTCTGCGTTATGATCAAAAAATTATCCTCGAAATATCAACTATATGTCTGCGGTAATTTTTTGAGCAAGCCTTGATTTTGAAAAAAATTGCTATTCTCGGACAGCCTCCCGGGCATCACAGCTTCAGGCTATCTTTGGCAGATCTAATCCGGAATTTGGAGGCAGATTGGTGTTTACCCGGTAAAACAATCATTTGCAGTGTCCTATTCAATATTTATTCATCATTATAATGTCGAGTCGGCGTTTAAAAATTCTCGAATATAATCACTACATGTTTTAAGGATTACCCAATTTCCGTGGTGATGGGCAGTCTGTCAGAATATAACTATGCGTAAATAAAGCCTTTTTGTAAATTGAAAATGAGTTTTATCACGGTTTTTGAATAGGATACCATTTGTAACAAGAACTTTGGGGCTTCAATGCCGTCCTTGTCTGCAACTCTGAACGTTGAACCCGGAACCTGCGAACGGTTATTCATCGATAAACGCTGATTATTAGTGTCAGGCCGCCTTCGGCGGCCCTTATTTTTTTTCAGGGCGCCCCTTTTAGGTACCGCCGCTTTTTCTTACAAGCAGCTTGGATTCTGCCAGTCTTACACGTTCTTCCTGTTCATCTTTTCTTTTCCTTGCGCCTTCAAGTTTGGCAGAGAGGTCATCAAAATCGGCAGGTTTCATGAGATAATCAAACGCACCGAGTTTCATGCCTTCAACAGCGGTTTCCGTGCTGCCATGCCCTGTGAGCATTATCACTTCAACGAGAGGGAACCTTCTTTTTACCTCTCTTAAGGTCTCAATGCCGTCCATGCCGGGCATCTTGATATCCAGGATAATTACATCAATATTTGTTTTTTCTAATGCTTGCAGGCATTCCTGGCCGCTGTATGCACATGTGACTTTTTCTCCCAACTCATTTAATCTCAAAGAGAGCATTTCAGAAAAATCTTTCTCGTCATCAACTAAAAGTATCCTGATTGGTATTTTAACCATAACATTCCTTCTCCTTAAATTATATACTAATCCAATTGCCTGTAAACGTTCACGAAACGTTGAAATTAGAAAACGAATAAACGGTTACCAGCGCTACGAACTATTACCTCATTTCCAATTTAAGGGACGAGGACGAAATAACATCCCCAGGCAGGCTGTGATGCATAGTCGGGGAAGTTAATTTGTCCTCGTTCATAACGTTTCAAGCCGTGAACGGCTTCCAGGCGCTTAATGTGCAGACCTTCCCTGTTTTGTGATTTTGTTCAGAAACTGGACACGTTCATCGTCGAGCAGATCTTTTTTAAATTCACAAAACTTCGGGATCTTGACGCAAAAGCTTGTTCCATGACCTAACCGGCTCGTTACTTCTATCTCCCCACCCAATTTTTCAATGATCCCGCGAGTAACAAAAAGCCCCAGGCCTGTTCCCTTTCCTGGGGGTTTGGTGCTGAAAAAAGGTTCAAAAATTCTCTTCAGATTTTCTTTTGGAATACCCTGGCCGGTATCTTTTACAATAAGGACAAACTGATTTCCCGTATCTTTAATGGAAACATTGACCTTGCCACCCGAATCGGTTGCATGGATTGCATTTGTCAGGAGATTAATCAATACCTGTCTCAACTGGTAGATATCACACCAGACAACGCTTTTGTTATCGTCTATGTCAGCGTCAATCCCGACCTCTTTATTGACAGCTTCCCTCTTCACTAATTGAATAGTATCATCGACCAATTCCTTTAGATTAACTTCCGCCAGGACAGAATTATCTTTTCTTGAAAACCCTAAAAGCTGGAGAGTAATTCTCCTGGCCCTGTCAACACCTTTTTGAATTTTACCGATAGCCAGCTCAAAATCCTTCTTCCTGGGCATATCAGCGAATTCTTCCTTTTTAAGAATAAGTTCCATAAAACCCGTTGATTCCTTGATAATCGCAAGGGGATTGTTGATTTCATGGGCTACGCCTGCTGCCAGGGTTCCAAGGGAGGCAAGTCTTTCCGTAGCTGCCATCTGTTCCTGCATCTGAACCTTGAATTTTGTCTCCTGAATCCTTTCCTCATTCCTGAGGATCTTATCATGGGCCTGTTTGATCTTGCTCAGGAGATGTTCCAGCTCTATCGGTTTGCTAAGATAATCAAAGGCCCCTGTCTTTATACCGTCCACACCGTTTTGCGTTGTTGCATGACCGGTCAGCATTATAACTTCTGTTTTCGGGTAGTTATTTTTAATATGATGAAGGACTTCTATACCATCCATCCCGGGCATCTTTACATCCAGCACCACCACATCAAAGGGTCGCTTCTCAAGGATCGAGAGACACTCCTTACCGTTTGCCGCCTGTTCCGGGACAATGCCCCTCTTTGCCAGACGTTTTGCAACCGTGCGCCGAAAATCATTTTCGTCATCAACAAGAAGGAGACGAATATTTTGCATGATTTGTTGGTTCCATTTTTTGTGACTACTTAGGTAGATAGATTGGAGGCCAAAGATATGCATGGCTGCATATTTTACCTTCAACCTTCACAACCTTCAACCTTCAGCCTTCAACCTAAATACCTGAGCAGTTCCATTTTTTTTTGACCGTTCACAGGTTCATTGAAGACCCGAAGTCCTCGTCACAAATGCTTTTTTTCCAGGTAATTGCCAATTTGGCTCCAAATTCAGTATCGGGCAACCGCAAGGGATTGCTCCTGCGAAAAACCCAATGCTCGGTAAAAACAATCGTAGGGGCAGGCCTTGTGCCTGCCCGCAGGAAAATGAAACCTTTGAACCCGTGAACGGTTACGTAAATTATACCTAAATCCTGCAAGCGTCGAGTTTACCGAAGACCTGCCTGCTGCAGGCAGGTGCAAGGCGGCAAGGGCGCAGACGTACTACGATACTTCAAGTCCTTGCCAACACCGCAGATTCGGTAAAAT
>JAGGXA010000114.1 GCA_021163285.1 Deltaproteobacteria bacterium | reverse complement strand
GTGTTATACAAACACAACATTTCTGTAATTCGTTTATATTAAAAGCATAATTTTCTTCTTGAAAATAGTTTATGCAGGTTTTAGGTAGTATTCAGACGTTTTGGTGCATTCGCTTCGCTTGATCCACCCTGCAAACTTGGTTTGCTATTTTGAACAGTATGGTGGATTAAGGAGCATAATCGGCGAATCCGACAAAGTAGTTTTGTTTCGGCCTGTTCGGTAAACAGGCCGAAACTGCAAGGCGCGTTCCCCGAGCGCAGCTTATAACCGTGAACGGTTACAAAACTTAAACCCTTTTTTCCTTTATACGTGCGGCCTTTCCTCTCAGATTCCGTAGATAATAGAGACGTGCTCTCCTTACCCTGCCCCTTGAGATAATTTCAATCTTTGCAATATGAGGAGAGTGAAGAGGAAATATCCTTTCCACTCCTATACTATAGGAAATTTTTCTGACCGTAAAAGTGGCGCCTGTATTACCATTTCTCTTGCGTATGACAACGCCCTGAAATATCTGAATCCGTTCCTTCTGCCCTTCTTTTATCCTGGCATGGACTTTTACGGTATCGCCAGGCCTGAATTCAGGAATATCGATACGCATCTGTTCTTTTTCAAGCGCTTCTAAAGCATTCATATTATCCTCCATACGTCCAAAATGGACAGGATGAGTGTTCAAAATAAAAGACCAATTTTGTCAGGGTCCTTTATAACCTGGCGCCTGCCAGCCTGTCCAGTATGATGGCGGCTGCTGCCCTCACAGAAAGGTGATTATATCCCATCCTGCCTGAAACAGGATCCAGCACATAATCCGCCTGATTTAAGACTGTCTTATCAAGGCCCCATGCTGTTCCAAAAATCAAAATCACAACATCATCATTAAAAACAATTGATCTTGCCTTTTCATATGAGATATATCTGCCATTTTCTTTTGATGCATCCGTTGCAATAATTAATGGGGTTTTTCCCTCAAATTCAATTATTTTTTCAATTGTTTGCTCAAGAGATGGTGAAACGGCAACAAGTTCAATCGCTTCTTTTCTATTTGGATTATACCTTGCGCCATAACCTTTGGTCCAGTGCCTTATGACCTTTTCAACCAACAACTGCTGGTCTTCAAGCGGTGTGATAACAAAAAATTTCCTGGCATTATAGGTCCTGGCCAGTCTGGACAGATCATGAAGATCTACTGTAGTTATGGCGGATGCAATTATCTTTGAGTTCTTGTTATAAACAGGGTAATGAACAAGCCCGATATAAAGATACATTAATCTTTATCAGTTTCCTCCTGTAATGAGGATAGAATCATTTTGTCCTCAAGGCTCAATATACCCTTTTGAAGCAAGTCGGGCCTTTTTTTAAGTGTCCTTTTAAAAGACTCTTTCTTTCTCCAAAGGCGGATCTTTTCATGATCTCCCGATAAAAGAACCGGGGGCACCTCCTTGCCGCGAAAAATTCTGGGGCGTGTATACTGAGGATATTCCAGAAGGCCATCTTCAAAAGAGTCTTCAAGATTTGATCTTGCCCCGCCGAGAACCCCCGGGATCAAACGGCTTACAGTATCAATGATAATCATTGCGCCCAATTCACCACCGGTCAATATGTAATCTCCAACAGATATTTCTCTGTCAATATAATGAGAGACAATTCTTTCATCAACCCCTTCATAACGACCACATACAAGAATTATCTGATGAAAGCCGGATAATTCCCAGGCATCAGCCTGCTTAAATTTTGTGCCCTGCGGACTCAAGAGAATTATGAGATTCCGATCTCCAACCTTTTCAACGGATTCAAGGGCCCTGAAGATCGGCTCAGGTTTCATTACCATTCCGTCGCCGCCTCCATAAGGACGGTCGTCAGTAGTATTATGGATATCTTCGGCAAAATTGCGGATATTGATAATTCCTATATCCACTAATCCCTTTTTTACCGCCTTTCCCAATATACTTTCCCGTAGATAGGCGGAAAACATGTCAGGGAATATGGTAAGGATATCAAACCTCATTAATATTCAACAACCCATCTATCAATGAAATAGTCATTTTCAAATTCTCAATATCAATTTCCCGGACAACCTCATAAGTTGCTGGAATTAAAAATTCCCGCTTCCCATCTTTTACAACAAAGATATCATTACTACTTGTTGGTATTATTTGAGAAATCAGGCCTAAATATTCCCCGGTATTCAGATAAACCGCAAGACCTTTGAGTTCATACCAGAAATACTCACCCTCATCACGGGAAAGGCCATCTTTTTTAATAAAGATTTCCGCACCACTAAAATTATCAGCAGCAATTTTTGTAAGCAATCTCTTTAATTTTATCAAAAAGAATTTCTTATGAGGTCTTGCCGAGATAAGTTTGTATTCTTCGATTTCGCCGGAATCAAATTTTATATAGACGAATTCACTATCCCTAAAAGAGCTCTCCGAACCGGCGTAAATCCAGACCCTCAGAAGACCTCTAACACCATGAGGCCGTATAATCTTCCCCACAAGGAGCAAAGCATCGGGTAAAATCATATGAAAATGAGTAACTGTTTACGGGTTCAATGTTTCAGTGGCCAAGGTTAAATAGCGCCCATCCATAAATGGCTATTTCGGAGTCTCCCGGGCTCGCTTACCTGCCCGATATCTGCGTTGCGCTAAAATTTTAATCCTCGAAATACTTAATGTATTCCTGTGGTAAAAATTTTAGAGCGCCTTGATCTCGAACAAACTATCTTATTTATGGATGGACATTAAACAGTAATAGCTCAATATTCAGTGCAAGAACGAAAACTGGAAAATCATTCAATAATTTCCAGTACGGAGCGCTTATTTATTTTAGCTGAGGCAGCGCTTAAAACCGTTCTCATAGCTCTTGCTGTACGGCCTTGTTTGCCTATAACCTTTCCTAAATCTTCTTTGGCTACTTTCAATTCAATAACAGATGTTTGTGCACCCTCTATTTCCGTTATAACAACTTCATCGGGTTTATCCACCAGCGCTTTTGCGATGTATGCAATCAAATCCTTCATCTCGATTCACCCCCATCTCTGATTTCACCATTATAATATCTATTTAATCTACCGTTGGGAGAGACTTTGACAATCCTTTTTTCAGGATTGCTGCGGCAGCCTCTGTCGCACGTGCACCCTTTTCCAGCCAATGCTTAACTTTATCCTCATGAATTTTTATTTCGACCGGTTCACTCATGGGATTATAATACCCCAATATATCTAAAAATCTTCCATCGCGCGGAGACTCGGAATCAGCCGCAACCACTCGATAAAAAGGCTTTTTCTTAGCTCCCATCCTTGTTAATCTGATTCTTACTGCCATTTACTTTTACCGCTCCTCAATGATTGAGCCAATTTCAAAATGTCCTTTTTACCCAATTTCCGTGCATAAGCTGCAGAATAAACAAAGAGATTCTTTCGAGGAGCAAAATTAAAATATCTAAATCAGGTTTTAATCCTCGAAACACTTAATTATATTCCATTAGGGCTCGAGCGAGTCCCTGTTTATAATTTCACACTTTCCGGACTCCCGGGCAAAATTAAGACTTTTGAAACTCCTTCAACCAGTTTATAGGATTAATATACTTAAAATTGGCTTACTATACCACATAAAGACTAATATTCCAATAACTTTACCAGGAAATGTGATGCCTGCTATCTAAAGAGTGAGGGCAAGTCGAGCTGCCCTTTTTTCATGAATCTTTCCATCATTTTTTTTGTTTGAGTAAAATTTTTTATAAGACGATTTACATCCTGAACCGAACTGCCGCTTCCTCTTGCTATCCTGCGTCTCCTGCTCCCGTTAATGATTTTATACTGCCGTTTCTCATCCTTGGTCATAGAGTTAATAATTGCTTCGATCTTTACAAGTTCTTTTTCATCCGGCTTAATTTTCTTAAGTTTCTTGAGCTGTCCCATCCCAGGCAGCAAACCGAGGATATGCTCAAGTGGGCCGAGTTTTTTCATCTGCTTTAGTTGTTTCTGGAAATCATCCAGATTAAATTCATTTTTTTTAAGTTTTTTCTGAAGGGCCAGGGCATCTTTTTGATCAAATTCGGATTGAGCTTTTTCAATCAGGGTGAGGACATCTCCCATCCCAAGTATTTGAGATGCCATCCTTTCCGGATAAAAAGGCTCTAATGCGTCAACCGTTTCTCCCACACCGATAAACTTGATTGGTTTTCCGGTTACAGCTTTGATGGATAATGCAGCTCCACCCCTGGCGTCACCTTCCATTTTGGAAAGGATAACACCGGAAATATCTAATGTTTCATCAAAATATTTGGATACATTAACCGCATCCTGCCCTGTCATCGCATCAGCGACAAGGAGTATTTCTGCGGGATCGATCTTCTCCTTAATCCTCCCTAACTCCGCCATCAGGTCTTCATCAATGTGCAGACGCCCTGCAGTATCGATAATCAACACATCCGCACTTTCTTTTCCTGCATTTGCCAGGGCTTCAAGGCATATCTCTTCCGGTTTTTGATCAACGTTCGATGGGTAGACCGGAATATTAATCTGCTTGCCCAGTTTTTGAAGCTGATCAATAGCTGCCGGCCTGTAAATATCAGCCGGCACAAGATAAGGGCGCTTCCCCTGTTTTCGTAGCAATACCGCAAGCTTTGCAGCGGTGGTAGTCTTCCCGGATCCTTGAAGGCCTACAAGCATAAGCGAATATGGTGTCTTACCAGCGAGATCAAGTCCCTGGCCGGTATCACCCATAAGACCGGCCATCTCTTCGTTTACAATTTTAATAAGTTGCTGGCCAGGCGTTAAACTTTGAAGGACTTCCCTGCCTACTGCACGCAGACGGATATCTTCAATTAATTTTTTTACAACTTTATAGTTGACATCAGCCTCAAGGAGGGCTAACCGCACTTCTTTTAAGGCGTCCCGGATATTTGCTTCACTTAATTTGCCGCGTCCGGTAATTTTTTTGAATACGCCATCTAATTTTTCGGTTAAATTTTCAAACATAATGACCTGTTTTTTGACGAATATGAGGAGCGTTCGTGAAAATGTAAATCTGTATTTTTAATCCAATTGTCCATTTTATGTCAATAAAAAACCGAGATGACCTACCAATATCCCGGAACCGTTCAAAAGTTCAGGGTTCCGTTCTTATCCATGGACTGCATTTCAAACACGTATTTACGGGAAGAAGGTTATCATTGGCAGTTCTAATACTGAATTTGCAAATTGCCTGGGAAAATAAGCATTTGTAACGAATAGATGAACCGCACCGGTCGAAAGTATTCACTGTTGACGGTTCAAGGTTAATGTGTTTATAATTTCTTTAAGGTTCGCGCAAGAATAAATTTACATTTTTGAGCGAACCTATGTTCTTTAACTTTGGTTCAGGCCCACTCGACGGTATTTAAGGCCCGATGAATTATCAATTATATTTTGTTGAATTTTTAAAAATACGTAAACGTTCATCAGCTCTTCATCTGAACGCGTTCAGGGCAATCTACAGGTTTAGCTCTAATCACTCGCCTTGTTCACGCACATCCGGAGCACTGGTAAATGCTTAACATAGTGTCAGAGTGAAAACCAAAAACAGATAATATTTCGTCCTCGTTCTTTAGTTCGTGCCCATCCATAAATAGGATAGTTTGTTCAAGATCAGGGCGCGCTAAAATTTTAACCACAGGAAGAGTATTTCGAGGATTAAAATTTTAGCGCAACGCAGATATCGGGCAGGTAAGCGAGCCCGCGAGATTCCGAAATAGCCATTTACGGATGGGCATTAGTTAAACATATTCAAGAAACATATTCAAGAAACGAGGATTTTCGAAAAGCTGTTAGCATTTAGCCATTAGCCCAAGGAACTATTTTTTTGATTTCAAAAGCTAACAGCGAGCGGCCTGAAAATATCGATTTGAAAAACATCCTGAATTTACAGGAAATATGGCAATTTCAGTGTTCCGTTCAAAGACTAAATACCTGCGCTTCCCGTAAGTTGCTGCCGCATTCTGAACTGTTACGAAAGTACCATATTTGGGTATCCTTCAGCAAGTCCAAAAAGCAGTTTACAGTTTTAGCCTTTCTCATTCCCACGCTGGAGCATGGGAACCAGGAGGCAAAATTCGTGATGAGAAAAAGTGTAAACCGGTAAATAAAGCATGTCAGGGATTGACATGCGAACCTTGGTGTTCAAGGGAAGAATTTGATCAGTAAAACTAAAAACAGTGAAGTAGTAATTTATCCTTTTAAGGGGAAAAATGAACCTGCTGCAGGAAGGGATGCCTTGATGGTAATGAACTCTTCAACTCTTTCCTGCCTCGCAAAAGCTGTTAACGCAAAAGATATGCTCTTTAACGATAAGAGTTTATACCATTTATACCAGACCGGAGATGACGCAAGGAGACCTGTCACCATTGCCGGGCCTTTTCTCGGCGCTCCACATGCCGTTATTGGTATGGAGAAACTGATTGCTCTCGGAGCAAAAAGGATCTGGGTTTTGGGATGGTGCGGCTCTTTACAGCCAGGTTTGCATGTGGGTGATATCATAATACCTGTCGGAGCTATTTCTGAAGAAGGGACGTCAGGACATTATCCTGTCCATGATCGAGCCATTGAGTCGGATAAAAAACTTAACCGTATGCTGGAAAATAGCCTGAGACAACGGGGTCTTTCTTTTGAGAAGGGGTTTGTATGGACTACGGATGCCGTGTATCGAGAGACATATGACAAGGTAAAAACGTATTCAAGTCAAGGTGTGCTGGCCGTGGAAATGGAGATTTCAGCGTTAATAACGCTTGCAGTTTACAGAACTGTCGCAATGGCGGGTTTGCTTGTGGTTTCAGATGAACTTTCTGATCTCGAGTGGCGGCCTGGTTTTTCAAATCCCCTATTAAAAAAGAGCACGCACCTTGCAGGGAATATACTGTTGGATATTGTACGCTCCGGGAGCAGCGGATGAAACAGCAGAAAGGTCTTAAATTTAGTGTCTGAACGGAAAGCCCGTTCAGACAAAGTTTTGAATGTTGAATTGAGTAAGGAACAACTTCAATATCTTGATAATTTTCACCCTATAGATATTCATCTAAATAATTTCAAAAATATTTGAATAAAAAGCAGATATACCCATAACTTTTGGATAACCTTTTTGAAATTTAATATGTGACTATCTATAAATAGAGAAAACAAATTTTGTGGTTTTCGTTCAGGCACTAAGTTAAAGCTAAATCCTGCATAAACTATTTTCAAAAAGGAAGTTAGGCTTTTAATATCAGCAAGTTATGGGAATGTTGTGCTTGCATGATACGCATCAATTTGGATGAGGCCATAAAGGCTGGGATTTTTGAAAATAGTTTACCCTCCGGGAGCGCCGATTTTACCGAATCTGCGGCGTTGGCAAGGACTTGAAGTATCGTAGTACGTCTGCGCCCTTGCCGCCTTGCACC
>JAGGXA010000065.1 GCA_021163285.1 Deltaproteobacteria bacterium | reverse complement strand
GACTTGAAGTATCGTAGTACGTCTGCGCCCTTGCCGCCTTGCACCTGCCTGCAGCAGGCAGGTCTTCGGCAAACTCGACGCTTGCAGGATTTAGGTAACATCATTTGTTTTATACTCGGTAAAACCCTTGATAATATGAAGTTTGGTGCCCAAAGGGGTGTTTATTCTGAAATTTGCCCTTTTCTGTAGTCGTTCAATAAAATCCGGCAACTTGATTGTTACGTCATTTTGATTTAACTCTCCCCCCGACGTATTAAAAACATACGGAAGCTGATCTTTTCCAGTGAATCGGAATTGTATCTTCCATGTCTCAATTTCTGCAACAGCTTCTCTGAATCCTGCTGGATAATCGATGAGAAAATATGAGTCTTTATTCTTGAATCGGAGGCCGGTAATAACAGTTAAGCAGCTAACTTCTTTATCTGCAAGCTGCATTTGAATAAGAGATTTGTCAGATTGAACCTGTTTAAGAATTTCAATCCTGCTTTTCCCTTTTATTATTTTATTCATTATCGCGTTACTGCCAATTCGGCGCCAAATTTCGTATCAGATCTGCCAAAAATGACCATCTTGTCGTAAATACGCATTCTAAATACAGTCATAGGAGGCTGTCCGGGAATAGCAATTTTTTTCAAAATCAAGGCTTGCTCAAAAAATTACCGCAAACATATATTTGATATCGGGGTCTCGCAAGCTCGCTTACCTTCGAGGATAATTTTTTGAGCATAACGCAGAGTTTGGGAAAAAGGGCATTCCAGAACAGCCTCCTAAGCCAGAAATGAAACATTGAACCCCTGAATCTTTGAACGGTGACAAAAAAAAACCTTGCATGAATACACAAGTCGTTTTACAATAAAAAATAATAAAAAAAAACAATATTTGGCATCCTTCATTTTGAGGTAAAAGTAGTTGACACTTTTATTGGAACTAAAAATTGTAAATTGCAGAAAAGGCTTATAGCCTCTTAAATCAGCGGCAGGATGCCGCTGCCACTTTTCTGCCAAGTGTTAAGTAAAAATGAAGGATACCCAATATTTCATTGTAATTAACCAGGCACCTGAATGGAAATCCCAGGCATGTAAGCGTTCACCAGCGCACCGGGTGTGAGTAATTCAGAGCGAGTATCCATTACCATCCACTGTCGCTTGTCCTGAACGTGTACAGATGGGCGCTGGTAAACACTGACACGTATTAAAATTGTTCTTTTAATTCAACATTCAAAATTAAACATTCAAAATTGTGTCTGAACCGACTTTTCGTTCAAACACAATCTACCTTTTCCTTCAGTTTTTTATCTACGCACCTGAGCAGTCACATTTTCAAAACAAAAGGGGGTTTTGGAATGACCAAGCTTCTTCTATGGAAAAATCAGGAAATGAGCAAATTGCGAAGAGACATTAACAGTCTCTTTAACCGGTTCGGATCAGATTTTGGGATAGAATCTTTTTCAAGTGAATTTATCGAACGCTCTTTTATTGACATAGCTGAAACCGAAAACGATATCATCGTCAAGGCCGAAATCGCTGAAATCGAACCTGAAAATATCAAAATTAAGGCGCTCCATAACAGCCTTGTTATCAGCGGGAAGAAAAAAAAGGAACTTCAGAAAAGCAACAGGCATTACCACAAGGTTGAAAAGCAGGTCGGGTCTTTTTCCCGCACAATACAGCTGCCGTGTGACGTGGATATTGAACAAGTCAGGGCAACTTATGAAAAGGGCATTCTGAAGATACGATTGCCTAAGCGTAAACATGATAAAGCCCATGATGTCGAGATAGAAATTATGTAAACCGTAATAGTTCAGCAGGGGCACGAAATTACGGAAACCCGGAGCATGCAGGCGTTCACAGGCTCGATGCTCCGGGTTTCAAGATTAAATGGTAAGGAACGAGGATAAATTAACTTCCTAAATATGTGCACCTACCTGGGGATGTTATTTCGTCCTCGTCCCTAACGGCTTATGGATTCCCGGGCATCTATCAATAAATTCAAAAAGCAGTTTACAGTTTGAACATTTCTCGTCCCCACGCTCCAGCGGGGGAATGCATACCATACGGATTTCTACGCTGGAGAATGGGAACCAGACGAAAAGCAACATCTACAAAGCGTAAATCAGGCTTGAAAGATGCCCGAATTTCTACATTCCGTGAACGGTTACGAAAAATATTACCGATTGAAATTGGTTTGTCACCTGTTTAAAATAAGAGTATCCAAAAAATTAGGCATCTTTCAGGTTTAGTTTACACTTACTTTGTATAAAAAACTGGATTTCACCGCAGAGAACGCAGAGTCCGCTGAGATATTACATTAAAAATCAAGCAGTTCCTCTGCGCTTTCTGCGTACTCTGCGGTAAAAATACCGCTTCTAAATATGAGGAAAAGTGTTAACTTCTTTTAAGCCTCATTGAAAGACACCAAAAATTAGCTTAGAATACCATTCTTTCCGAGGTCTGAAGTTAATGATTTGACCGTTGGTAATGCTGCTTTTTCAGGATAATAATCTAAACCAAGGAGGCTTAAAATGCCAGGAATAAAATCATATAGAACCGTTCCAGTGGAAAAACTTCGTTGGCGGTTTGATCCCACCGACTTTTCTTTTGAAACAACCGATGATATTGAACCATTAACGGAAATTATTGGTCAGAAAAGAGGCGTTGAGGCTTTCCGTTTCGGAATGGGAATAGACAAGCCGGGTTATAATATATTTGTCACCGGAACGGCAGGGACAGGCAGGATGTCAACTGTCCTCAAACTGATAAAGGAGATGTCCGATAAAGATCATGCAGCTGACGACCTCTGTTATGTTAATAATTTCGAAAACAGGGAGGCCCCGATACTTCTTCGCCTTAAATGGGGGACAGGGAACAGCTTTAAAAAGGCTGTATCAAACTTTGTCGAAAATTTAAAAAAAGAAATCCCTCAGATATTTGAAAGCCAGGAATATATCAGCCGGAAAAAAGAGATCATGGAGACGTACGAAACTAAAGGTAAAAGCTTTTTCAAGAACCTTGATCAGAAGGTAAAAGACGAAGGTTTTGCGCTTGTAGATATTCAAATCGGACAAATCAAACGGCCTGAGGTAATGCCTTTAATTGACGGCAAACCTGTCCACATAGATCAACTTGAGTCCAGGGTTGAAGATGGAGATTTCCCAAAAGAAAAATATGACCTTTTAAAAGAAAAACACTCTGATTTGAGAGCTCAGATAGATAATATCTTTATTGAGCTCAAAGACTTGCAGAAAGAAGTTCAGGAAAAGATAGAAAAAATGGACAAAGTCGTGTTCATGGAAAATGCCTCTCGAATAGTAGAGCCGGTCAAAAAAGAATTTAATACTGAACCTGTCAGAAAATATCTTGAGGCAATGCTTGATGATATGGCGGATAATCTCCAGATCTTCAGGCCCCAGACCCAGACCCAAATACCGGGAGCTGGATTGATGCCTTTTATGGTTCAGGGCAATCCTTTTCAACCCTATCAGGTCAATCTCCTTGTAGACAACAGGGATCAGAAAGTGCCTCCCATTATCGTTGAAAAATACCCGACTTATCGAAATCTTTTCGGGAGTATTGAAAGGGACGTTGACAGAAGCGGCGTCTGGCGCACCGACTTCAGCAAGATTAAGGCAGGTTCTTTTATCAAGGCGAACGGCGGTTACTTAGTGCTTAATCTGCTCGACGCCATTGTTGAGCCGGGTGTGTGGCAGGCGCTCAAGAGGGCGCTAAAAAGCGAAAAGATTGAAATTCAAACCTATGATCCCTTTTACCTCTTCACCACTACAGGCCTAAAACCGGAGCCTGTCAAAATGGATGTAAAGGTAGTGGTTATATCTGATCTGCGCGTCTATCACATTCTCTGGGCATTTGATGAAGATGTTAAAAAAATATTCAAGATCAGAGCGGACTTTGACACATCCATGGATAAGAATGATGAGAGCATCCGGCAATTTACTGAATTCATCAAGATGGAAACAGATAAAGATAAATTAAAACCCCTGAACGGCGCTGCAGTGGCCGCTTTATTGGAGCATGCGGTCAGGATAACAGGGAGGCAGGAAAAGATTTCCACCAGCTTTCCTGAGTTAACGGACCTGCTCAGGGAGGCCGATTTTTGGGCCGGAGAAGAAAATAAACCTATAATCGGAGGAAGCCATATTGATAAGGCAATTGATGCCAAAATATACAGATCCAATATGATCGAAGAGCATATCCAGGAGATGGTTGATCGCGGCACATTGATGATTGACGTTGATGGAAAAGTGGTCGGGCAGGTGAACGGGCTTGCTGTTTATTCTCTCGGAGACTATATGTTCGGCAAGCCCTCCCGGATTACAGTTTCCACCTCTATGGGCCGTGCCGGAATTATCAACATTGAGAGGGAAGCAGATCTATCCGGCAGCACACACAATAAAGGTGTCTTAATCCTAAGTGGTTATATGCGAAAAAAATACGCGCAGGACAAGCCTCTGACCATAAGCGCCAGTATCGCTTTTGAACAATCGTATGGCGGTGTTGACGGTGACAGCGCTTCGTCCACAGAGATTTACGCACTGCTCTCAAGCATCTCGGACATCCCGATCAAACAATATATTGCAGTTACAGGTTCTGTTAACCAAAAGGGAGAAATACAGGCCATAGGCGGCGTAAATCAGAAGATCGAAGGATTCTATGATTGTTGCCGTCATAAGGGATTGAATAACAAACAGGGTGTTATTATCCCCAAAAGCAATGTAAAAGACCTGATGCTGCGCAAAGATGTGGTAGAAGCAGTAACAAAAGGCCTGTTTCACGTTTACCAGGTTGAGACCATTGATGAAGGCATCGAAATCCTCACAGGTAAAAGCGCCGGGAAGAGAAAGGACGATGGGAACTATCCTGAGGGAACAATTAATTATATAGTCGATCAGAAATTAAAAAAACTGGCGGAGGGGCTTAAAAAATTTGCAGCAGAGGAAGAGTCGGGGAAAAAATCAAATAAATAAAAAAAAGGGCCTTGGTCACCGTCCGGCCACCCGGCAATAAAATGACAGGCTATTGGCTGTCGCTCCGATGGGACTTATACAGTCTCGCGTGGACGATAGATAACAGGGAACGAGGAAGAATTAACTTCTCCAACCATGTATCACAGCTTCAGCCCATATTTGCCCGATCTAAAAGTACAAAAATCTTGAAATAGCTCACTATTTCTGCAACTTTTGTGCTTTTAGATCGAATAAATCTGACCTAAGTCTGTGCGCCTGCCTGGGGATATTATTTCGTCCTCGTCCCTGGCCTGGGGTTGAAACCCCAGGCGGCAAACGGGCGAAACGATGATCAAGACCAAAAAAAGAATGTTAAAATAAAAGATCATGAGTATTACAAAAGTAACACTTCAGAGTCCTATTGAAGAGAAGATCGCCTGGGCCGAGGTTTTTTACCGGAAGTTCGGAGAAAACCTGCTCAAAGACAAGACGATCACACTCCTGCTGTACAAGTTAAAAAATGCCATATCAGTTTCTCGCAAAGAAATGGAGGCTATAGGTATTACCGATATTTGCAGGGAGTGTGAACAGTTAGATGGAGGGTCATGCTGTGGGGCAGGACTTGAAAACAAATATAATGGATCCTTAATTCTCATCAATCTCCTCCTGAATGTAAAACTTCCCAAGAAGAGATATAACCCTGAGAGCTGTCTTTTCCTCGGCAAAACAGGTTGCTCTCTTATGTCACGTCACGTAATCTGTGTAAATTATGTATGTAAAAAAATAACAGACCGGATTGATCCCCGGAAAATCATTTCACTTCGGGAAAAGGAAGGGGAGGAATTGAACACTCTTTTCCTTTTGCATGAACGTATTAATTCCTGTCAGGTGAAAGGTTGAAGGTAAAAAACTGAAGGTTGAAGGCTGAAGGTTGAAGGTGAAACACGGGGAGTATACCTTAACCTGTTGACTTATCAATATATCAAGGAACTTCCCGCAACCTGATGAGCAATAATTTTGACCTGTGCAGTTTAATGAACCTTGAACCGTTATTTACCTTATCAATAATACCGGACAACTATATAATGCCGATTGAACAAGCAAGAAAAGTACTTAAAATAGAGGCTCAAAGCATCCTTGGCATGATTAAGAAGCTTGGACCCGAGTTTGAGAAGGCCATTGATATAATCCTTAAATCCAAAGGCAGGGTTATCCTTACCGGTATGGGAAAATCGGGACTGATAGCAAGAAAAATATCAGCCACACTAAACAGTACGGGAACCCCATCCCTGTTCCTTCACCCGGGGGAAGCCATTCATGGTGACCTCGGTATGGTAACCCATGATGATGTTGTCCTGGCCATATCAAACAGCGGTCAAACAGCCGAGATCAATACAATTTTGCCTATACTCAATAATATGGGGTCAAATATCATATCTTTTACCGGTGGACTCGAGTCACCAATGGCCATGATAAGCGATGTTGTTATTGATGTGGGCGTGAAAAGGGAGGCATGTCCCCTGGGACTTGCGCCAACTGCAAGCACTACAGCCGCGCTTGCTATGGGAGATGCACTCGCGGTTGTCCTCTTAAACCGGAGATCGTTTAATGAAGACGACTTCAAAAAATTTCATCCCGGTGGAAGCCTTGGGGAACGGCTATCAATCAGTGTCAGTGAGATAATGCTCACCGGCGGCAAGTTGCCTCTTGTACTTGCCGGCTCAAAAGTTCAAAGTGCAATCGAGGAGATTAATGCCAAAGGTCTTGGAGCTGCCTTTATTATAGATAAGGATCAAATGCTTGCCGGTATTATCACTGATGGAGATTTGAGAAGGGCCTTGATAAAAGGAAAAAACATCCTTGAGATGAATGTTGAAGAGATCATGTCGCCATCTCCAAAGACTATAGACGAAAACAAATCGGCGGCAGAGGCCCTTGAACTTATGGAATTAAAGGCAATTACACACCTGGCAATTTTGAACAGGTCGAAACGGATTAAGGGGATCGTACATCTTCACGACCTCCTGGGAAGAGAGGAATTCAAGGTCAATGGAGGTTTTCACAGCACCAAAAGGGCTTATCGTTGATCTGATTAGTCCGCTTAACAACAATGGCTCTATTGATGGACGGGGATTGGGAAGACTCCTTGATCTGATAATTCCCCATGCAGATGCGATACTCCTTTCCAGTCCGTACATGGGGGAGGGAAGAAATCTGGATCTCATTCAGAAACTCGAGCTGCTTGAAAAGGCCCTTGTTGTGATCCGCGGCAGTCTCCCCATACTCTTCTGGGTTACACAAGAGACTGAAGATAAAACAAGGGAGACCGTCCTTGTTCTTAATAAGGCCCTCAAAAAAAGGGCCTACACAGGACAGGTTTTCTGGATCGACAGCTCACTTTACTATCACAGTAACAGGGGGTTGCTCTCCCATTACCAGGATATTTGTTCAATGGTTGACCAGGGTATTATCCTGCATAATGACCCTGAATTAATTAAGGAAAGGAGCAACGCTTTTAAGAGAAATAATATACGTTCAAGTATTCTGAAGGAACTGACTTTTTTACCGGGCATTGTCGGCATGATCTTTTTTGGATCGCTTGCCAGGGCACACAATTACCAGGAAGCATGCCGCAGGAGATCTCATTTCAGGATTTACGATGGGGATGAAAGTCATTTTCTGGATCACCCAAGCATGAGCGGTGTAATATCTGCGGGAGCTAATCTGGCACCCCGCGTCTGGCAGTCAATTGTTCAATCCTCACTTCAGATGACAGGCTTTCAACAGAATCACCAGAGCTACCACCGGCATATAAGAAAACTTGGCCATTACCTGCAAAACCTTAAAGAGATTTATCATGCCATGCCGGTACCTATAGTCAAAGGTGTTCTGTCAAATATGAAGATAATCGAAACTCCCGCCTCTACCCTTCCGACCAAAAATGTAAAACAATCCGTAAATAAAATTATGGATCAAGTCTACCGTTGATTCCAGAAGGAAATATGGAACCGTTTTACCATCCCGCTTACCAGACTCGATTCAGTCGGCATTCAACGTATCCGTTCATAAATCCCAACCAGTCATAATCCATTCTACTATTATGACAAATCAATCATCTCAATTGATACCTTGAATCAGGATGCTGAATATCGAACTTATAATGTTATTTAGATGAGGCACAACATCCTTGACTCATAACTATAGTTGTTTTAGACTAAAAAGTTAAAATAATTTTCATAATAGTTCAACAGGGGTACGAATTTACAAAAATCCCCGGGCATGTAAGCGCTTACCAGCGCCCAGGATGCGAGTAATCAGTGCAAAGATATGCGCTTCGGACTCTATCCATCCCTGTGTCGCTTGCCCTGAATGCGCGCAAATGTGGCGCCGGTGAACCCT
>JAGGXA010000105.1 GCA_021163285.1 Deltaproteobacteria bacterium | reverse complement strand
TTTCCTTATCTTCGTCAAGCAATATCCGGCCTTTTTCCATGATAATAATCCTGGAGACGTGGCGGAAAACCGCAGGGATCCTGTGTTCAACCAGGATAATGGTCATCCCCTCCCGGTTCAATTTTCGAATGATATCAAGAATCTCCCTTGTGCCGGTTATGTCCATCTGGCTGAAAGGTTCATCCAGGGCAAGAACCAGCGGCTGCATCGCAAGAGCCGAGGCTATAGTTAGTCTCTGTTTTTCTCCGCCTGAAAGAGAGGCCGTAGCGCGATTTCTGAATTCATTTAGCCCGACGGCAGAGAGGGCATAATCTATGCTTTTCTCAATCTCTTTTTGCTGAAAACATAAGTTTTCAGGGCCAAAGGCAACCTCATCTTCCACTCTTGTTGAAAATATCTGATCATCAGGATTCTGAAAAACCAGCCCCACCTTGCGGGTCAGTTCGGCCATGGGAGACTTTTTAGTATCCTTTCCCGCGACAAATACGCTTCCTTTCATAATACCGGCTGTCTCATGCGGTATCAGGCCGTTCAAGGTTCTCAGCAGCGTTGTTTTTCCGCATCCTGTGGGCCCTGCAACAAGAATAAACTCTCCTGCTTCAACATGAAGATTCAGATTTTTCAGGGTTGGCTCATCCCTTCCCTGGTAAGTAAAACCAAGATTTTTTATTTTTATCATTGTAATTAATTAGCCACAAACAGACACGAATCTACACGAATAACAAATTGATTTTATTGAACAAATCTTTCGTATTGGAGCCTTTCTTTTCCAAAATTAAGAAGAATTGCTAACCGCAAACCTGTTGCCTTCAAATAGTTAAGCGCCTGAGCCCTATGGATATTTGCAATTTTTTCAACAACTTTAAGTTCTAAAATAATCTTGTCCTCAACTAAAATATCCGCGTAATAGTCACCTATTACCTCTCCCTCAAAATGGACTGTTATCGGCGCCGTTGTGTTGCTTGAATTCCTTCTCGTCGCAGCAAAACCATCATAGCCTTCTCATAGACCTTTTCCAAAAATCCATAACCAAGTTTATTGTGTACTTCCATTGCTAACCCGACAATTTTGTATGATAAGTCTTTATACAGAATTTTTTCTTTATTCGTGTCCATTTGTGTTAATTCGTGGCGGAAATTAATAAACCGCCTTGAGTCTCAAACCGAGACGGATGCCAAACGGAACCGCAACGGCCGTATAAAAAAATCCGCCTATCAGCAGATAGATCGCTATGTACCAGAAGTCGTAATAAAGACGATAAAGAAACATATGCATATTGAACCAGACAAAAGATATTACAACATCGGCCAGCCCGCAGGTGACGGCCGCAAAAGCTGTTCTTTTTACATTCAGGCTGGTTCCGGCCCGCGTTATCCCGCAGATATAAAATGCGCCTTCGGACATTATGACAGTGACCCCCACATTGAGCATCGACATAGGGGAAAAACCTCCAAAGATTATATCCGTCATCAGCGCCCTTAAAATAATGGCAAGACCTGCGACACCGACCCGTGGAATCAGCGCAACCAGGGCTGTCAAAAGGATGTAATAGACTATCTCGGAAAAAAAGCCTGTCACCAGGAAACTGAAAGGCCCTAAAACCGCGTGCGCAAACAGCCATACAATTGTTCCGGGGAGACTTACAACGGCAAAGATACAGGCCCCGAACATGGCAATGGTAATCAGGTCTTTTGTCTTTATTTTCAGGATATTCTTTCTCTTCCAGTACATCCATAAAAGGGCAAAAAAGGAACAGCCAAAAGCCGAAGCAGTTATGATAACCGGCGTCAGTCTCCGGGCTATAATATCTATTTCCACATCTTTTAAGGAGAGTGCGGTATCCGTACCGAAATACCGCAGCCCGAACCGGGCCAGGTATCTGCCGGCAAGGGTCACACCTTCTTCGGCATAGATCGGCAAGACTACCTTTAAGCTGCTTTTTGCATTTATCCGTGCCATACTGTATATCCCCTTAAGGCTCAAACCTCCATGTCCCGGAGGCAGAAGCGGCTCAAAACCTTTAACCGGCGTTTTTGTCTTAGGATCAAGCATCTTCAGGGTCGTCAGGATCGATGCATCACACCGGGATCTGTTTTCAATCTCCACGGCCGCATAGCCGGCAGGCTCGAAGGCATCTTTTTCCGGCAGCATAAACGAAATCAGGGGAGTTCTCTTTTTATTCATTAAAACAGAGTTTCTCTTTTCTTTTTCATTTAATTCTCCCATCTGATTAACCGGTATTATTATTCTTTTTATAGTTAGACAGCGGGATAGACGCTCTTTGGCTGCCACTTCAAGGATGATGTCCCGCTTAAACTTTTTGCTATTGATTCCCGGACCTGTAATCTGTGCCGTCGAGCTGACTTTATATACCCCTTCAGGCATATCACAAGGCAGATGAATCTCAACCGTTCGGTACCATTTGTCAAATTTTGTAGACAGATTAAAGGTCGCAGCAAGGAGGTACGCATCTTTTAAGTCTTTTACTTTTATATCTTTGCAAATATTTTCAGGCCGTAAGGGTTTCGGTATCCTGATCTCATAATCTATTCCGATATCTTTTTCCGTCCGGCTCTCCACCTGCAAAAGGGCTGTCAAAAGAGAGCCTCTTGCAACCAGGCCTCCTTCTCTCATCCCGTACGGGATCTCGTTTTCAATCTCAACGATCTTATCCTGACCGGCTTTTGCCCCTGAAAAGGCCGAACAAACAAAGATTGGATAAACAAAGATTAAATTAAAAATGATGAAGGGGACAAAGAAATTCATGACAAGATAAACACCCTGTGTTTTCCCCGAATATCCTGATACTCGGGCCGCGGATCCATATCCAGGATTCCTTCAATAGCTCCGATATATTTCCCGTCCGGGGATATTCCGCAGGTAATCCCGATTCCTTCCATCTTATAAAACCATAAAAGCTTGTTTGTCCCCCCGCCGGACCGCTTCAGGTCAAAGCAGTATATCCCGGCCATATCTTTTGACCTTGTTATGTAATTATGGCACATCGACACAACAAGATAACGGCCGTCCCTGCTCAGGCAAGGGCTCTCAATCGGCCCCCTTGCAGGCCAGAGCCAGGATATAATTCCATTGCGATCAAGCTTGATGAGTGAATTTTCGCGCGGGTGTTTTACATCAGGCGCCTTGGCCAGCCCCTTTCCCGCCGGGGCTATATAAGTTCGGCCAATGGTAAGAAGGACGCCTCCTTCATCATCGCAAAAAACCTTTCCGCCGTAGGCGTAAATCGGTATGCCGCTTACTGAAAGCGGCATAGAAACCGCTTTCTCATAAATTAAATGCGGAATTTTCTTTTCTGCGCATCCTCTTATATCAAAGAAAAAAAGCCTCCCGTCCATGGAACAGCAGGCTACATATTTTCCATTTTGTGAGATATTGCAGCCGCTGCCGATAGAGGCCGAACCAAAACCATATTCCATGGCCGGCGGCACAAGATAGCTCCATAAAAGCCGGCCGTTTGCGGCATCGAGCAGATAAAGTCTGTTTTCCGGATATTTTTGTCTGATCCGGCCGTTTGCGGAGCCGCCCCAGCCGCCAAACACGAGATATCTCCCGCGGGCATCGACAGATACCTTAAGAGGCGCGGTATCAAGAAGGCCGCTGTCGGGAAATTTCCATAAAAGCGTTCCTGTTTTAAGATCAAACGCGTAGAGAATCCCTTTCTTAGGCCAGTATTTTACCCTGCGGCTGTTCTCTTTAATATAATCCTCCAGGGTCATTGCCGCGCTTACATAAACCTTTTCACCGACAATAGAAAAAGAGCAAATTTTTGGCTGATGCCCATAGTATGTTCCCTTGCTTGTGCCCAGGTCTATTGCCGCCGCATATTTCCAGCAAAGTTTGCCTGTATCCGCGCAAAAACAGTAGATATTGCCGTCCGGGCTTGCTTCGCCGGCAAGCAGGTAGCCGCCGGCAGGGGAAAACTTTACGCACTTTGCCACCCCTGCCGGAATTTTATATTTCCAGACAAGTTTTCCCTTGTTATTATAGACCCTTACAGTCTGATCAAAACCGGCAACCCCGATCCTGTTCTGAGCCGAGGCATCCACCTCTTCATAAAGTTTTTTACTCCATTCATTGATTTGAGCTGTCTCCACCTCCCCGGTAGGTTTTCCCAGGTCGTCCTTTCCCAGTTCAAAAGGAAACGGTTTTTCAAAAGGGCTGGTTTTTTCGCTGAAAGTTTCATCTGCGGTCTTTATATCAAAAGTATAACTTTCTCCCTTTTTCCAATCAAAATTGACAAGCAAAGATTCTCTCTTTTCCCCAATCTTCCGCTGAAAAACCATCCGCTGGCCATGTCTGATAAAAACCGATTCAACAGATGCCGGACCGGTCAACCTTATGCCCGCGCCGGTTCTGGTCGGAACAATTTTTTTAATGGCGATCTCTTTTTCTGTCAGGCATCCGTACAAAAAAAAGATTAAAAAAATAATAGGCATGAATTTAGTTAAATATCTCAACTTAAACTCCGAAAATAACGTAGCCCTTTTTATTTAATTATAATTAAAAGAAACATTAGAAAAATCACACGATTGAGCATCCCCAACCCGGTTGAAACAAACAGGATTTTCGATCCCATTAAAAATCCGAAAAGCGATACATACTTGGCAAAGGAATACCTGACCGCAAAAATCGGGAGCATCAGAAGACTTCCAAGAAGACAGGCTGTAAACCCCTGCAAATCGCTCAGGATGCCGTTTTTAATCAGGGCTCCGATTAAGCCGGCGCCCACCAGCGGGCTGAACATATAAGTTCCGACAGGAAGGACAGAAGCCGGGGGGAGTTTAAAAAATTCCGTTAACGGCTGGACATAATCTGCCAATCCTTTTACGATGCCATTATTGATCAACAGAAATATGAAAAAAGTCGTTGATACAAAAATGATGCTTATCTTAAAAAAGATTTTTTTCTGCCGTGCAAAAGATAAAATAAGAGTTTTGCCAAACTTGCTTCGTGTTATAGTATTCATATCTACGCGACCCGAATCTACACAATCAGGTTCTGATGTATCTGTCCCAGGGTTATTGCTTTGCAGCCTGATCCTTCCATAAATAATAACAAAAAGGACCTTGACTATTCCTGATACGATAAATGTCAAAAAATAAAGAAGCCCTGCCCTGATGCCGAGCAAGGGGATCATTACCGGAATCTGATATGTAAAAGTCTCTTTCAGATAAACAGGGGTTGTGTTGAGAAGGGCTGTCAGCAGTGCCTGGCTG
>JAGGXA010000136.1 GCA_021163285.1 Deltaproteobacteria bacterium | reverse complement strand
GTGTTATACAAGCACAACATTTCTGTAATTCCTTGATATTAAAAGCATAATTTTCTTCTTGAAAATAGTTTATGCAGGTTTTAGGTGTTACAACACAAGGCATTTGAACAATGTGGAAGAATAATCCGACAAAAACAGTTTACCTAATATTCACCCGTCATATCATCAAGTTGAGCCTGAGAAAAAACCGGCCCGTCTTTGCAGACATATTGATCGCCGATATTACACCGACCGCATAAACCAATGCCACATTTCATGCGCATCTCAAGTGAAAAAATGATGTTTTCAGGCTGAAATCCCAATTTTTCAAGTACAGGCTGCGTAAACCTGATCATGACAGGCGGACCGCAAATAATAGCTATTGTATTATCTGCGCTTGTAATTTTCTGTTCCGTAATTGTGGGAACAAAACCTACGTTATATTTCCAGTCAGGATCATCAGTCGAGTCTACCGTAATATGCATATTGATGTCATCCCTCTGTTCCCATTCAGTCAGTTCGTCCTTATAAAGGAGCATTCCCGGGTTCCTGGCGCCATAAACAACATCAATATTTTTAAACTTTGGACGATTTTCAGGCTGGATCATGTGAATAATGCTTGACCTCAATGTGGTAAAGGCAAAACCGCCGCCTATAATCACCACATTTTTACCTTCCATATCATCCCATGGGTACCAGTTGCCGAGAGGCCCCCTGATGCCCATTATATCCCCTTCTTTCATGTTGTGCATATAGGTCGTGACCAGGCCTGTCTTATTGATAGTAAATGTCACAAAACCCTTCTCCGAAGGAGAAGAAGCTATACCTATGGGAATTTCTCCCTTTCCAGGCACTGATAATTCCGCGAATTGTCCCGGGATATAAGAAAATTTTTCTTCGTCCTCAGGATTCAAAAATACAAATCTGAAGGTCTTCAAATTTCTGTCTTCAGTCTCAATCCTGATATTATCTATTCGAACCGGGTAGGGTAAATAAGGATTTTCCAATGGAACCCCCCTGTATCATATCAATTAAAAGTTATTCATTAACTCGGCGACCTGCCTGATATCAATATTAGCCGGGCAGTAACGCACACACCTGCCGCAACCTGAGCATTGGATACCGTTATGATATTTGTCATCATAATATTTAAGCTTGTGCATAAACCGCTGGCGCACACGCTGAAATTTCTTGTCTCTTGGATTATGCCCTGAACCGTGAAGAGTAAATAGCGGAAACATGCATGAATCCCAGTTTCTTATCCTGTCCCCTTCTTTTCCGAGCACCTCATCCTGAATATCAAAACACCAGCAGGTAGGGCAAAGAAATGTGCAAGTTCCGCAATTAATGCACGAAAAGGCGACATCCTCCCAAAAGGGCGCATTAAAAAGATCCTTAACAACCTTTTCCCTCAATTTGTCCGTGTGTACCTCGGAGACAATCTTGTCTGAAGCAGAACCTTTGAGCGTTTCAGCATCTTTTAATGCGGCATCATCAGCCGGGCTTCCACCTTTCGCTTTATTAAGGAATTCCTCACCTTTTTCCGTAAGGCCTTTTACAAGAAACCTCTCACCGAGGTCATAGAGCATCACATCAAGTCCCTTTTCGCTAAATGGCCCTCCGCCTGTCTCGGTACAAAAACATGTCGAACCCGGCTCATTGCAGCCAAGACCAACCAGGGTAGTCGATTCAAATCGTTGCACCCAATATGGGTCTCTATACTCTGGGTTGTCAAAGTTGAGCTTGACTATTTGAAAGGCATGGGCATCACAAGGTCTGATGCCCACAATAGCCTGAGGGGAATAGTCCTTTTGTGATTCCTTCAGGATATTCACATCAGGATCTTTTTCATCTAAAGAATATTCAAACATCCGCTCCGATTGAGGAAATACCAGAGATTTGGGTGAAAGCCTGCTGTTCAGGTAATTAAAGTCAGGCTCTTTTCCCTCCTCTAAAGACTTGAAGCTGTGAAAGTCTCCATCCTTGACCGGAACTAATATCCTGTAGGTATCTTGAAGACCCTTTAAGGCCTCGATCCATTCTTGCTTTGTAAATATTTTGTCCGTCATTGAAGTTACCTTTTTTAATTATAACAATTATGGTTAACCAACGATGCCGATAAAAGTCAACAGCATCTATCAGATACAAGGACACGTAAGTCCGGATTATCAGCGGATAAAATCGTTATAATCATCCGGCCTGTAAACATCAAGGGGCGGTCTCTGATCAAGACTGAGACCTGCCTCCCAGGAAAACAATTCCTGCACGTCCTTGTTAAGTTTTTTTGTAAACTGCCTGACAGGAATATCCATCGGACAGGCCCTTTCACATGCGCCACAATCAGTGCATCGTCCCGCGCAATGGTAGGCCCTCAGAAAGTGGAACGTCATGGTGTCAATCGTATCCGTACTCTTCCCTACCCACTGCGGTTTTGATTCATCCACAAAGCATGTGGGACAATAACAAAGAGGACAGACGTTCCTGCATGCGTAACAGCGGATACACTTAGAGATCATACGAACAAAAAAGTCATGCTTTTCTTCGCTGCTCATTTGCTCAATCTCTTCTACATCCTTATATGGTTCGACCCCTGTCTGCTCTTCAACAGGTTCTGCTATCATCTCATCATATTCCACAGGATTTCTGTGGGAACACGAAGCACAGTTTGATTGCAGGAAATTCTTTGTATCAAAGGTCTCTTCAAAATCTTTCCCTTTGACAGTAAACTGATCACCATCTTCTTTAACATCCAATATCTCTTTATTGTTAACGGCCCTCATCACTGCCCTGCGGTCAATCATGCCGGTACAGGGTATTCCCACAATATAGAGCTGATCTCGCTTGATCTGATTTTCTATGATGTGGGTTACAATATTTCTGGAATTACATCCATTGGCCAGAATGCCTATCCTGTCCGTACGTTTTGTTAAGTAATTACAGAGATTCAGACCACAGTTGCTGTCCCAGTAAAGGATATCAGCCTTTTCAGGATCACTGATAAGCACGGGTTCGTTCATCATCGGCACGGTTCCCTTTTTATAACCGATGAAAACATCCACCTTATTCTCTTTGAGCAACCTGGAGGCTGTTTCCCTGATCTTTTCCGTATACGCTAACATTACTCCACCTCAGCCTTTCTTTTAATAAAATATCTGGCCGGCCCTAAGTCCTCAATAACTTTGCTCACCTCATTGGCCACCTCAGCAAATTTGGTCGCCTCAGCAGAAGATATCCACGAAAAATGAAGCCTTCCCGGTTCCAGTCCGATGTGTTCAAACAAGTTCTTCATAAGAGCAAATTTCCTTCGAGCATAATAATTACCTTCCAGGTAATGACATTCACCGGGGTGTCACCCGGACACCCAGACGCCATCCGAACCATGCCGGAAGGCTGCAAGTATAAATTTAGGACTTACCCTGCCGGAACAGGGGACCCTTATCACCCTGAAATTGGGAGGATACTGGAAGCGGCTGACGCCGGCCAGGTCCGCTGCGCCATAACTACACCAGTTGCACAGAAAAGTCGTGATTTTTATTTTCTGATCGCTCATTATAATCTCCTGATTAGTTTATAATTAAAAGCATGGCACTAAACCAATTTCAAGTTTCAAACCGTGAGCACCTGCTTGGAGATGTTATTTCGTCCTCGTCCCTAAATTACATCTCGTTAATCATTGCCATGATTTGGTCTTCACCGAATCCCTTAAGATTGATAGCGCCGGATCGGCAGGAAGCTACACATAACCCGCACCCCTTGCACAGGATGGGATTTATCTCTACCCTGCCCGTAAAAGGCCCTTTTTCAATAAAAGCCGGCGCTGAGTATGGGCAAATAGAAACGCAAACTCCACAACCACTGCAGTAAAGCGGATTGATATTTGCAATAGTACCGCTTACATGTACCTTTTGTTTGGCCAAAAGCGTAACGGCGCGGGATGAAGCAGCAAGGGCCTGGGCCACGGATTCATCTATAGGCTTTGGATAGTGAGCCATACCGCACAGAAAAACACCATCTGTTGCAAACTCGGATGGCCCAAGCTTTGCGTGAGCCTCTACAAAGAATCCGTCTTCATTCATCGGAATTTTAAAGAAATTGGCAAGCTTCTCATCCTTGTATGGAACTATAGCGGAAGCAAGCGTCAGGATATCGGCATTAATTAGAACAGGTTGGCGCAGTATGGGATCGACCACCTCTATTTCGAGACCATCCTCCATCGCTTTTACCTGCGGCTTTTTATCCACCGAATACCTGATAAAGATGACGCCCTTTTCCCGGGCCTCTTTATAAAGGTATTCTCTTTCCCCGTACGTCCTGATATCCCGGTAAAGGATAAAGACCTGCATATCCGGGTTCAGTTCTTTCAGGTGGAGAGCGCTTTCAATGGAGTGCGTACAGCATACCCTGGAACAATATGGCCTCTCAGGCTCCCTGGAACCAACGCACTGGATAAAAACGGCTGATTTGAAATCTTTAAGACCGGGATCATTCTCAATAAATCTTTTATCGAGGTCCTGATGGGTGAGCACCCTGGGATCTTTTTTATAAAGATACTCTTCCGGCTGGTATTCATATCCGCCGGTTGCTATCACAGTTATCCCATGTTCATGCTCTGTCTCTTTACCGTTCGAACTTAATGTGGTCTTAAAATTTCCTACAAAACCATCTACCTTTATCATTTCCGTGTTAAGGTATAATTCAATATTCTCATCTTCCTCAACAGATTTGACGAGTTCTGAAATCTTGAGGTGAACATCCTCTCCCTTCCACGTCTTAAACAGTTTAAGGCCCTGGCCTCCAAGCACCCCTGTTCTCTCAACGAGAGAGACCTTATATCCTTGATTTGACAGGCTTTTGGCAGAAACCATACCGGATATGCCGCCTCCAAGCACAAGGGCCTCCTGATCCACGTCTAACTCTGCTTCCTCAAGCGGCTCCATCAAGGCCACCTTGGTAACTGCCATACGTACCAGGTCCTTTGCCTTGACGGTTGCCATCTCAGGATTGTCCTTATGTACCCATGAATCCTGGTTTCTTATATTAGTCATCTCAAAGAGATATTTATTCAATCCGGCAGATATCAGTGTCTCCTGAAAAAGTGGCTCATGGGTCTTTGGCGTACAGGCGGCAACTACCATACGGTTTAATTTCTTCTCTTTAATGACCCGGGCCATTGCCTCCTGAGTATCCTGGGAACATGTATAGAGGTTGTCCGCTGCATACTCCACATAGGGAAGTGACGCGGCATAATCCCGCACGGCAGGAACATCAACTACACCACTTATGTTTATACCGCAATGACATACAAACACTCCAATACGCGGCCGTTCACCAACGATATTCCTCTCCTCCGGGACTATCTTTTCCTTGGTCAAGGTATTTCTTGCTTCACTCAAGTCGGCGCCGGCCTCGGCTGCAGCAGAACTTGCCTCAATGACCGACTGGGGTATATCCTTCGGGCCCTGAAAAGCGCCGCACACATAAATACCATCTTTTGAGCTGCTTACAGGATGAAACGATTCCGTTTCGCAGAATCCGCCCTTTGTCATATTCAGGTCCAGTTTTTTTGCAAGTTCCATTACCTCGGGAGATATTTCAAGACCCACCGAAAGGACGACCATATCAAAGGTCTCATGAACCATCCGTCCATCTTCACCGACATATGGGATCAGGAGGTCATCACTGTTCGGGATTGGTTCAATGCTATGTATCCTTGACCGAATACAACGAACACCATGTTTCTCCTTCGCATCATTATAGAATCGCTCAAAGTCCTTGCCGTGAGTCCTCATATCCATAAAAAATATACTGCAATCAAGGTCGCTTCCCCCATGCTCTTTTGCTATTACCGCTTCTTTCAGGGCATACATGCAACAGACGGAAGAACAATAACCATGATCACACCGGTTTAAATCCCTTGAACCTACACACTGGATCCACGCAATTTTTTTCGGCTCTTTTTTGTCCGAGGGACGGACAAGATGGCCCTGTGTAGGGCCTGATGCCGAGAGTATTCTCTCAAATTCCATGGCAGTCAGGACATTTGGAAAATTCGTATAGTTATAGGTATCAAACCTGGATGGATCAAAAGGCTGAAATCCCGGCGCCATAACAATGGAACCTGCCTCAATTTCCACGGTTTCAGGTTTTTGGGCATGTGTTACCAATGTAACGGCATCCGCCCCGCAGGCTGAGACACACTGGAAACATTCACAGCAATACCCGCAATTCAGGCAGCGATTGGCCTCTTTCCTGCCCATCTCTTCCTCATAGCCAAGTTCCACCTCTTTAAAATTGCCTTCCCTGTCCTTTAGAGGAAGTTCAGGCATGCTTAACCTCGCTTCTTCAACCTGATTCTTCGGGATTGGACGGTAATCCGGTCTTTCCTTTATGACTTTTTCCCTGCCTTCCGCCATGTCCCTGCCATCCAAATACCGTACAATGCTTTCGGCCGCCTCCCGGCCTGCAGCAATCGCACTTATAGCTATTCCGGGACCGGACTGGGCATCTCCACCGGCAAAGACCCCTTTACGATTCGTGGCACAGGTGACGGGATCACATTCAATAGTGTCCCGGCGAGTAAAATTTAACCCTTCGACTCCTTTAAGTGACGAAATGTCAGGTCTCAAACCAATAGCAGGTATAATCTGATCTACTTCGATATCATACTCACTGCCGGGTATCGGTACAGGCCTTCTCCTTCCTGAGGAATCAGGCTCGCCAAGTTCCATCCTGATCAATTTAAGTCCAGCGACCTTGTTGTCCTTGACAAGTACCTCTTCGGGAGCTGCGAGATATGTAATTTTAGCACCCTCTTCCTCCGCAGCCTGGATCTCTTCTTCCCAGGCAGGCATCTCTGCGCGCGTCCTCCGGTATAAGATATTCACTTCTTCCGCACCCAGCCTGACAGCAGAACGGGCCACATCAATAGCCACGTTTCCGCCACCTATTATTGCAATTTTCTTCCCAACAGGCGCCTTGCCTGCCAGATTCACCTCTCTCAAAAAATCGCCGCCCTGACGAACACCTTCAGTGTTTTCTCCGGGTATCCCAAGTTCAATTCCCTTATGGGCCCCAATGGCAAGGTAAACAGCTTTGTAGCCGCCGTTTAAAAGAGAATCAATATTCATTTCAGGACCTAACGGCGAGCTGGTCTTGAGCTCCACACCAAGATTCGTGATTACTTCAATCTCCCGCTGCAATATCTCTCTTGGGAGTCTATGGTCGGGGATACCCACCCGCAGCATACCTCCCGGTTCCGGCAGGGCCTCAAAAATTGTAGACAGCACACCTTTTCGGGCCAGGTGATATGCGGCTGACAACCCCGCAGGTCCTGAACCTATAATAGCCACCTTTTCATCCCTTGCCGGATCACATGTGATCCCGATATCGCGGGGATCTATTTTATCTGCCGCGAGACGCTTGAGATTCCTGATGGCTATCGGGGCATCTACCTCCGCCCTCCTGCATACGTTCTCACACTCATGGGGGCAGATCCTTCCAAGCACCCCGGGCAAGGGCAGGTCTTTCATAATAATTGAAAGTGCCTCTTTATATTTTCCCTGACCCACCATCTGAACATAACCCTGGACATTCAGTCCAGCAGGACATGCCATACGGCATGGAGCTTTGTCGGCCTTCTGAATGGCAAAGGCGCCGGGTATGGCCTGAGCATATTTTTTATAGGCAGCCTTCCTGTTACTCAGTCCCTGATCATATTCATTCGGCAAAACAACAGGACATACCTCGGCACAATCGCCACACCCGGTGCATCTCGACGCATCAATATATCTTGGAGTTTTATTCAAGGTTACCTGAAAATCCCCTTTTGAACCTTCAACCTTTTCTATCTCAGAGCATGTAAGAAGGTTGATATTCAAATGCCGGCCGACCTCGACCAGTTTAGGAGAAATAATTCACATTGCACAATCATTAGTAGGGAAAGTCTTGTCCAGTTCACTCATTACACCGCCAATAGCGGATGACTTTTCAACAAGGTGAACAAAATATCCGGAATCGGCAAGATCAAGGGACGCCTGCATTCCGGCAATTCCTGCTCCAACAACCATTACAGAGCCAATGACTTTGTCAGACATTTGAAACTCCTTTATTTAATTATAAATTAAGGATGAAAAATTAAAATAAACATATCGATCCGGAAATAACACCTGAGAGGCAATAATTTTAACAGTCAATACTGGTTGCACGTTTCGATCTTTAAAATCCTGCCTTTGCCTGAAATAAAAGGCTATTTCCAGATAAATATAAAAACATCTTATCACGCATCCTATTTTCCTACTTTATTTATTACTAAATTGTCAACTGAAATTTCAATAATTCGGAGCAGGACTTTAAAATCAAGGATAAAAATTTTGCGAATTGTACAGGAAAGCAGAGTGCATTCTATGCACCGTACAATGTGGATACAGCAATAGGCATGAATAATGGTACAAACATTCGTTGTAACCGTTCACGGAACGTTTAAATTAGAAACTGGAAATTCTGACCAAGTGTATCCGGCAATATCTCGCAGGGGCGAATCCTGTATTCGCCCTTAAAACGTGCGAATAATTAAAGGGGTAAATAATCAAAGGGCGAACACAAGGTTCGCCCCTGCGCTCGCACAAAATCAATATATATCATGTCAACCTTCAGCCTTAAATTTTCTATCTGCAACCTTTGAACCCGTGAACGGTTACATAATGTTTTCGTACAGGCGCTAATTACCTTTGCCCTTAATTCTGAACCAATAAACCAGTAAACACTGACGTTTTACCTGACAAAAACATGCCGGTGGGAAATAGAGACTAAATCCGCCATATAGGGGAAATGATCCGAAGGATAAAAACCATTAAATTTATCCTTTATTATAAAGGCATTTATGACATCAAATCCTGAACTGACAAGAATCCAGTCCATACGTGATTTTTTGGGAACACCTTCAAATCCATGGTAAGTAAAGCTTTCCTGATCTTCCTTATAACCGAGGATCCCCCATGTATCATAAAGATCTGTTTTCGGCGCCGTCAGGGTTTTGTGAACCGTTGACGCGGGAGAATCATTAAAATCCCCCATAAGGATTAAGTCCCCTTTTTTCTTATTAAACCACTCCGCCACAATCTTTGCCTGCTGGTTGCGCGCCTCTTTACCTTTATGATCAAGGTGTGTCACTCCTGCCCAGACAGGTTTTCCATTCTCTAAAAAGGTTACCTTGATACAACTGAGCATCCTCGGAAAGGCGCTGTCCCAGCTCTTGCTTTGAAATACATCAGGGGTTTTTGAAAGCCAGAACTCCTTTTCCTGTATAATTTCAAAATCTTTTTTACGAAAAAAAAGCGTCGGATACTGTGCTGTTTTATCCTGAATGCGATCCGATAGGTTTCCGTGGTATTCAGGCAAATTATCATCAAGATATTTAAGCTGGTTAATTTTCCCTTCCTGAGTACCAAGGATAGAGGGAGCATAATGTCTTATGAGCTTTATTACTTTATCTTTACGGTTTGACCAGGCATTTGGACCGTCATCCTTATTCTCAAAACGAAGATTAAATGTCATTACACGCATTTATAATTTATTTCCTTTCAAAAAGACTCTGTAACCGCTCACGAGTTTAAAGGTAGAAGGTTGAAGGTTAATAGCTCAATATTCAGGGTAATAACTTATGGATTTCCAGGCATCCTTAAATAAGTTCAGAAAATAGTTTACAGTTTGAACGTTTCCCGTTCCCACGCTCCAGCGTGAGAATGCATACCATACGTGTTTCTACGCTGGAGAATGGGAACCAGACGAAAATCAACATCTATAAAGCGTAAATCAGGTTTAAAGGTTGCCGTTTTTTTAATTTCAACATTCCGTGAACGGTTACAAGACTCTTTTGTAAATCAGGCTGCCAACGTAAGGCGGGACAGTTGCTTTGGTGGATTCGTCGCTTGCGCTCCTTAATCCACCCTGCGTCGGCTGCCAACTGAACTTTGCAGGGTGGATTAAGCGCACCGAATCCACCAAAAAGTGGAAAGTGTCCCGCCTTTTCCTTCGCTCCCAGGTTCTGTCACCGTTCGTCTCGTTCCCAGGCTCTGCCCGGGAACGAGAAAAAAATTATCACGCTCCTTTTAATTGCTTTTTTGTATTGCACACTTTCAGAACTGAATGTCAGAAAGGCAGCATATTTGCACTGTAATAGCAGGGTAAGTTTCCAATAATTATCAGCGCTAAGCCTCGCATATAAGGCCCGGCATATGAAAGATGACCAAATTTCGACCTCCCCAAAATACGTTATAATCAGTAAAAAACATATACTGCATAGTGCTCTATCATTGCAGGACAGGCACAGGGACCTGTATCTGCGTAGGAACAACCCACTGTGGTTGCCCATAAGAAAAATATTACCGATTGAAGTTTGTTCGTCACCTGTTTAAAAGAAAAGTTCAAACCCCTGGCAAAACCTTACCTTTCAAGGAATTCCCTGGCATGGGCCCTGGCATGGGCTGTAATTTTTCGACCGCCCAAAAGGCGCGCTATCTCCTCTACTCTCTCTTCCGGGGTTAACTCATAAAGGATTGTTTGAGTTCTGTCCCGGGAGATCTCTTTCTTTACCAGAAAGTGGGTCTGACCCTGACTTGCGATCTGCGGGAGGTGAGTAATGCATAATATTTGGTGGTATTCCGCAAGGGAAAGGATCTTTTCTCCCACGATCTCTGCTGCAGCCCCGCTGATACCTGAGTCAACCTCATCAAAAATTATCGTTTCCACGGACGCGGTTTTTGCAAGGATCGTTTTCATAGCAAGCATGATCCTTGATAGTTCACCACCTGAAGCTATCTTGAAAAGCGGCCTCAATTCTTCACCCACATTGGGAGATATCATAAATTCCACCCGATCAAAACCATCGGCATTTATCTCATCGACTGTTCTTTCCTCCGTATCTTCCAGGCCCCGATAATCCTCATAAAAATTCACCCGGAACATGGTATTGCCCATGTGAAGACCGGCCAATTCTTTTTCAACTGCTTCTTCAAATATTGCGGCCGCCTTTTTCCTCTTTTTTGAAATGGAGACAGCCCTCTGAAGGATATCCGCCTCTATCTCCTTAATCCTGCGAATTAATCCATCCAGTTTTTCTCTCTTTTCACCAAGATTATATATCTCTGATTTCAGCTTATCTCCAAGTTTCAGGATTTCTTCGATTGTGGGGCAGTACTTTCTCTTCAACCTGTTTATAAACTCAAGCCTTTCCACCACATCTTCCAGTTTTTGAGGGTCCATCGGGATGGTTTTTCGAAAATCCCTGAGCGCAAAAGAGACATCTTCAAGCTTTAATTCCGTTTCAGCAAGGGCGTCACGTATAGAGCCTAACCCCGGATCTATGCCTGCCCCCTTATTCAGTCCTGTTGTCACTCTTGAAACTGAAGAGAGCGCAGAATCATCCCTCTCATACAGGACTTCATACCCTTCCGTTACAATTGCAAGCAGTTCTTCCGCATGCTGAAGACGTTTTTTTTCTCCGAGAAGGGTTTCATCCTCTCCAGGACTCAGGCCCGCGCCATCAATCTCTTCAACCTGAAAGCGGACAAGCTCACGTTTATCTTCCGCCTTGCTGATCTCCCTTTGCATCTTGTTGATATCTTCCTTTAGAGACATGCGCCTGCTGAATAAGTCATTTAATTTAATCCGTTCTTTACCAAGCCCGCTGAAATCGTCCAGGATATAAAGATGATTGTCCGGTTTCAAAAGACGCTGGTGATCAAACTGCCCTGATATGCTTATCAGCATAGTTCCCAGACCGGATAACATTTGCAGGGTTGCTATGGAACCGTTAATAAGGATCCTGTTCCTGCCTTCGCGGGAAATGGTTCGCCTGATCAACAACTCTCCATCGAATGCAATCCCGAACCCGGATAATATCTCTTTCAGGACACGGGACTCGGGAAATGAAAAAAGGGCCTCGACACCTGCGTCGCCGCACCCTGTCCTTATGAGATCCGAGGATGCCCTTGAGCCAAGTATCAGATTCATTGCATTGATAATAATAGACTTTCCAGCGCCGGTCTCTCCGGAAATAATATTAAGACCGGACTTAAAAGAAACCTCAAGATGTTTGATAATGGCAAAATTGGAGATATTTAACTGAACAAGCATAGTAAGAGTTCACGGTTCATAGGTTCTCGTTCCCGCGCTCCGGCGTGGGAATGCATACCACACAGGCTGCCACGCTGGAGAATGGGAACCAGACGATAGACGTTTTTTTGACAAAAGGGCAAACAGGTGAATGAAGGATGCCGAATCTTTCATCTCGAACTATTTCAGCCCTGCTTCCAGGTAACCCTCAGGACTTCCTGGCAGGTAGTCTCTCCATGCAGGAGTTTTTGGACGGCGTTTTCCCTGAATGTAACCATCCCTTCTTTCCCTGCTTGAATGCGAAGGGCTTTAAGGTCGGTTTCCGCAGTCGTAAGCTTTTTGATGCTTTCAGTAAAAGGAAGCGTTTCAAAGATACCTGTCCTTCCGGAATAACCCGTCCCCCGGCACTTGATACAGCCTTTTCCACGGCAGAGTTTAATCGTGCCTTCTTTTCCGGTTTCTATACCAAGTCTCTCTAATTCGGAACTTTCCATCTCAAAGGACTCCATGCAATGCGGACAAATCTTCCGGATCAGACGCTGCCCCAATATCCCGTTCATTGTAGCTTGCACAAGGAATGGCGGTATACCAAGGTCAAGGAGTCTCGTTACTGCTGAAGGAGCATCATTGGTATGCAGGGTCGAAAGGACAAGATGGCCGGTCAACGCAGCCTGAACGGCATTTTCCGCAGTCTCGAAGTCTCTCATTTCTCCAATCATAATAATATCCGGGTCCTGCCTGAGTATGTTTCTCAGGATCGATCCGAAAGTGATGCCGATCGCAGGCTGAACAGCAATCTGGTTAAAGTTTTCATACACCATTTCAATTGGGTCTTCAACAGTAGTAATATTGATCTCAGGCGTTGAGAGATACTTAAGCGATGAATATAAGGTAGTGGTCTTACCGCTCCCTGTCGGCCCGCAAACCAAAACAATACCGTGAGGCATGTCAATAAACCGCTGAAAACGGGAATAATCCAGGGATGAAAACCCAAGTTTTTCCAGGTCCTGGAAAAGGACATCAGGGTCCATGATTCTCATAACCACCTTTTCGCCAAATGCCACAGGAACCGTGGAAACACGTATCTCCGCCTCGACTCCTCCCTTGTCAGTCTTGATCCTTCCATCCTGAGGTCTTCTTTTTTCAGCCATATCAAGCCGGGAGAGGGTCTTTATGCGGCTTACGATCGCTGAATGCAGTTTTTTCGGGAGGGTATATGCCGTGTGCAGCATACCGTCAATCCGGAGCCTTACCAGGCATGATCCCCTCTTCGGCTCTATATGGATATCGCTCGCCTTCTGATCAAAGGCATAGTTTAAGAGATGATTAACTGCATTGACTATGTGCTGGTCATTAGAAGCAATCTCCTGGGCCGAGCTTAATTTAACATACTGCTCCAGGTTGCCTAAATCGACAGATGTCCCTGTAAACTGTTGTTCCGCTTCCGCAATAGATCTTTTGAAACCAAAAAATTCATTGATAAGTTTAATGATATCCGTCTTGGAACTGACTACCGGTTTCACCTTCATATGAGCTGCCCTGGAGATATCCTCCATAACCTCAAGGTTAAAAGGATCAGGGGTGGCTACCGTCAGAAATCCATTCTTTACCGCAACAGGAAGCACGAGGTGTTTCATGGCAAAGGTGTGAGGTATAACGGTGGTAACAACATTCAGGTCCAGTTCCAGAGGGTCTATTTTTTTATAAGGAATATTCCATTTCTTTGCAAGGGCCTGAAAAATGATCTCTTCATCCAATATCTTTGAATGATTATCAGACCTTTCAAATTTAAAAGAAGCAATAACGTCTATAATCGTTATTGGTGTTGTTATCCCGGCTTTTGCAGAGGAAGATGTATCGCGCATGAACTGGATTCTTTCCAGTTTTCTTTTAAATTGACCTTTTTTAAGAAATATCTCCTGCTTCCGGGCCGCTGATATGAGGCCGTACTGCAAAAGGACACCGCAAACATTTTCTGCTGAAAAAGGGTCGTTATGATTATTTGACATAGAGGTTTCGGGGTTTGGAGTTCAGGGTTATGATATACCGCTCTTCATGGGATTCCAGCAACATTTCAGGACAGGCACAGGGGCCTGCCCCTACGTAGGGACAACCCCCCGTGGTTGCCCATTAGAAAGACATTACCGATTGAAGCTGGTTTTCTCGTTCCGTGAAAAGCTCGGATTATTTTATCAAATAAAATCCTGCATTACAAGATAAGATAATTGAAAATTGTGTTTTGAGCGCCTGAAATTATAAACAGCCACTTTGATTGTATGACTACTAATTTAAAGCGGGACACTTTCCGCTTTTTGGCGGATTCGCTTCGATTAATCCACCCTGCAAAGTTCAGTTGGCAGCCGACGCAGGGTGGTTTTAGGAGCGTAAGCGACGAATCCACCAAAGCAACTGTCCCGCCTTACGTCGGCACCGGTTGTGTAAAATCAAAAGGCCGCGGCATCAAGCTTTTCATGGCTTTGCCGCGGCCTCGGAAACAATCGGTCTTTCATAATCAGCGTCCCTGATTGTATTTTAACCTGTCTGCGTTCATTTGTATGAATCGGTGGCTGAATAGTGACAATGTTTACAGGTTCAGGGTTCAACCTCTGAACCTGTAAACGGTTATTATTTATCATTGACCTTCACGCCAGTACAAGAGTTGCCCTGAAACGGAAGGCAATGGCTTGATGGTAACATCATCACCATCTCCAATAGCCATAAAAGTGCCTCCCGAAACCGGTGCCGTTGAGATGCTTTTTCCCAGACTCTCTTTTTTATTTCCACCCGGCAGGGCGGGATCAGAACCAACATCTGAACATGTACTGGTGGTTAATCCGTATAAAAAACTGTACCCCATGTCACATCCTCCCTGGGGCTGATAGGTGGTAAAGTAGACAGCACCTGCATGGACAAAAGAATCGGAAAGCACTTCTTCACCAAGATCAAGTTCCTCCTTCCAGGTCAGCCGGAACAGACCGTCATCCTTTCCCTGCGAGGGATCAGGATAATCCGTCGCGTCCAGTTCCGCGTCCCAGGCCCTGTCTTCTATTTCATAAAAATAATTCTGATTAACCGTTGTCGGGTCATTTTCGTCCCCTGTTCCGAAAAGGACAAAACGTTTTGCGCAGCATGCATAATCTGCAACGGATGCCCTGTGATAGATAGGCTGTCGGTCAGCAAGCGGCGGCGCATAAAGGACTTCAACCTGCGGATTCCAGCCGCTGTCTGCATTAAGACCGGTTAATTTATAAAAAATACCGTTAGTTCCTCCAAAATAGGCCACCTCAATAAAACCCTTTAACTTCGGATCGACCTGGGTTCTCGTAACGTAATCAACAGGTTCACCGTTCTGGTTTAAACGGTATCTCATGGTATAGATCTCCGCCGGGATATTATTCGTAGCTCCCCCGACTTCTATCTCTTTAAGGATCTTTCCTGTTGCGGCCCTAAGGATATAGATCCTGTTTCCCTTGTTCTCAGTAGTAGAATAGCCGCCACCGACAATTACCACACTTGTCGGAACGTCATCTATACTGATACGCCCGAATGAAGGAACAGACCAGGTGTTACCCATCTTACCTTCGATATCGGCGCCCGAAAATCCGGGATCGCCGCTGTCCGTGGCATCATTATCGGTCATCTCCCACACAGGCAGCGGATTGTCAGGGTCTGTTACATCGAGGGCATAATACGAAGCTCCGCCCTTTCTGAGACCGCTTACGATCATCGTTTTCCAGCCGGTTCCGACACATCCGTCTGAGGTATCTATGTCCGCACCCTTGATGGTAAGGTCTACTGTAAACCTGTGCCCCTCTTTAAATTCATGCAGAGTGCCAAGGACACACTTCGGAATATATGCCCATCTTTCCTGCCCATTATTGTCATTAATAGCATGCAGCATGCCGTCATTTGCTCCAGTATAGATCATAGTCGGCCTTCCTGCATTATCGGTCTTGAAACCCGCTGCAGCCGGCGGACCCGGATCATCTTCATAACCGGCCCAGTATGGCAGATAAAACTTGGGCTCAGGAATAACCACGGGAACGGAATGATATATATCCCCAAGAGGCCAGCCCGCTTTACGGTTTCCGATGTACTTGCCGTTATCATAGTCCGGATCACGCGTATACCCTATCACAGCCTCTGCATCCGCGTCTTCACCGGGATTACCGTCTTCGTTTATATCATCGCCATCCGGATTCACCATAGCTTTGAGTTCTGAAACATGATCTGATGTAAATGGCGTCAGACTGATTCCGTCGACAGTAGTGTAAACATCGCCCCTGCCATATATTTTTATCTCGCAGCCCGCGTCAGCGTCATTCCCCTCCAAATCGTCGCAGGCCCCTGTCCATTCTGGATCCGGCCCTATAATAATCCCGTTTTCCTCTAAATTCAGCTTTTTCAGGTGACCGGCCCACTCAGGGTAATCAAAATAGGCATGGTACAGGCAAAGCTCATCTCCTTCATCAAAAATACGTGATATCACAGGCGACGAACGGGTAAAAGAGTCTCCAATAATTTCAGAAGTTATTTCATTGGTAAGAATATCAACGAGCTCATCCACATTCGTGGCAAAATAGGCATGTCCCGTGCCGCCTGCCGCTGCTATGGCATTCAGGTTGTCCCTGCTGTTCTTATCCAGGCCAAAACCTATCACATATGTCTTGACAACCGAGGTGGGCACATCCTGTATCAACGGGGAATTTAAGGCAGCCGCCGCGGCAACAGGATCACCGTCGCAGGTCTCAAGGCCGTCCGTCAGGAGGATTATATAGTTTTTTCTGCAGTCACCCTGTGTAAACTGATCCTGTGCAAAATAGTCTTCATAATATTCCTTTGCATCTTCAAGCGACGCGGCAAGAGGCGTGCCTTTTCCGGCCTGGGCTATAGAACTGTTGACCGCGAGTGATGTCGTGTTATAAGGCATCATAGTGCAATCATAATTTTCATACCCGGGATAGGGGTATGGCTTCCTTGCAAGACTTACATAGTTCTTGATCATGGCAATGTTTTCTCCGGAAACATCATCCCCTTTGTCAGCATCATCGTCATCATACTCAGGAAGGTTCACAAAAACCACCTGATCATCTCCTGAGTGGTTTGCCTTTTCATGGCCGACCTCCGCCGGAAAGGAGTTTTGCCCCTCAATGGTGTCACCCCAGGTTGTCAAATATGAATGAGCATATCTGTATATATAATCGTCCGCTGTCTTCCTGTAGCTCCATGAATGCGGTCTATCGGGATTGTCACTGTAACCTGTGTACCTGAAATAGGAATAATCGAATATGGCAGGGGTTATATCTCCCGTATCACCATCAGGATTTATGGGCACATCAGAAATTGTTTCCGTGACGAGGGTCCAGTCACCATTCCCTTCAGCAGGATTGGGATCGGGGGTACAATCCGGGCAATCCCAACTGTTGTTGCAATATCCCTTATAGGGTGTAACCATATTGCTGTCGGGATCAATATATTTAGGCATACTGGAATCCGTTACGTTATAATCTCCATAAGTATCTTTATACTGATATTTTTCGTACCAGTCTCCGGTTGTAGTAGTACTGCCTGGGACAAATTGACACTCCTGGTAACATGTATCCCCTGCCGAAAGTTTAAGCCAGCCATTGTCATTTTCGGGCAGATTTGCGCATTGAGGGTAATCAGCAACATCAAAATATCTCCAGCCATACGCATCATACCCGCCGTTTGAAGGTGGGCCACCTACCCGGCTTTGCAATTTAAATCTCTTGCGATTTGGGAGTGAATCTGTAGGGGCATTGCGTATCTCAGTGATTTCATAGTGTATATATTGTTCATTACAATTGCCTTCAGCATACCATCTGCATATAAGATCTCCCACTTCCGCGTTTGTATAGGTATAATTTTCCGACCAGTCCGTCTGGCCCTCTGGTGCGGTTTTCCCTAAATTTGTAATAGTGAATTCATTAAGCCCCTGTGCGTTATAGTAGTACCTGTCACTGGCATTACTCCTTGTTGTATAATATGCTCTCCAGCGGTCAGGTATTACTGTTGTAGCGCCGACTCTTTTCCGGTAGTATCTCGCTCTCACGCGGGGTATGCGCGCCGACATGTAGGTTGCGAATCCCATGTTGACAAGGTATTCATCTCCCCCGTCCCCGCATACCTTGATCTTGTCGCTGTCAAGAAACTTGTTCAGCGCCTCTTTGGCCTGATACATCTTGCTGTCAGGATGGTTTCCTCCGGATGCCCGCCTTTCATCATCAGCCGTTCCAACGATCTTGTAGCGGGTCGTGTAGTCACAGTTTTCAGGGAAGGCAGGGTCAACATACCAGTACTTGCCGCTATTGCTTCTCCATGAAATTCTCCTGCTCTCACCTTTATTTGTCCCTGCGGTAACCACAAGGAGCCGGTTTCTAAATGTGTTATTGTAATAATCGTCAGACATCTGTGACCAATCCACATTTGCGTCGCGGACATACCGGCCAGTATGATCTTCAGCAGGTATATAAGGGAAGGTTACCTCTCCCGGCTGCCCAGCAATAATGGTATAGGTGAAAGGGTTTGTGTTGTCGTATGTGCCACACCAGCCACTATCTTCATCATAACAGTCGTCATCGGGAGCAACTCCTTCGCTATAATCAAAATTATAGGATGGATGATTATCATATCTATAAACATACCAGTATTTACCCGACTTGCTATAACCATATATTGTGCGTACTTGAATATTTCCGCCTCCCGGATCTTGCATTTCTATCCTGCAGTATCGATAGTCACCATTATTCCAGTTTGCTTTCACTGCTGCCCAGTCCAGGTTTTCATCATAAATCAGGTACCAGTATTTTAATCTATTTATTTTCGTAACCGTGCTTGTCAGGGAAGGATCTCCTCCATCCGTCCGCGGCATGGGAGGCGGCGTCCTGCCTGGAATGAGCACCTCGGCGCTTTGGGTTGTATGCGCATTATAATCATAGATAATATTGCCATTTGCATCTTCAGCTATGGTCCCGTCTTCATCTACCTTGACGCCACGACGCCACCGCCAGCCGGATGGACGCACGTTTCGACCATCCTTTCTGAAATACGGCACATCCTGCATGGAATCTGAATTATCAAATATGAACATTATATTAGGATTTCCTTCGGCCCCGGCAAAAAATGGAACAATATCATCCATTGCCCACAGCTTACTCCCGAAAACAGGAAGCATCGTTATTATGCATAATAATGAAGCGGCAATTACTCTGTATAGATAATTTTTCGTTTTCATTGGCTGCTCCTCCGAAATTTTAATCTGCTTTCCTTCTTAAATTATGTTTTTAAAGAGTCCATCAAATACATTAATTATAGGAGCCGGGATCTCCTTCGGGCGTGGTTCCTCCTGAAGATGTAGGATATTCGATCCCGGCTGTTATTACGACGTTGCCTCCCCCGCTTAATGAACGAGACTCGACTTCAATCTTTTTTGGCGGACCCGCGGAAATCAGACCGGTATACTTAACTTCACAATCACCGACTCCGTCGCCATCGAGGTCTCTTTGGGCCTGCGGTATCAGATCTCCTATGTTAAGGGCATCAATATTAGGGCCGTTTGCCACTACCCAGGAAACACCTGCGTCGGCATTATAAAACCCTTTTTTGTAGTCCTTTTCATTGCCTGCTATCAGGGACTCTGTCGTTGATGTATTTGTTGCTGCAATTCCCACCAGCGTAAGCATCACCAGTATAGCCATGGCAATTAACAGCACAGACCCTTTTTCATCTCCTATAATAAGGTTTGACTGTCTCACAGGATATACCTCCCTTATTCAGTGTCTGAACGAGAAATCCGTTCAGGCACAATTTTGAATGTTTAATCTTAAATGTTTAATTGAGGGTAACCGTTCACGAACGTTGAAATCAGGAATTCCGGCATCCTTCAAACCTCATTTACGCTTTGCAGATGCTGCTTTTCGTCTGGGTCTCATTCTCCAGCGTAAAAACCCGTATGGTATTCATTCCCATGCTGGAGCGTGGGAACGAGAAAAAACCTTCTACCTTCAAAACCGTGAACGGTTACAATTGAGGAAAGGAACAACTTCAGAATCTTCCTCTTAAAATTTGATAGAGCGAAGATCAACCCTGCGCATCATGCCATCGTCATACCAGCCTACTATCACGGCAATATTTCTGCTGTTGTTAAGCCCCTGGCTTGTGTTCCAGTAAAGATAGAAATCCCTTGGCCCGCTGCTTACCATGGCGCCATGGTCACCCGCAGCGAGAAGGACTTTACCGCCTGCCCTCAATTGCGCACGGGTTGGGTTGGACAGGCCTGCATCGCCATCGCCATTTACATCATCAAGCTGGGGATCAGTTACAGGCAGCCCTATCAATTCTTCCATCTTGTCCTGGGCCACATTCAGGGCCTCGGTCAGTACAAGAGCGGAAGAATTAAGATTTATAGTTGACATTTGCATGGAAGCTACCGCCATGATTCCTACAGTAAAAATGCAGATAGCCAGAATCACCTCCAGCAGAGTGAACCCCTCTTCATTTTCGGTCATCCCTGTTTTTGATCTGAAAATTTTCATCCTGTTTCCCTGATTTATAAATTTTCACTCTTTCTCACGCAGGAGCGCGGGAAAGAGATGCGAACCCGTCTGTGTTTATCTGTGTGCATCTGTGTCCCATTGTTGTTTCAAAACCGTCAATAAACAAATATAAGGATGCCTTATGTTCAATCAAAGTCCCATATTCCTGCATCTTATAGTCGTGGTTACAAGCTGGTGTCTGAAATTATTGTTGGGGGTTATGCGCTGATTCGCCACAACGTATGTCCTTGTATCACTGTATTTTGTATCAGGATGAATAGTTTCTGCAAGGAGCCAGATTTTGACTGACCTGATAGAGGCAGGTGGAATAGTCAAGGGAATTGGCGCTGGCAGGGCCGAACCGGCGGCGTTATCATTGGTATCTATTACACCGTTATCATCAGTATCGAGCCGGCGATCAAGGAGATTATCATTATTGCTGTCATAGGCCCAAACCACGTTTCCGCCCGGACTTGTATCAAGATTCCCGTCCCCATCATCGTCGAATGCATAAGCAAAACCGAGGGCCGCCATGTTTTCCCCGAGCAACTGCCTGCCGCCTCCGCCGTATCTGAGCCCCAGGTCAGACCTTCCGTCACCGCCGGCATCAAATATACAGAAATAAACGGTCTCATCCCCGGCAGTCACAATGCCGTCGCCGTTCCGGTCTATGGTAAACTCAACACTGCCGTTGCCGTTGACGTTCGGTGCGTCATTAATGTCTTTCATCCGGATATCGGTTATGCCGAAGTTTCCAAGTTTCAGAGGATCATAACCTGCCATCCGGATCTCCATCTCCATTACATCCATACTTGCCCTGACATTCTGCTGCATGGCAACGATATCTTCCTGGATGCCGTATGACTTTTGCTGATTGCTGTAGACCCAGTATATTACCACCATTACGATACCTGATACTGCCATTGCAATAAGGAGTTCAATCAATGTAAAACCCTTGCTGTTCCTGCTGCCTTTCTGCCTTTTTTTTCTCATATCCGTTCCTGCAAATTATTTTGAAAATATTAATCCCATGTCCCGGCATTCCATTTTCTTAAGCGCACTGACCCGCTCATAATAGTTGTTACTGCATAACACCTCGTATGTTCCTGATGATCGAGATAAACGGATCCTGCCCCGCTCATACCACGGGAATTAAAAACAACCTGATTTCCTGCATGACTTACTCCATCTCCCGGTATGGCATCTCCTGCCCAGTTAACGCCGCCCGCATTTCCTGACCCGTATCCTACGCCGCTTCCGTAATCCGCGAAGCGGATTGTCCTTTCAGTAACATTATCGCCGGCAGTTGAAAAATCACGGTCAGGGCCGCCATTTACGATCTGGTACGTACCTGCTCCAGGGTTAAATACTACCGCACAATCGCCCCCGCTTCGAATTGCCCGCATTCTGGCAAACCCGATATTCGAGTAAAGCTCCGAGGACGCTCTCTTCAACCTGTAATTCGGGAGCCAGTCCATAATGGCAGGCACGGCCACAACAGCAAGGATTGCAATGATCGCAATTACCACCACAAGTTCAATCAGGGTAAAACCGGGGGCCGCAAGCGCATGCCTTGACGTTATGTGTCTTCTAAGATAGTTTCTTGTCATGTTTGCACCAGTAGTATCAGGATAATAAAAAGACCTTTGGTCATTTGTTAATGCGAAACTCATGCCATAACCCCCTGTATTTAGTATAACTGACTAATAATACAGCGTTTTTATATAATTTAGGAATATTTATCCGAACAACTTAAGGCTAAGGAAACCAAAATGGTTGTAAAATTTATTTTCAACTGTAAAGTTTTTTTACAGTGCAGGCCCGGAAAAAAATGGAATGATACGGGGAATGCTCATACCGGTTGGATTTATCAGGACAGCGCTTTCAAGGTGAGACTGAACAGCCATGCACCGGCTTACAGGGCCAGTAACTGTTAGCGCCCGTTTGGTATGCATTCCCACGCAGAGCGCAGGAACGAGAGCAAACAGGACTTTTTGTCGGTAATTGCTGCATAAGGAACGATAAGATTGCTTCGCTTCGCTCGCAATGCTGGTGGGTGAACTCGCAACCTGCCCTGTCACTGCGAGGAGCTGAAGGCGACGTGGCAATCTCTATAGTATTTTTTGCCGGGAATTGCTGTGCTTTTTGTACTGTTGATGAATACCTTCAATTTTCTTCCTCCTCAGGCAATTCCTTTTCAAAGATTTCCCAGAGATTCAATTCTATATCAAACGTCCTTAATTTCAACACCTCATCCCAGTTAAACCTCTCAGGTGTTAAATACTTATTGTCTTCGAGGAGATATCTTTCAACGATCTCAAGCTCAGGAAATACGATGATGTACTCTTCAACTTTAAATCTTTCATATAAATCCTTTTTAATTTTTGTATCTTTATATGCGGTGGATTTGGAAATAATTTCCATGGTCAATTTCGGAACTTCAAAGATATAATCTGTATCCCTGTCTTTATCACAAACCATGAAGATATCCGGCTGAACTACATTGTATTCGTCAAAAATAACATCCATAGGGGCCTCATAAACCCTGCAATCAGGATATCTTCTTGTATCTAAATCCCTTTTTAATTCAAACGCCAGGTTGAGAGAAAGCTCCTGATGCCTTCTAATCGGCGACGGACTCATATCATATGCCTCGCCATTAATAATCTCCCACCTTTCATCATCCGGCCATTTAAGATAGTCCCGAAGGGTATATTTTTTGTTTTTTTTCTTAGCGAGGGGCATTTTTTCCCTCCTCAGGCAATTCCTTTTCAAAGATTTCCCAAAG
>JAGGXA010000037.1 GCA_021163285.1 Deltaproteobacteria bacterium | reverse complement strand
TCGTAGTACGTCTGCGCCCTTGCCGCCTTGCACCTGCCTGCAGCAGGCAGGTCTTCGGCAAACTCGACGCTTGCAGGATTTAGGTTATATACAAAAATTAAAGAAGACCCGGATGATCTTTTAACTCCTGTTCAACTTTATCCGTATCATGGGAATTATACAGAATTATATGCTGAAGATGAATAAGGCTGTCAGGATCAATCAAAGTGAATTTGACAGCAATCCCTTCAAGGTCTGAACGGACAACAGTGCCGTCAAGATTAACGCTCAATTCATTATTCGACCCGGTCAGGGATATCTTGACATGACACGCTGTTTTCGGTTCACAATCAAGAACAAGAGGCAAAAAGCAACCGCCAACGCTAAGATTGTTGATCTTGTCAACTATATAGGAGTTTTCATTAATAGTTATTTCCGCCGTTACGTTAAAAGGTATGCGTGTGAAGCGACGTCTTTCTTCAGACATTAGACCTCCATAAGGGTTTGAACAAAATGTTAAGTTATTCTTGCGCGAACCCTAAATAACTGTTTACGGGTTCAAAAATTCAGGGTTCAGAACTGCCTTCCGCTCGTTCCTGTTCAGCAATATTATGCATGGATGAACCTGCCGTATCCCGGATTTACCCTTCAAACCGAAATTGCGCTGAAATCCGGCTTTCTTTTTCTGACCGTAAGCTGTAAAATAAAGCCTGGTGTCGGATCGAGACCGGCATGACGGCAAAGCTTCGGACTGTTGAATTACATCAAATTATATTTTACCTCAAAAAAGGATTTCCCGCAACCCTGCTTTTATTGAATCAGATAACATTCGGAGGTTTGTTTTTTTATGGAGGCGGCGCCATGGTATATCGCCCATTTTTTTGAAATTACCGGTTATCTTCTCGCTATAATCCTTATTCCTCGTATCCTGCTGGAACGTCGTCATCCCGGTGCAACTATTGCCTGGGTCCTTGCCATCGGTTTGATCCCTTTATTGGGTGTGCCGCTTTATTTACTGATCGGAGGCAAGAAGGTTAAAAGGATTACTAAAAACAAGGGTTGGGTAGCTCAGGATGAGCTGGCTAAGGCCTGGTTTCGGAACGATAATTTTCTGCCACCTGATAACAGAAAGGTGGCAGGTCTTTTGATGAATTCAGGCATGTTTCCGCCAACAGCGAATAACAGGATATCTGTCGTTGATAATGGGATTGAGACTTATAATACTCTTGTCGGTCTGATTGAAAATGCCGGGAACTCCATTGAAATAGCCACATTTATCCTGGGACGAGACGAGGTGGGTCTCAGAATTGTTGAAATGCTGGCGCGAAAGGCAAGTCAGGGAATAAAGGTACGCTTGCTCCTGGATGCCGTGGGATGTCTGTCAACGAGGGGAAGTTTTGTCAGGCCGCTCATAAAGGCCGGTGGGTATGTTAAGGTATTTTTGCCCATTCTGCCCATTAGACGGCCTTGGTCGGCCAATCTCCGAAATCACCGTAAGATAATGGTTGTCGACGGCAGTAAAGCCCTGGTAGGCGGTATGAATCTCGCCAGGGAATATATGGGGCCTGCACCATATAAAAAAAGGTGGAAGGATGTTATGATGCTGATAACAGGCAGTAGTGTTGACCACCTGCGCACCATCTTCCGGCAGGATTGGGTATTTAGCGCCGGAGATGAATTCGAACACTGTCCTCAATACCTTTCTCCTGAAGGGGAAGGCAGTATCATACAGGTCGTGGGTGACGGCCCTGATATACCGGACAGACCCCTGTATTCCGGGGTGCTTGCAGCTTTAAGCCAGGCTCAGGAAAGGATCTGGGTGGTTACGCCATACTTTGTTCCTGATGAACCGCTCTCAGCGACACTCGGCCTTGCAGCCCGAATGGGTCTTGATGTCCGACTTATTATTCCCGAGAAATCCAACCACCCGCTTGTTGATCTGGCAGGCGATTCATTTCTGCCCGTTCTGGTTGCCTCCGGGGTACGGTTATACAGATACCAGCCAGGTATGCTGCATGCGAAACTGATCGCCGTTGACGGACGGTTAGCGGTAGTCGGTTCGGGTAACATGGATATTAGAAGTTTCCAGCTTAATTTTGAGGTTGCCACTTTTCTTTATGACCACGATGATGTCAGGCAGGTAATACAGGCGATAAAGAAGATACTGAAGGACTCAAGGCCTGTAACCCTGGACAAGATTGAAAACAAGAGCAAGTTCCGGGAATTTATCGAGGATATCTGCCGGGTTTTTTCACCTCTTTTGTAAGATTTCGCGACCTGTGCGCCTCATTGGGGATGTGTCCCTAATCCCGTTTGGTATGCATTCCCGCGCAGAGAGTGGTAACGAGAACCAATAATGCTTTTTGTCGGGAATTGCCGTATGAGGAACCATGAGATTGCTTCGCTTGTAATAATATGCAAGGGAATGCCCCGTGAACGGTTACAAAATCTTATAAGTGACAATGTTGTAATTGATGTCGTTTTATCTTTTCTACAAGAGTTGTCCTGTTAAGCTGGAGAAGTTTTGCGGCCTTGTTTTTGACCCATTTTGTTTTCTCAAGTGATTGGAGAATAAGGGCCTTTTCAAACTCGTTTACCGCAGTATTAAGGCTTATGCCATCATCGGAAATTTGAATATTCGGCGCGGTCAGCACGTTGTTTTGCATTCTCATATTTTCAGGTAAATCCTGTGGCGATATCAGACCCTTTCGTTTCAGTATTACAAGCCGTTCAAGCATATTCCTAAGCTCTCTTATATTTCCGGGCCAGGAATAACTGAGTATTATTTCTGTTGACTCGTCAGTAAATCCTTCTAATTCCAATCCGTTCTTTTTGTTAAACTTGTCTAAAAAATGAGAAACAAGCAGTGAGATATCCTCTCTTCGTTCTCTCAAAGGAGGGATGTTAATTGGTATTACGTAAAGTCGATAAAACAGGTCTTCCCTGAAATTTCCTTTTTTAATCTCTTCTTTTAAGTTTCTGTGAGTAGCAGCTATAATTCGTGCGTTAACTTTTATTGTTTTGCATCCGCCAACACGTTCAAAGCTTTTTTCTTCCAATGCCCTTAAAACTTTTATCTGTAATTCATTGCTCATATCGCCAATTTCATCAAGAAAGACAGTTCCACCATCAGCCAGTTCAAACTTTCCTGGTTTTGGAGATGTTGCTCCGGTAAAGGCCCCACGGACATGACCGAATAGTTCACTCTCTAATAGATTTTCCGGGATGGCGCCACAATTTATTGAGATAAACGGTTTGTTTTTCCGTGACGAGTTTTGATGAATTGCTTTAGCTATAAGACCTTTACCGGTTCCGCTCTCCCCGGTGATTATGATTGTGCTGTCGCTTTCAGATACTTTTTCAACCACCTGAAAAATTTCCTTTAGTTTATCGCTCTCACCAATGATATCTTTAAACACAGGTTGATGTTTCAGCTCGACGGGAAGGTCGGGATCTTTCGTAATTGAATTTATCAGCAGCATATCCTTGTTAAAATCTGTATTTCGCAATGTGTTACCTCCGGATGGAAGGATTAAATATCAAAAGGATTAAACATCGGCATCCTTCAATTTTACTTTACACTTGGTAGAAAAATGGCAGCGGTATCCTGCCGCTGATTTAAGAGACTATAAGCCTCTTCCGCAATTTACAATTTTTAGTCCCGATAAAAGTATCAACTACTTTTACCTCAAAATGAAGGATGCCTGAACATCAATATAAGTTATTACGTATACAAATCTCCGCAAAGACCGTACCATTTTTTGATAAAAGGCTAATAAATAAATTAGTTAAATGATATCAACCTATTGGAAGAATTGCTAATGTTTTGAAATGAGAATTGATAATATAAAGGAGGCATTTATTTTGCAATATGCAAAATAAATGTTGAGACAAGAGTTTCATAAGAATGATATCTGATATTAAACAAATCTTTATCTACTTGAAAATAAAAGATTTTCAAGATAATGACTGAAATTATCAGATAAATTTAACTGTTATGCAAAAATGCGAATTGAGATTCGTACTTATTCGCATTTTGCAATGGTTTTTCAGCCAGTTTGTATTTTTTGATTTTCCTGTAAAGTGTTGCAAGATTAATGCCGAGTAATTGTGCAGCTTCCGTTTTGTTGCCGTTTGTTTTAAATAGAACCTTTTTTATCAAAGCAATTTCATTGGTTCTCAAAGAATAAGAGATTCCATCCGTTATTGAGTTTTTGCTCAGTTTTCCTATTTCAGGGGGGAGATCATTAATCGTAATTTTTTTATCTACTCCGAGTGCGAATGCTCTTTCGATCACATTTTCTAATTGCCTTATATTTCCGGGCCAATGGTAATTTATAAGGGCACCAAGTGTTTCAGGAGTGATTCCCTCGATCTTTTTCTTGCTTGCAGCGTTAAACTTTTGAATGAAATGATTTATCAAAAGGGTAATATCATCTTTAATCTCTATTAAAGAAGGCATTTTGATAGAAACTACATTTAAGCGGTAGAACAGGTCTTTTCTTAATTTCCCGTTCATCATGGCTTCATCCAGGTCCCTGTTTGATGCGGCTATAAGTCTTACGTTTATTTTATATTCCTTTGTATCTCCAACCGGTCTTATTTTTTTCTCCTGAATGACACGAAGGAGTTTGACCTGTAAATAGGGACGAATTTCAGTGATCTCGTCCAAAAATATAGCTCCTCCATCCGCGGCCCTGAAAAGACCGATTGTATCTTTAAACGCTCCTGTGAAAGAACCTTTGACATGCCCAAAAAGCTCGCTTTCCAAAAGTCCTTCTGCAATAGCGCCGCAATTTACAGGGATAAAAGGTTTTTCTTTACGATCACTGTTTTTATGAATAATATTTGCCAGCAATTCTTTTCCGGTTCCACTTTCACCCTGTATCAGAACAGTCGGGCTGCTTAGGCTGATCCTGTCAATTATCCTGTAGATCTCTTGCATTTTTGGATGTGCGCCAATTAAATTATCATATTTATATCTCTCATTTAATCTCTTTTTCAGTAATATATTTTCATCGAGCAGTTTTTTCTGCTCTATAATTCTATCAATTAATACTTTTAATCTCTCCAGTTTGATCGGTTTTTGGAGAAAATCGTAACAACCGAGCTTAAGTGACTTCACCGCTGATTCGATAGTTCCATGCCCTGTTATAAGAATTACCTCAGTTCCAGGCCTGCCTTCCTTTATGCGCCTCAGAAGTTCAATACCACTTAATCCCGGCATTTTCAGATCGGTAAACACAATCTGAAAATTACTATGCTTCATTAATTCTATAGCGCCAAGCCCGCTGTCAACGCAAGTAAGATTGTAACCTTCATTAGTTAAATATTCTTTTACGAGATTGAGTATCGTTCTGTCGTCATCGACAAATAGTATCTCAAAAGTTTCCATAGAGTCCTTTTTCAGATTTGTAACTTCAAATAAGCTGGTTTGGAATCCTTAAGTTTTATTTCGAATCTGACGATAAATATATAGAAGATGTGAAACATAAGTAGCTCTGAACAAAAATCATGGTTTCCGTTCCGGCGCTAAATAGCGGGAGTAATTATGTCTGATGATACTTTGCTAAATAAAGGCATTGCAAGAACTGAACTGAAAAAGGTTATTCAAAAATTAAAGACCCTGCCGACTCCACCAAGGGTGGCCTCCAGGATGCTCGATATATTTACGGAAGAAGAACCTAACATTGATGATGTGGTTAGTTTAATCGAGACTGACCAGGCAATTACCATGAAAATCCTGAAGCTCGTTAACTCTTCTTATTACGGCCTCCGTTTCAGCATCAGCTCGATTCGGCAAGCGGTACTGATGATTGGTTTTTCCGAGGTACGTTGCGTTTTGCTGAGTATAACGGTTTCTGAATCGTTGATCAAGCCTTTACGCAAAAAAGGCGCAAGTGAACAAGATCAATTATGGAAGCATTCCCTGGCCTGTGCTATCTGTGCCGAGATGATTGCCCGCAAGATATGTCCAAGGTTTCAGGGCGAAGCTTTTGTCGGAGGGTTGCTTCATGATGTTGGGAAACTTATTCTTGATGAATGTTTTCCTGATAAGACAGAGCAGGTCAGGGTTGAGCATTCAGAGCATGGATTCCCCTGGCTGCAGGCTGAACAAAACGTATTGGGAGTGGATCATTGTACGGTTGGCAAATGGCTTGCGGAAAAATGGAATCTCCCCCGGATATTTACACAGGCTATCTGGTTGCATCATCACTCCCTAAGTACAATTGAGAGTCTTGATTTTGTTGAGCAAAAAGAGGTTATCCTGGCGATTTGTTCTGCTAATACTCTGGTTCATAAGATTATGGTGGATTCAACGCCGTCTTGTCAGGAAGAAGTCGATCATCAGGATATCCTTGATTTTCTCCATATCGAACCGAATGATCTTCATAGTTTATCAGCTTCCCTGGGAAAACAGTATAGTGAGCGCGCGTCAATTTTTGATCTGGAAGAGAATGAAGTGTCATTTTACTATGAGTCCTTAATGCGGGCCAATCAGAAGTTGGCGAGGATCGCTTTAAAAAAGAGTGGTAACGATGAAATTATAAAGATAAACCGGGAGCTGACTTTTCTCAATGATCTTCATATAGGGCTTGCTCCCATTGATGATATTGAAAATATCCTGAATAAGGTCGCTCAGACCATAGCATCAAAGTTTAACAAGACGGAGGGCATCATTTACTATATGGTCAGGCCTGAGAGCTTAATTGCCGGAAGCTACTGGTCTTACGAAAAGATGCCTCTTTATTTTTCAATAATGAGAGGAGAAAAACTGAGTGATATCCATAATAAATTTCCTGAATTAACTGATGGATTAAAACGGTTGGTAAATCGCTTAACAAGATTATTTAGAATTCATTCTCAAAAAAGAAAGGTTGATCTTCCCCGGTATTGCGATTCATTTTTGATGTTACCCATGATTAATGGTGAACGGATTGTTGGTGAGATAGGCATGATCGAAGAGGATAACAACCCGGATCCTTTAAGTGAAGAAAGACTGAAAATATTTGGATACCTTGCTTCGATTACTGAAACGGCATTATCAAGGGCGAGGCTCATTGAAGATGCGAGAGAAACATCCGAAAGTCTTAGCACAATCCTTACAAAAAACAGCCGGATGATGATGTTGCTCAAGAAATCCCACAGAGAGTTTGAGAACCTGTTTGAGTACTCGAATGATGCCGTTATTCTTCATCGAACGGATGGACGGGTAGTCCGTGTTAATCAGCGTGCGGTTGAACTTTTTGGTTATGACAAAGAGGAGTTCGCAGATCATCTGATATTGGAAAAGATTTTTCCTGATTTGGAGGGAGTTCCCGGCAAAGTATTTAATAAAGGGCAATGGGAGGCCGCAGGATCAGGTAATGATACCCGGATATCCCACAAGAACGGTATGTCGATAGATGTTGAGATCAGTTCGCGACTGGTAGACAGAGAAACAGGGCTTGTGCAGAGTATAGTCAGGGATATTTCAAGACAAAAGCAGACCGCCAGGGCCTTACTTGAAGAAAAAGAGCTGCTTGGAGTGACTCTCCGCAGTATTGGAGAAGGCGTGATTACAACAGACACTGAAGGCAGGGTTGTCTTGATTAATATGGCCGCTGAAAAGTTTACAGGCTGGACACAAAAAGACGCAAAAGGAAGGCCTCTGAGCGATCTTTTTCATATAAAAAACTTTGAAACGAGCGGTATGAAAAAAGAAAAAACTTCTTTTCAGCAACTAACTAAAACGGGAAAAACAGCGGACGCCAACAGGCGTACGGTTATAATAGATAAAGAGGGCAGGTCACGCGTTATATCTCATAACAAAGCATCTATTATTGGCAGGGAGAATACAATAAAAGGCGAGGTGCTTGTGTTTAGAGATATAACCGAAAGGCAAAAAATGGAACAGGAGGCTCTAAAGGCACAAAAATTTGAGTCCATCGGGATTCTTGCAGGCGGCATTGCCCATGATTTCAACAACATCCTCACAAGTATCTCAGGTAATATCAGTCTTGCAAAGATGTATTTAACGCCTGAAGAGAAGAGCTTTGAGAGGTTAATCCAGGCAGAAAAGGCAACCATGAGGGCAAGAGATCTGACCATGCAATTACTCACCTTTTCTCAGGGAGGTTCCCCGGTTAAAAAGACTGCCTCTATCGTTGACTTAATAAATGATTCCGCAAACTTTTCCTTAAGAGGCTCAAATGTTCGGTATGAATATTTCTTTCAGGATGACCTTTATCCGGTAGAAGTTGATGAAGGACAGTTAAACCAGGTCTTGAATAATTTGCTAATCAATGCCGATCATGCAATGCCTGAAGGCGGGACAATTTTGTTGAGGGCGGAAAATATCTCTTTAGGAGCCGGGAATAATCTGCCACTGAAGGCGTGTAAGTACGTTAAGCTATCCATACACGATAACGGGGTCGGAATAGGCAGTGAGGAGCTTCTCAGGATATTCGACCCATATTATACGACAAAAAAGCAGGGAAATGGTCTCGGCCTTGCGTCGGCCTATTCTATTATTAAAAAACATGATGGTTATATTGACGTAGAGTCGGAATTAGGCGTCGGAACGACTTTTAATATTTATCTGCCGGCATCTGAGAATATTGCACCGGCAAAAAAGGTGGAGGAATCAAGACTGATTGAAGGCAAGGGAAAAGTGCTTGTAATGGATGATGAAAAGGAAATCAGGGACCTTGCGGGTGAAATGCTCGGGGTAATCGGATATAAGGCGGATTTCGCAAAAGATGGAAAAGAAGCAGTTGAGTTCTACAAAATGGCGAGGGAAAATAATAATCCATTTGATGCCGTTATATTCGATTTAACTATACCGGGAAGTATGGGGGGCAAGGAAGCTATCCAAAAGGTACGCGAGATCGATCCTGAAGTTAAGGCGATCGTTTCAAGTGGTTATACCGATGACCCGGCAATGGTTCATTACAAAAAGTATGGATTCAGTAATTTTATGGCCAAGCCTTATAAGATCAATGAACTCAGTAAGGTCTTGCATAATACAATCACAAAAAATTAGGGACGAGGACGAAATAATATATCTCCAAGCGGGCGCACAGATTTAGGTCAGGTTTGTTCGATCTAAAAGCACATAACTTAACATTTTGGCATCTCATCTTCAGGTTATTTTTGAAAGAGCAAAAATCTTGGCCCGCTATTGCTGCGCCTTTTGCTCCTCAAAATCCACCGAACCTAATCTGAATCTGAGCACCAATTCTGATAACTTTGGACCCGTGATCGGTTATAATAAATGATAACCGTTTATTCAACTATGCTAAATGATGCTTAAAATGCCGCCTTTGCTTCTTCTGTTGTCTGAAAAACCGGGATTTCACTCGTTTCCTGAAATTCTTTAAGCTCGTTACTGATTGAAGAACTGCCCACAACTTGAAGTTGAACACCTGACTGTTGACAGTTTTCAATTATGAGTATTATTAATTTGATCAGCGGCATGTTAGTTTTGGCTATTTTACCAAGATCAAGAATAAGCTTATTCTTGCCGGAACCCGACATTTCTTTGATTTTAGGCCCCAGGTGTCCTTCAATTGCAGCGATAACTGCTACCGGCACATTTTCAGGCAGTGCCAGGTATTGGATATCCCCGTCCGCTGAAAAATATTTATTTAATGTATCGTCTGATATTTTTTTTGTCTTTTTTGGTTTTAATTTGATTACGTTTTGAGTCCTTTCAATTAATTGTTCACCTTTGAAGGGCTTAACGATATAGTCCTTTACTCCCATCTTGACTATCTGCATTACATTTTCTTTTCCGGATTCAGCAGTCAGCATAATAACGGGAATATCTTTCAGTTTCGGCTCGTTCTTTAATTTTTCCAGCATCTCAATCCCGCTCATAACGGGCATGGTGATATCAAGGATGATTAAATCCGGGTTTTCGCGGACAGCAATTGCCAACCCTTCAACCCCGTTTTCTCCTTCAAAGAGTTCACAATCATATGATTTAAAGGCTTTTTTAACAATCATTCGGATTGTTTTACTATCATCAACCGCAAGAACTTTTAATGGCATTGTTGTCCTCCAAACTTAAATTGTAATAGTCCAGCAGGGATACGAACTTACGGGAACCCCACGTATGTAAGTGTTTACCAGCGCCCCCCGGATGTGCGTGATCAGGGCGAGCCGTGTATAAACGCACGTTTCCGTGCATCTATATCCATTCTATGCTGCTTGCCCTTAACGTGTGCAGACGGGGCGCCGGCAAACCCTTGCCTTAAATTTATTTTCCTTGTTTCAAAACTACTTCTACTAAAGCGGTATATTCCTGATACCTGAAACCAAAATATTCACACCTTTCCCAGTCCATAGATTCAATCTTGAAATTGCTTCCTTTTGTTATAGAAGGAATGGAGATAGCGCATGTCAGACCGGAATCGCAAAAACGGGACTTGAGGTTGCCGCCTACCATATTGCTCAATTCACCGATAACGTCTGTGATCTCTTCATCCTCAACTTCATCTAACTCCATATCGAGCATTGCGCATGTTATGATTTTGGCGAAATCCGTGGTTATATGGATCCTGATGGTTCCCACTGCCTTTCCTGCGAAACTTACCGAACCGACAATTCTGCTGTCCCCTACCTCTACCTGTGAGTCCGCTTCGAATTGTTTTAGTTCCATGGAAAGCATTGTATTAAAAACGTTGTTTACTGAGTTATCAGTAAATTCCTTTAAATCGAGATCGTTTATTAAACTCATATTCTTTCCTGTTGAGATTTGATTATGAATGAAAGGGTAACCGCTCAAAGGTTAAGGGCTCAAGGCAACTATGAACCATTGAACGGCTGTCAGTTTTTTTACCCTTGGGTAATCATTTCAAGAGATGTCCTCGCAATGCTGTTTAGATGAACTACCTTCTCTGCCGCTTTTCGTTTAACGGCCTCGCCGGGCATACCGAAAACGACACAACTATGTTTATCCTGTGCTATGGTTCTTGCGCCGGCCTGTCTCATTTTCAGCAGACCTTCAGCTCCGTCGGCTCCCATACCTGTCAGGATAACGCCGATGGCATTGCCTCCGGCATAAGTGGCGACTGAATTAAAAAGGACATCAACGGCCGGTCGCTGATGATGAACCATCGGCCCGCTTTTTACCTGAACATAATATCTGGCTCCGCTTCTTCTAAGCAGCATGTGATAATTCCCCGGGGCAATCAATGCCCTGCCGTTTACTACGGAATCTCCATCTTTGGCCTCTGTTACGATTATATCGCACAGTGTATCAAGTCTTTGAGCAAACGATGTAGTAAAATTAGCAGGCATATGTTGTACAATAACAATCCCGGGGCTGTTATGTGGCATGCTGAGAAGAACGGTTTTTATTGCTTCGGTTCCCCCGGTTGAAGCGCCGATTGCTATAATTTTATTAGTTGTATCGGAAAGAGACAGAGATACAACCTTTGGTTTATTAAGGGTTGCAGCTTTATTTGATTGAAGGTTTGCCTGAACATTTACATGAACTGCGGCCCTTATTTTATCTGCTAACTGAATACCCATTTCTCCCACTGAATAGGCTGTAGATGGTTTTGAAATAACGTCAACCGCCCCAAATGAAAGGGCTTCCATGCACATCTTTCCGCCTTTCTTTGTTAAGGAACTGACAATAATTACAGGGAGCGGGTAATATTTCATGAGTTTCTTCAGAAAAGTCAGACCATCCATGCGCGGCATTTCAATGTCGAGCGTCACAACGTCCGGTTTTAATTGAACAATCTTATCTCTTGCTATGTATGGATCAGGAGCAGCGCCTATAACCTCTATGTCTTTCTCACGGGATAATTCCTCGGTAAAGACTTTTCTGACGACCGCTGAGTCATCTACAACAAGGACTCTTATATTCTTTTTCATAATGCCTTATGTATTAATAATCATTTGAAGCTCAAGGGGATTTTCCAGGGTGTTAACCGGAATAACCATAATATTATCAGAACTGTTTTGCCTGTTTCGGATGTCGTCAAAGCTGACCATTTCCGGGATATCAAGATCAAATACAGACTGATTGTCCAAAATACTGAATGTATTTCCAGCTATCATATTAAGGATCTCAGTTACGGTCTCAGTGACATGGTTTTCAGTAATACTATCTTCTTCCCTGCCAAGGAAACCGGCGGTAAGGGAAGCTGCCAGTTTTTCAGGAACACAAAAAATAAAATATCCTGAAAAAGGGCCGCTGAAACCAAGCCTGGCTGAAAGGATGTCACCTGTTACTGAACCCCATAATCCTTCAGAAAGGGCAATATCAGGAAGATCTATAGGCAAGAAAAACATCATTTCCAGGACTTCAGAAATCGAGTTCTTCATCGCCATCATCAAGGATTCCTTCTCCATCATCTGTTTCTCCCATTATTCGGTTTAATTTTTGTCTGATTTCTTCCGGCGTAAAAGGTTTCTTTATATAATCTGCTGCGCCTTTTGCCATAAATTCCGCAACTCTTTGCTTGCTTCCTTCAGTGGTAATCATTACAGCGGGGATGTCTTGCATATTCTCCGTTTTTTTCATTTCAGTTATCAGAGTAAGACCATCCATTTCAGGCATATTATAATCGGTAAGCACCAGATCAAGCCATTCTTCATTAAGTATGTTTAATGCTTCAATGCCGTTTTTGGCTTCAAAAAACTTGCCGATATTGAAACCCGAAGCCTTGATAGTTCTTTTGATGACCGCCCGCATGGAAAAGGAATCATCTACGATCAAAACATTAAAAGCCATTCAGTTTACCCCTTGAATCTTTTTCTTATCCAACCATTATTGTTTTTGTGCGAGCCCTAAACCAAAAGCTGTGAGGTCTCTCTGCGTCTGTCTGATTTGTATGGAAGACCATAGATTCAAATAAAGAAATAATGTGATCGTTGGCATCCTTCATTTTTACTTTACACCTGGCAAAAAAGTGGCAGCGGCATCCTGCCGCTGATTTAAGAGGCTATAAGCCTCTTCTGCAATTTACAATTTTTAGTTCCAATAAAAGTGTCAACCACTTTTACCTCAAAATGAAGAATGCCTAATCGTTCACAAAAAACCCTGAATATATGAGTTACGATGAAACCAGGATTTTTTCAATCAGGCTATAAAAAGTTGCTGAAATCCCATGAAGAGCAGGGTGTTATAATATTTATCCCTGAACCCTGAACCTTTGGATATTTACAAATGTGTTAAAAAATTGGCACTCTCAAGTTATTAATTAGTGCCTGAACGGGGTTTTCGTTCAGGCACTAATTATTCAAACCTTGTTTATCATATCTTCAACTTTTTGAAACTTGACAGAAAAATTGACCATGATTTGCTGAAAATCCGTTTCGGAAAAGCCCAGGGAATCAAGCACATCAGGATAAAATCTGTAGGCCAATCCGTCGGAACCAACTCCTATCCCCATCATCATGCAAATAATATCTGCAAGGTAAACGATAGATGTTTCAATATCAGAATCGGCAGGTTTTTCCGACAGGTGGTGATTCCTGATAATATTCACCATATTATCACTGAATTTCCATTTTTTTGCTATCAGGCCTCCCAGCTCTGCATGGTCAAGACCTGTTACCTCTTTTTCCGCCTCTCTGAAACTTAATCCATCTTTTGATACAAGCATGATAATTTTGTCAAAAGAATCGGACACATATTGACTCATAACGACCTTGCCGATATCCTTTAAAAGCGCTGCCGTAAATATAAAATGATTATTTTTTAAACCCTTCATTTCGGCCAGGTCCCTGGCAATCAGCGCTGATGATACCGAATATCTCCATAGGTCGTTCTCTCGAAGATCGTATCCTTTTTGCTGAATCTTAAAATTTCCGGCGGCGCTTGCTAATAATACAAGATCCGCAACTTGATCCATTCCAAGGAAGACGATTGCCTGGTGAAGGGAATCAATTTCTCTGCGGAGACCAAAATAGGCAGAATTGCATATTTTCAATAAATTGGCTGTTACGGCCTGATCATAGAGAATTACTTCAGAGAGATCCTTTATTGAACTATCCGGGTCCTGAACAATTAACATGACCTTGTTAGCCACCTGGGGTATAGGCCTTAATTTGTCAGCTTTTTTAATGATTGCATCTATGTCATTCATATTGTAATTTCCTCTCTGCCGGATACCTTCAGTCTGGTCTGCCCGTCTTTTATCGCAAGCCTGATTGTCCTGTTGACGTTGCCTCCCACGTCTTCGTAATCAACCAAGACTTTGTTTTTCCAGAATATTTGTCTGACAGCCATATGGTTTCTCTTGCCGATGTTAAAAAAGCCTTTTTGATCAAGGACCTCAGCACCACCAACCACGATAACCCTCATACGTTGTTTTTTGGCCCCTAATTCATAAGCGGTCTTGAAAAAACGAGGGGTGCCGGAATCAGCAAACATAAATGGATTTTTCCGAGCCTTCTCAGCGTCAAGTTTTGATTCAGGGAGCATGAAATGGAAGATTCCACCAACATGTGCCACCGGATCATAAATTACCATGCCAATACATGAACCGAGAGAATAGGTAACGAGATTAGCGTTAATATCATTGCTGACCTTCATATCTGATACTCCGACTATTATGATCACGTTATTTTCCTTCCTTAGTGCTCGCGCAAAAATAACTTAACATTTTGGCGTCTCATCTTGACATCCTTCATTTTGAGATAAAAATAGTTGACACTTTTATTGGAACTAAAAATTGTAAATTGCAGAAGAGGCTTATAGCCTCTTAAATCAGCGGCAGGATGCCGCTGCCACTTTTCTGCCAGGTGTAAAGTAAAAATGAAGGATGCCCGGAATTGGATATAATATTTGGATCGGATTACTGCCTTGCAACTTCAAAGATACCCGACATATCAAGAATAAGACCTACCCTGCCGTCTCCCATGATTGCTCCGCCTGCTATTCCCTTTATATTCTTAAGGTTTTCACCAAGACTTTTTATAACAACCTCTTCCTTGCCCAATAGTTCATCTATTAACAGGCACATCTGCTCACCTTCATATTCCACGGATACAACCAGGCCGTCCCAGGGATCGACGGAATCACCGCGTACGCTGAACATCTGGTTCAATCTGATCATCGGCATAAGTTTTCCGCGCGACATGATCATTTCACCTTTCTCTTCGACGGTTGAATATTGTTCTTTATCCGGCCTGAATGATTCCAGAATAGCAAGGGCTGGAAAGATATATCTCTCTTCGCCCACCCTTGCAACCATCCCTTCTATTATAGCAAGGGTAAGCGGAAGACTGATAATGAATTTTGATCCATATCCGGGGGTAGAATCTATTTCCACTCGTCCTCTCATTTTTTCGATGGCTTTTTTTACCACATCCATGCCAACTCCCCGGCCTGAGACGGCTGTTACTTCTTTTGCAGTGGAGAATCCCGGCTGGAAAATCAGATTATAGATATCGAAATCCGTGAGTTTGCTCTCATCAGTAATAAGATTGCTTGACCTTGCCTTCTCTATGATCCTCTCTTTGTTAAGGCCATACCCATCATCTGATATTTCTACAATGATATTTCCACCCCGGTGGTATGCATTAAGATGAATAGTTCCCTTTCTATCTTTTCCTGACTTTTCCCTTTCATCCGGTGGTTCAATGCCATGATCAGCGGCATTACGAATCATGTGAACCATAGGTTCATACAATTCTTCAACCACGTTTCTATCAATCTCCGTTTCTTCCCCGGACATTTTAAGGACTATTTCTTTTCCTGAATTTTTGGCAAGGTCCCTTACGAGCCGCACCATTTTCTGAAACGTATTTTTAATAGGGACCATGCGCATAGACATGGCAGTTGTCTGGAGGCTTGTTGTAATTTGTGTGAGCTGATTCAGGTTGTGATATAATTTTTGATCATTTCCTGAGAGGATCCATGGGTTTTGTTTAAGCATTGTCTGAGCAATTACGAGTTCTCCCGTTAATTCCACAAGATTGTCAAGCTTTAGCGTATCTACCTTGACCTGAAATTCCACATGGCGCTTACTGATCTTTTTTTGTTCATTTAGTGCTGCAGTCACTTCTTTGCGGGTAACTTTTTTTTCTTCAACAAGAATTTCCCCGATTTTCTTTTGAGGTTCTTTCTTTTGTTTTTCGAGACCCTTTTTTAGGTCATTAGTAGTAACTGCCCCTTTTTTTACAAGGATCTCACCAATAGGTGTTCCCTCCATTTGTCCTTCCTGATTGCCAAGCTTGTTGATACGTTCTATCAATTGGTAAATGTCACCTTTATTATTGAGCGGGCCTCCGTTGCCCAGGCTATCCTGAACATCCTGGATCATTTCTTTTAGCATGTCGGTCGATTCAAGGATAATATCTACGATCGATCCTTCAACCCTGATTTCTCCGCTCCTTGCCTTATCAAGAAGATTCTCCGCTGAATGGGCAAGTTTGTTAATCTTAAGAAGATTGAGAAAAGCTGAAACCCCTTTGAT
>JAGGXA010000088.1 GCA_021163285.1 Deltaproteobacteria bacterium | reverse complement strand
CTTATAATGCATATATTTACCACTATATCAGCATAATGTCAACTATTTAATAGTATTCGCATGCAGCTTTTAGGTAAGAACATTCACAGGATATTTCCCGGCATGTCTTTGCGAGCGAAGCAAAGCAATGACGAAGGACATATTGAGATCAATGAACGGTTAGATAATATTTTTGGGGGACACCGATTTTTACGGCTATTCACATATAAAACCGGAATTAATAAACCGTCTCTATCCTGTCAAAAAAATATCAACGCGATTATCACTCTCATCAGTGATTCTAAGCATGCCTGTTTCCCATGCGTCGGCGCATAGGAACGTGAGCAAAATAACGTTCCCATTCCCAACCCTCTTCTTCTCCTGCCGGATTTACAAAAAAAGATTTGAACTTGACAGTTCTACCTGTTTTTCCTATTACTTTGTAAAAATGGTAACCATGAATGGAATGTTTACATAAGTTCCCGCAAGTTCGTGCCCCTAATGTAACGGTTAGCGTGGGTGCAATACAAAAAAGTTACATAAGGTAATATGGCAATCCTTCCTCTCGCTGCCCTGAAAGGAGTAACCATGCCAGCCTGGGGCAACGCCCCAGGAAAAGATTATATATTCCCCAAGAGCCCTGAAAGGGCGATACATAAAAAAAATAAATGTATGTCATGTCCTTTCAGGGCTGATTGGTTATGGGATAACAAAATCCCGGTGGGTTGCTCCGGGCTGATAATATAATAACTTTTTCATGTTGCACCCGTTAGCGTTAAACAATTATTAATAATAGAGGTACTCCCACACAACTTATCATAATCAGGAGGATTAATTAATATGAAAGAGCACATGAAAACTTTAGAGGGTGTTAAAATTATTGACTTCAGTCATGCTTTGTCGGCGCCCTATGGGAGCATGTTATTAACCGACCAGGGAGCAGATGTCATAAAAGTGGAAAACCCACGGGGAGATGTCTTTCGAACAGCTCTTGGCGGGGCATATTCCGCCATTGTAAACCGAAATAAAAGGGGAATTTGCGTTAACCTCAAAACGGATGAAGGCAAAGAAATTATTAAAAAAATTATTCTTGAGTCAGACGTCCTTATTGAGAATTTTATCCCGGGTGTCATCAGCAAACTTGGCTTTGGATATGAAACAGTAAAGGCCATGAATCCGCGAATTATATATTGCTCCCTTTCCGGATTCGGTCAAACCGGCCCTTATAAAAATCTTGGGGGCTATGACGTAGTTGCCCAGGCAATGTCCGGCGTAATGGTCAGCACCGGATTTCCGGACAGGCCTCCCGTGCGTATAGGACCATCTATTGTGGATATGGGTTCAGGCATGTACCTCGCGATGGGAATACTCCTTGCCCTTATGGATCGTGAACGGACAGGCGAAGGTCAACGGATTGAGATCAGTCTTCTTGAAACCGCTCTGTCATGGATGTCGCCATTTGCAGCCAAATACACTATGGATGGAGAACTTCCCCAGAGATGGGGGTCAGGCTTCTTTGCTTTTGCGCCATACCAGGTTTTTGAATCCTCTGACGGTTATGCCTTTGTCGGGGTTTCTACCGATGCTTTCTGGAAGGCGTTTTGCGATGCCTTTGATCTAAAGGAATTACACGAAAGAGAGGAGTTTTCCAATATCCCGGGCCGCCTTGAAAACCGTGAAGAAATAAACCGCCTGGTACAGATTGAACTGAAAAAACACACAACAAAGGATATTATCGACCGTGTAAGAAAAGCAGGTGTACCCTGTGCGTCTGTAAATTCGATTAAAGACGCTATGGATGACCCTCACGTTCAGGAAAGGGACATTCTTGACTCAATGGATCATCCTGAATGCGGACATATCAAATTTGTTTGCAATCCCATCATACGGTCAGGCAAAATACCAAAGGTACGTTTTCCTTCCCCGGCAATAGGAGAGCATACCGTTGAAGTCCTTTCCGAGCTCGGTTATTCCAATGATGAGATTGAAAGCCTGCTTTCATCAGGCATTGCTATAGCACATAAAAAATAAGGTAACCATTTAAAATTGTGTCTGAACGGATTTTTCGTTCAGACACTAAGGAACAAGGCCAAATTAACTTTCATAAATCTGTGCGCCTGCTTGGGAATGTTATTTCGTCCTCGTCCCTAATTATACTCTCCAAGATTTTTAACACACTCCATCAATGATTCAATATCAGCGCCGGGACGGTTTAGAAATATAACAAAATAGCAGAGCCCTTCACCCTGCCCCTCTATATACCCGGCCCTTGTTCTTACTCCGTTCAGAGTTCCTGTTTTAAAAATGAAATTTCCTCTTCTATTCAAAAGACATTTGTATGGTTCAAATCGCCTCAAAATTACCAGCATATCCAGTGCGGACATACGGTTCTCCCTTGAAATCCCCGACCCTTCCACAATTTTTACGTCCTTAAGGCGCAACTCATCTCTTGCAAATTCCGAGACAGACCTGACCCCTTTGGTCAACGTTCCGGGAGGGCCGTAAACATCTGCTCCCATAGTAATAAATACCTGGTTGGCAATAAAGTTATTTGAAAATTCCATCATCTTTTTTAAGACAGCCTCAAGCGCAAAACAAGACCGGTAGGTGTAAACAAGTGTGTCCCCATGTTCAACAATACCGGAACGGATACCCCCCCAGACCTTTATTCCCCTTTGTTTCAAAAAGTACAGAAGCAATTCACCCATGTACCTCGCTGGATCATGAGGTTCATGGGAAAATGTATATCGCCCTTTTTTTAATCCAAGAGACTTTATCTTTTTCAGAGCGAACGGGACCATAGGCGTTTGAGGCTCTGCCGAGATGATACTACCGCCCTGATCACGATCAAAAAAAACAGTATTAAAATTGGCGCACAAGGCCCCAACCGGCGCATCGTACGGATTTGTGGACAGGTTACGGCCCGGAATTATTATATCCGGGGAAAAAAAGGTATCATCCACTATTATATCTTTAATATCACCTACCTTTTTTGCCAGGATGTCTGCAATATTCAGTAAGACTTCCGAGATTAAAAGCGGGTCTCCATAACCTTTTATTTTCAGGTTTCCGTCCGGATCAATATAAAATTCGGTACGAAACCTGTATGTCCCATGCAGGTAATGAATTGCGGCAAGAGAGGTGAGAACCTTGAGTGTGGAAGCAGGAATACATTTAATCCCGGCATTTTTGGTTTGGAGGATATGGCCGGTTTGGTCTGCCACAAGAAAGGCATCCGTCGATTTGATCCTGCTCAGACATGAGATGCTGCTTCCGGCATTCAGCATGGATGGCTGAAATAATGACAGGACAAAAATGGCTATAAATATCCTGACCAAAAGGACCCCGATATTTTTGATTCCCTGTTCGACATACAACATTCAAAAAATACTCTTTATTGTCCTGATTAATTACTTTTTTGTATTGCACCCCATGAAATATGAACCCTTACCCACCGATTTACACTTTCATCATCTCCTCATTGCAGGGAACATAATCGCTGATTATTTTTTCCGCGTTGACAAGATAATCCTTGAGGATATCTATCCTGTCAATGGTTGAATTACGCCTGTCAATAAAAAGGTGGTATTCTCCCTTAATTTTGCATATTCCACCTTTAAGCTTTAACCCAGCCGCTTCAAGAAGGTCATAATGCACCTGAAATCCCATCTGCGCAGCCTGCTCTTCAAGCTCAGACAAGCGGTTCTGAAGGGCGGGAGGGACAGCCTTTTTTTTCTTTGCTCTTCTCATAACTTGATTAAAAGATCCTTGTGATTAATTTTATTTTATACCATAATATGATAAATGTTTCAAAATAGTTCCTCTTTCCTGCAACTTTTGTGCTTTTAGATCGAACAAACCCGGCCTAAATCCGTGCGCTTACTTGGAGATGTTATTTCGTCCTCGTCCCTAACTACGAGGCTGTCCGAGAACAGCACTTTTTTCCAAAATCAAGGCTTGCTCAAAAAAATTACCACAGACAGAGAGTTGATATTTCGAGGATAATTTGTGGAGTATAACGCAGAGTGTGGGAAAAAGGGCATTTTTGGGCAGCCTCCTGTGCAATTTTTCAGGCTCTAAAAGGGACATTATGCAGCGAGTTTTAAAATCGCAGGGTACGTTTTACACACCATTCATCACAGTATGTTTAACGAATGTTAAACCCGTGATCGATCTAAATATATTAGAAAGGAGATACGATTGACATCTCATTTTGAATCTATAGAACAGGTAGTTACTGAACTGGCTGAGGCCCATTATATTGCTGATCGAGCGCTTGCAACCGTTCTCTTTCTCGCATACCAACTTCAAAAGCCTGTTTTTCTGGAAGGTGAGCCGGGCGTGGGAAAAACAGAGGTTGCCGTTGTTATGACCCGCCTCTTTGACACAAAACTGATCCGGCTTCAGTGTTATGAGGGGCTTGATGCCTCAACTTCTCTATATGAATGGAATTATCCAAAGCAGCTATTGCAAATAAGGCTTGAAGAGCAGGATGGAAAAAAGATAGATGAAATTGAGAAAATTATTTACAGCTCCCGGTTTTTGATTAAACGGCCCCTTCTTGAGGCAATATTGACATCAGATGAAAAGCCCCCTGTCCTTCTCATAGATGAAATAGACCGTTCTGATGAGGAGTTTGAGGCATTTTTGCTGGAAGTCCTTTCCGATTTTCAGATTACAATCCCTGAAATCGGGACAATAAAGGCAAAAAAGAGGCCAATAGTGATTGTTACCTCCAATCGTACCCGCGACGTTCATGACGCGCTCAAGAGGAGATGCCTCTATCACTGGATTGATTATCCCTCTTTGGATAAGGAATATAAAATTATAATGACAAAACTGCCTGGGATAGAAGACCGTTTAGCAGAACAGGTAACCCGATTTATGAAAAAGATCAGGGTTGTGGATTTTGTAAAAAAACCTGGTATTTCCGAAACTTTAGACTGGATACAGTCCATTATAGCAATGCACAGGCAGTACCTCGACGAGGAAGTAGTTGTCGAAACCCTTGGGTGTATCCTTAAATACCAGGAGGATATCAAAAAGTTCAAAGAGGAGATATGGGCCAATAAAGATGAACGTGCAACATATATTTAGATTCTGAACTAAAAGCATTTATTATGGTGATAAAACAACTATTTCCAGCGTTTTTCAGGTAAAGATTTATAGCTATCAGCTTTTAGGCGTTAGGTTTTAGACATTAGCTCTGAAAACGTTCCTTTAACACCTGATACCTACAACCTAAAACTTCATTTAAATAAATAATAACGCCTTGTTTATTTTGATTAATGAGTTTTTCGTTCAGACGCTATTTAAGAAGCAGGCATAACATAACTCAAGGAATGAGAAAAGCAAAGATATCTACAGGCCACAAAAATACCGGGGTCTTAATAAAGCAGGGGCTCGCAGGAAAGGTGGCCAGATTTGCCGACTTTTTAAAGGCTCACGGTTTCAATGTTTTCCAGAGCAGCGTCCATGATGCAGTCCGTGGACTAATAAAAATAGACATTTCAAAAAGGGAGGATATTCTTGCGGCGCTCAGGGCAAATTTTGCAACAAACAACCTTGAGTGGTCCTTGTTTGAGGATCTCTTTGACGAATTCCAGCACCAAATACAACTGACGGAAGACACACCACAAACAGAACTACCACTTAAAAGAGAGGCACAAAAAGAGCTTCCTGACTTAGAAGTTTTTTCTGATGCTAAAACGGAAAGGGCGTCGGAAATAGAAATTGAAGAAAAAAAAGAATGGCTTGAAGGTGTGGCATACAGTCCCGTATCAACAATTGAGAAAAAGGACCTTGCCCGCTTTGATAAGGCGGATATCCGGTTAGCTCAACTTGCCCTGAAAAAGATAATTAAGACATTTAAGATTCACACATCCCGGCGATATAAAGGGAAAAAAAGGTCAGGTAAAATTGACCTTGCCCGCATCTTAAGGCAGAGTCTGAAAACCGGCGGAATTCCTTTAAAATTATTTTTCAGGGAAAAGAAAAAAAGGCTCAAACGCTTAGTGATAATAGCTGATGTAAGCGGTTCCATGGACAGGTACTTCAGATTTGTTATACCGTTTTTACTCGGACTCCGCGGAGTGGGATCAAGGGCCGAGGTCTTCGCATTTTCCACATCTTTGACATCCATCACCTTTATGCTCAGACATATGGATATCGAAGAAGCCATAACACACATCTCTCTTGAAGTCCCGGACTGGTCGGGAGGCACAAGGATCGGTTATTCTCTTCACCAGTTCAGCGAAAAATTTGGGCGGAAACTTCTCAATCAACGAACCATAATAATTATCCTGAGTGACGGTTGGGACCTCGGAGGCAAGGAGCTCTTAAAGCGGGAGATGGAGAAACTCAACCGGAAGGCAAAGATCGTGATATGGCTGAACCCCCTCGCAGGAGAACCGGGTTATCAACCAATGTGCAAAGGGATGAAAATCGCACTCCCCCATGTTGATTATTTTTTGCCGGCCAACAGCCTGGAAAGCCTGATCAGGGTCGGGCGTCTTCTTTCAAAGGTAATGATTTATTAATCTTCTTCTCCTGAATTCCTTCTTCATCAACTATTTTTACTCCTTCCGGGACATAAAATTTAAAAAAACCCTCTTCAAACTCCTCTTTTTTTATATTTTCATCAAAGGTAAATTTGGTTTCACCACCTATCCGGTTAAAAATCTCCACCACGCGGATATTATATCCTCCAGTCACGGTAAGAAGGATATGATCGACTTCCTGCCATGGAGGGTCAGGGGTCATCTCGATCTTGAATCCTCCCTCAATTTTATCATCAGCGAGCTTCACAACAAAGTTATCCTCCACACGCGTAAGCCTCCTGAATATATCGCTAAGCAGCCTTAGTTCTTTTCCGAATTTCAGGGAAGAATACCTGTGAACAGTTCTTTTTGCAGGAATATACCACCAGATCGTATCTCCATCAGAGATAATGGTTTCAGTCTCCGGCGTTTTCTGCTCCATTTTCAGGGAATAGGGCGACTTGAAATACATCCGGCCCGTGGCCATATCCCCCTTTACCTCGTTGCCAAGCATGGACATGGAGCGGGTAATCACCTCCCGTGAATAGGTGATTGTGAGGCATGGACAATTGGAATAATTTTTCCGGATGCCTTCGAGAACCCGGGAAAGATCATCATTACCTGCTGAAGGATTTGCCTGCAACAGGAAAAAACAGAGATGAAATATTATAATAAATAACCTTACCATGTTATGTCCTCCTTCCGGCATAAACCACACGTGGGCGCACTCCATCAGAAGGACCGACTACACCCTCTTTTTCCATAGCCTCAATCATCCTGGCAGCCCTGTTATATCCTACCCTGAGCCTGCGCTGCAGGCTGGATATAGAAGCATGGCCTGTCTGAAACACAATTTCAAGCGCCTCTCCATATTTTTCATCCAATTCTCGTTCTTTATCTTCCGATTCTTCATCGCGTGAGATCTCGGCCCGGATCGAATTGTCATATTCCGGCTTTTTCTGTGCCCTTACAAAATCAGTTACTCTTCTCACCTCGTCCTCAGAAACAAACGCGCCGTGAATCCGCTTAATACGTCCCACTCCCGGCGGCATAAAGAGCATGTCTCCCTCCCCAAGAAGATTTTCTGCTCCCATTGTATCCAGAATGGTCCTCGAATCGACCTTGGAAGATACCTGAAATGAGATACGAGTCGGAAAGTTGGCCTTGATAATACCTGTCAGGACATCAACTGACGGCCTTTGAGTCGCGATAACGAGGTGTATTCCAGCGGCACGGGCCATTTGGGCCAGACGGGTAATCGTCTCTTCCACTTCTTTGGAAGATACCATCATCAGGTCCGCAAGCTCATCAATTATAATAACAATAAAAGGTAACGGCTTGCCGTCAATTCCCTCTGTTCCCTGTTTTATAGCGGCCTTCCGATCTTTTAAGATTTTTGCATTATAGCTCTTGATATTCCTGACGCCCCTATCCGAAAGAAGCATATAACGTCTTTCCATCTCTGATACTGCCCACCTGAGCGCCCTTGTGGCATTCTTTGGTTCGGTAACCACCGGGTGCAGGAGATAGGGAATGTCACGGTATATAGAGAGCTCAATCCTTTTCGGGTCAATAATTAAAAACCTTACCATATCAGGCGAAACCTTAAACAGGAGGCTGTTAATCATGGTGTTTATAGAAACACTTTTTCCGGCTCCCGTCGCTCCTGCTACGAGAAGGTGAGGCATTTTTGCAAGATCAGCAATAACAGGGATGCCCGTAATATCCTTACCAAGGGTGACAGGCAAATCAAATTTGGTGTTTTTAAATTGAGAACTTGAGATAATCTCCTTTAAAAATACCGGTTCTCTCCTGTTATTAGGTATCTCAATTCCTACGGCGGCCTTACCCGGTATGGGGGCCACAATGCGGATGCTTGGAGCCCTGAGCGCAAGAGCAAGGTCGTCTGAAAGACCAACTATCTTACTGATTTTTATGCCTGGAGCAGGTTTATATTCGTACATGGTAATTACAGGTCCTGGATGGATTGCGCTTACCTCCCCCTTAACAGCAAAATCCTTCAGTCTTTTTTCAAGAAGCCTGGCATTCATCTCAAGGCTTTCACGTTGAACCACCGTATTTGTTTTGTCAGGCGGGTCATTCAGGAGATCGATGGAGGGGAGTTGTATTTCGTCTGCCCTGTTCATAAATGAAAAGACATTCTGTTCCGGTTTCTTTTCCTCTTCCGCTTCAGGCGCTATAATTTGGACCTTTGGTTTTGCTCTAATCTCCTTCCTGACAATTATGCTATTGCGCGCCCTTTTTTTTCGTTCTTTTCTTTTGTTAAAGGCACCTGATATCTGCTTCAAAAGGAGTATTACCAAAATCCCTAATCTTGAAATAATCCCGCCAAGAGAGATGGAGGTTAGTACCATAAGAGATATAATAAAGATTACAAAAAAAAGGAGATATGCACCAAAATAATTAAGAACGTCCTTTGTCAGAGAAGCCAGATGGAGTCCGATTATACCGCCTGCAAACATATCGCCGGATCTTACATGAATAACATCTGGAAATTGCAGACCTAATATAGCGGAAAAAGAGACGACCAGGGCAAAAGATGCCAGAAAACTTTTAACCGGAGATGGAATTGTGCGCCCGCTAAAAAAGAGAATTGACATTGCAAGCAGGATAATTACCAGCCAGAAAGAGGAAAACCCAAACAGAAAATATACCCCGCCGGCGAGGTGTGCGCCTACAGAGCCAAAAGGGTTATTGGCCTTGCCTAAAGGACCTGTCACATTCCAGAAAAGCTTGTCGGAAGGATGAAAAAACACAAGGCTGCCACCTGAAAATATGGCTATAAACAAAAAAATGAGTGCCCATATCTCTTTGCTGACCGAGCGAGCTGAATTGTCAGTTTTGTTCCCGGTCTCTGCTCTGCCGTCCAATGTTAAACTCCTTAAAATGTAACCGTTCACGGGTTCAAAGGCTGAAGATAGAAGGTTGATATGACATATATTGATTTTGTGCGGGCGCAGGGGCGAACCTTGTGTTCGCCCTTTTATTATTCGTACGTCTTCAGGGAAAATACAAGATTTCCCGTTCCCGCGCTCCAGCATGAGAATGCATACAATACTGGTTTCTACGCAGGAGAACGAAAACCAGACAAAAGACAACAGCTACAAAGCCTAAATCAGGTTTGAAAGATGCCCGAATTTCTAATTTCAACGTTCGTGAACGGTTACCAAAAAATTACGCCTAAAATGTTATTTTTACCGATATCCATTATAAGTTAAATTATAAACTTCACAGGCCATTAAAGACATCCTTTATTTTGAGGTAAAAGTAGTTGACACTTTTATTGGCACTAAAAATTGTAAAATAAAGAAGATGCTTATAGCCTTTTAAATCAGCGGCAGAATGCCGCTGCCACTTTTCTGCCAAGTGTAAAGTAACAATGAAGGACGTCCCCTTAAACAGGAAGAATGCTGACCATTATGAGTGGCCTCCTTTCAATGGCATTATAAAAAAAATTTTTCAGGCGCTTTTTGATATCGGCTTGCACTTTGGTCCAGTCAATAATTAATGTTTTTTCAATTTCATCAATTACTTCCAGGACAATACATTTGCCATCTTCAAGGATATACCCTCCGTAATCTTCAAATATAAATCCCTTTGAAGTTATATCCGGTCCGTAAATAATATCTCCAGTGTTTTCATCCACTGCCATAGAGACTAAAACCATCCCATGTTCACCAAGCTTTAACCGATCCTTTAGTACCATCTCTCCCACATTGTCCGCCCATTTGCCATCTACAAATATACGGCCGGTATATACGGTGCCATTTAATCTTGCCTCTTGTTCTTCAAAACAGATAACTGAACCATCTTCAGCAAGTAAAACATGGTCTTCAGGAATACCCATGTCCAAAGCCAGCCGGGCATGCCTTACAAGATGTCTGAATTCTCCGTGAACAGGCACAAAATACCGTGGCTTTACAATATTCATCAATAACTTCAATTCTTCTCTTTTTGCATGACCTGAAGTATGAATATCAGATATTTTTTCATAAATAACATCGGCCCCCATATGGAAGAGCCTGTTTATTACAGCAGTAATTGCCTTTTCATTACCGGGAATAAAACGGGAAGAAAGGATAATGGTATCTCCTTTTTTGATCTTGATCCCTTTATGTCTTCCCTGGGACATCCTTGTAAGGGCCGACATAGGTTCTCCCTGGCTTCCGGTAATGATAATAGCAATATTTTTATCCGAAAACTGTGAAATCTGCCGTTCTGTTATCTCCAGATCGTCCGGCATATCAATAAAACCAAGCTCTCTTGCTATTCCTACATTGGTAACCATACTTTTACCGTTAAATACCACTTTTCGGTCAAATTCCATGGCGAGAGAAATAACCTGCTGAACCCGGGATATATTTGACGCAAAACTTGCTATGATGATTCTGCCCCTGCTTACCTGGAACAGATCCGCCAGAGTCTTTCTGACCTCCTGCTCGCTTATTGTAAAACCCTCTTTTTCAACATTGGTTGAATCAGAAAAAAGGGCAAGAACCCCCTCTTGTCCAAAATGTGCGAAACGGATCAGGTCAGTGAATTGATTATCTACCGGGGTTAGATCGATCCTGAAGTCACCTGAATGCACAATCATGCCCTCAGGGGTCTTAATGGCAAGTCCCACACCATCCACAATACTATGATTTACACTAATATATTCCACCTGAAACGGCCCGAATTCATTTATATCTCCTGATTTGATTTTATTAAGATTGACCTGAAACGGCAGATAGTAATCTTTGAGCTTTTCTTTCAGGAGCGCCAGCGTAAAACCTGTACCAAAAACAGGAACAGGGAACTCTCTGAGTAAAAAAGGCATTGCGCCTATATGATCTTCATGGCCGTGAGTGAGAATAACAGCCTTAACTTTCTTCCTGTTTTCTTTCAAGTACTTAAAATCCGGAATAACCAGATCTATACCCGGCATATAGTCGTCGGGGAACATAAGACCTGCATCCACTATCAGCAGGTATTGTTCATATTCGACAACCATCATATTAAGGCCTATTTCACCCAGACCTCCTAATGGTATAATCTTTAACATTTTGTCCCTCTTTTTATATATAATAGCTCAATATTCCGGGGTAAGAACTCATGGATTCCCATATACGCGGGAATAATGAAATGAGATAAGCGCCTGTCATGCCCGCGTACGCAGGAATCAGGGAGTTTAGTATTCAAAGGCACTTACCGCAACTGATTGAGCAAATATAATTTTATCTGGTAAAACAACATAATTTAACCCCTTACCGACCTTCAGTCAACAAGTAATACTATTTAAGAAAAAATCTCTCCTATTTGTTATGACCTTGATTTCAATTATTTTTTTGTGATAGACTTAATATTTATCAGTTCCCCATCTGCACACGTTCAGGCAAACAATAAAGGAATGGCTGTTAATTACCCACCCTGATTTACGCACATTCCGGGCTCTGGTGAACAGTTGCATACCTGCGTTTCCCGTAAGTTCGTTATCCAGGGAGGCACTCCGAGAATGTCAATTTTTTTCAAAATCAAGGCTTGCGAAAAAAATTATCGAAGGCATATAGTTGATATCGGAGTCTCACAAGCTCGCTTAGGGACGAAGTTAATTTTTTAAACATAACGCAGAGTTTGAGAAAGAGGGCATTTTCAGACAGCCTCCTATATGGACATTAAATAACCGAAATAGTATCTGTTATAGTTTCCGTTCAGACACTGTATAACAGGTGCAAACAAGGAGAATAGAATATGAGCGGTATAAATAAAGTAATACTGGTTGGCAGATTAGGCAAAGATCCGGAAATAAGATATACGCCGTCAGGAGCGGCAGTTGCTAATTTCACCATTGCCACATCAGAGGAATGGAAAGATAAAAGTACGGGTGAAAAGCAGGAAAAGACTGAATGGCACAGGATTGTTGCCTGGAGACGGCTTGGCGAAATATGCGGGGAATATCTTCATAAAGGAAGCCAGGTTTATATAGAAGGAAAAATCCAGACAAGGACTTGGGATGATCGTGACGGCAACAAGAGATATACCACGGAAATAATCGCTCAAAACATGCAGATGTTAGGCGCTGTTAATAGAGTTGAGAAGGCAACGTCGGCAGATAATCGACTCCAGGTCGAAGAACCTGCCCCCATCCCCGAAGATGATATCCCATTTTAAACCATGTCCTGGGGCTTGCTCAACAATAAATCAGCTGAATTAGCGCTCAGATTCAGGTTGGATTTATACGATCCTATTGAGCAACGCCTCAGGAATATTGAGCCATTTCAAGGACATTGCGAATGAGGATATGATAAAGACAGCCTGAAGATGAGATACCAAAAGGTTAAAGAACGAGGACAAATTAACTTCCCATAATTATGCATCGCAACTTCTGGCCATCTTTACCAGATATGAAAGTACAAAACCCTTGGAATAGCTCACTATTCCTGCAGCTTTTGTGCTTTTAGATCGAACAAACCTGACCTGAATCTGTGCGTCTGCCCAGGGAAGTTATTTCGTCCTTGTCCCTAAACTATTTTTGCGCGAGTTCTTAGTCTTTGTGAACAACAGAATTATCTTCTTCCTCGGGAGATGTTATTTCTTCCGGCGGTTCTTTGGTCGCTTTTTTAAAATTCTTGATTCCCTTGCCTATCCCACTGCCTATCTCAGGCAGTTTACCGGCTCCAAAAATAATCAGAATAATGATCAAAATTATTATTAATTCCGGCATGCCTATACCAAACATCGACTTACCTTATTAAAATTTAATTGGTAAATACTCAGGTATTTAAGCCGTTTATTTAGCTGAGTATTTACTCTTATTATTGTCTTAGAGACATAAAAAAATAAAAGCGCTAAGGAACAAAAACAAATTAATTTTCCAAACTATACATCACAGATTCAGGTCATCTTTGCCCGATCTAAAAGTACAAACATCTTAAAACAGCTCGCTATTCCTGCAACTTTTCTACTTTTAGATCGAACAAACCTGACCTGAATCTGTGCGCCTGCCCGGGAAAATTATTTCGTCCTCGTCCCTTATGCACAAACAATATAGTATTTTTTGCAACCGTTCACGGAACGTTAAAAATAGAAATCAGAAACTGGAAATTCTGCCCAATTTATCAGGCAATATCCCGTAGGGGCGAACCTTGTATTCGCCCTTAAAACGTGCGAATAATCAAAGGGGTAAATAATCAAAGGGCGAACACAAGGTTCGCCCCTACGCTCCCACAAAATCAATATATATCATATCAACCTTCTACCCGCAACCTTCAAACCTGTAGGCAGTTACTATTTTTTTTAACCATTTACACACCAAAAGTCAACGAAAGAAAACAGATAAATTTTCATTAAAGTTAAAATACCTTATTGCCGATACTTATTAAACAGCATTGTTATAAATTTATCTGCGGAAAGCTTAAATTACCATATTTATCATAGATTAAGGAACTGTTCCAAATTGAAGTTTTTAAGCCCGCGGTTGTTGGCAATTAACTTTTAAAATCAAACAGATAGTTCTTTAAGCTAAATACTGACAGCTTTTCGAAAATTCGCGTTTCTTAAATAAATAGGAGCTGTCCGAGAATAGTAATTTTTTTTCAAAATCAAGGCTTGCGAAAAAAATTACCGCAGGCATATGATTAATACCGAAGTCTCGCAAGTTCGCTTATCTCTGAAGATATTTTTTTCACTTAATACAAAGTTTTGGGAAGAGGGCATTCTCACACAGCATCATAGAACAAAAACCCCTTGTCCCGGAGATATATAATGGCAAAAATTGACGTCCTGCTGAATATGATGATACAGCATAATGCCTCTGACTTGCATATTTGCGCAGGCGATCCGCCTGCCCTCAGGATTGACGGTCAGTTGCAACGCACAAAATATCATAATCTTACCCCTAAAGAGGCTGAAGTCCTGCTTCTTGAAATAATAAACGATGCACAACTTGAGCTTCTCAAGGAGAAGAAAGATATCGATTTTGCTTACGAAATTGGTGACAAAGGCCGCTTTCGTGCCAATTTATTTATGGAAAGAAGGGGATATGGAGGTGTATTTCGATTAATTCCCACCAAAATTAAGACCCTGAGAGAATTGAAACTTCCCGAAGCCGTACAGATCCTTGCCAGAACAAAAAAAGGCCTGGTGGTAGTTACCGGAGCAACCGGTTCTGGTAAATCCACTTCACTTGCAGCTATGATTGATTTAATAAACAAAGAAAAAAACAACCATATTATCACATTGGAAGATCCCATAGAGTTTATCCATCCAAGGGGAAAATGCCTTATCCACCAAAGAGAAATAGGGCCTAATGTAGAAAGTTTTGCTTCCGGTTTGCGGGCAGCTTTGCGGGAAGATCCCGATGTCATTCTTGTCGGGGAGATGAGAGATCTGGAAACAATCCACCTTGCCCTTACAGCCGCAGAAACTGGGCTGTTAGTTTTTGGCACTCTTCATACATCCAGTGCAGTTAAGACTATAGACCGCATCATTGATGTTTTTCCCACAACCCAGCAATCTCAAATAAGAACCATGCTCAGTGAATCATTGCGTGGCGTAATTGCCCAACAATTATTAAGAAGCGCCAAGGGACATGGACGTGTTGCCGCGGTAGAGATAATGATATCCAATCAGGCTATTAAAAACCTTATCAGGGAGGGTAAAACTTACCAACTCTTTTCCGTTGTACAAACCAGCAAAGGCACAGGTATGCAGACCATGGAAGACCATATTAAAAGTCTGCTTCAGAAAAAACAGGTCACCCGGGAAGAAGCAAATATCTATCTCGATAAGTTAGATTCGGCTTCATAAGAACAAATGGTTAATATCTCAAAATTGAAAAGCCATTTTATTGCAGGTGGGCAGCTGACCGAGGAACAGCTCCGACAAGCGGAAGACTATGCGATAACAAAGGGAATTAATATTTATGAAGCGCTTGTTTTTCTGAATATTCTCGATTATGAAACGTTGGGAAAAGGATTGGCAATAATTCACGGAAAACCATACCATACCCTTTTGATTAACCCGCCCCCTGATTCCGCAAAGGCCCTAGTACCTCTAAAGTTTGCCGTGCGCTGGAAAATTTTCCCAATAGATTATGATGCGGAAAAAGACATCCTTACACTTGCGCTTGATAATCCTGAAGACCATATTATCATAGAGAAGCTCCGGAGCATTTTTTCAGCCCATCGTCATCTCATGTTTGTCGTCGCTTCCAGGCCGGAAATCAATAAAGCTATTGATGTATATTATAAAGGTCAATCCTACGTACCTGTCAAAAATCTGGATCTCCCTGAAGACTTTAGTATTGTAAGCCCCGAGCAGGACTCCGAGAAAGAACTTAGCCTGGAAGATAAAACTTGTTCTCAAAAAAAAATTCTTTTACTTGAACCGGATCGTGCACGCTCAAGCGCACTGCAAACACTTCTTGACAGAGAGGGCTATTCAAATGTTGAGCTGGCTTATTCCACGGAGGAGGCTATCAGGATATGCGAAGAAAATTTACCTGAATTATTGCTGGTAAACGGCCGCACCTTTGATTCCCAAACATCCCGTTTTAAGGATATAACCCATAAATATGGGTTGTCCCCAGTCTCTTTCTATCAGTTTGCTCCTATACTTTTGGGTCAGGAATACTCATACCGTCAAATGAGTCAGGCATTGATTAACCTGGTCATGTTTCTTATGAAAAAAAGCATAAAGGAAGATGAGAAGCAACTTCAAGAGATACTCACACGAGCAAGATACTGCAAGCTTCTTGCCTTGAGATTGAACCTTTCACCGAGTCAGGCTGATGGTCTTATCCTGGCCGCGTGGCTTTCTTCAAATAAATTTGGAAAAAGATTGACGCGTCTCATTACCACACCATACCATCTCAACAAAATACTCAGCACGGATGCGGACGAGGGCGGAACAAAAAGTATTGAAGCAAACATCTTAAAACTGGTAACAAAATACCAGTTTATCAAAAACCGTGAGCCTGAAGTTACACAAAACATAAATCAGGTGCGCAAGCTGCTCGATCAACAATCTTCACTTCCTGAAAACAAGGCCATATTAGAAGCCTTCCTGCGGGTTATAAAAGATGAGGAATTTTTGAAAAAAGTTGACCACCCTTCACGCCATATCCTCGTTGTAGACCCATACGTCTCTCAAGAATCCACCATGGTCCTTCGTTTAATGAACGACGGCTATAAAGTTAAACTACTTCCGGATGCCAAATCGGCAGTAAAAGTCATAATAAATTCCGAGGTCGATCTCGTTATCTCCGAGATCAGTCTCCCTGAAACCGATGGTATTGGTTTTTGTCGCGCTTTAAGGAAAAATGCATCAACTGCGCATATCCCATTCATTTTTCTTACGGCTGAAGAAAGTGAAAGATTGGCGGCCGAATGCCTGGAGGCAGGTGCTGATGATTTTTTAAAAAAACCGATAGATCCAGACCTGCTCTCGCTAAAAATACAGCGTTTAATGGCAAACCGCTCTCCGAATGAATCCAAAGAAGGTATAAACGGATCTTTAAGAGAGATGAATATTACCGATATGATCCAAAATCTTTCCGCCGGAGAAAAAAATGTCAGGATCATGCTTGATAGTCATGATAAAAAAGGACAGATTTATATCAGGAATGGTGAAATTGTTCATGCATATATTGGAAGCTCAGAAGGTGAAAACGCTTTTTACAGGTTAATGTCATGGGAAGAAGGAAACTTTCGGATCGTCACTTGTTCGGATTTTCCACAACACAGCATCCGGGGATCTACCATGTCGCTCTTAATGGAAGGAGCACGTCAGGCTGATGAGGAAAAGAAATAGTAGCGCTTGAACGAAAAATAGAATTTTTTGTTCACAATCCTGTTCCTATGCTCTGCGTTACCACACAGAGCATAGGAGAACATAGGAACAAGGAAATCTTGCGGGATCAAAGATGGACAACTATTCCTTTAGGAGTGTCATGATTATCATAAAATCTTCCGGGTTCCTGTAAGTTTGTATACCTGCTGAACTATCAGGGACCGGGACGAAATAACATCCCCAAGCAGGCAGCCAGATTTGTTCGATCTAAAAGCATAAAAGTTGCAGGAATAGCAAGCTATTTCAATATTTTTGTACTTTTAGATCGGACAAAAATGACCTGAAGCTATGATACATAGTTGGGGAAGTTAATTAGTCCTCGTTCCTTACCTCTTAATAAATAAAAGTGAGACAGAAAAGAGATTATGATGTTTAAAATAAAAATTACAAAGAAAAAGGCGGAAGTCATTTATTCGGATAAACAAAGTTTAAGCGGCAGTTTTTTTACCTCACTTCAAACGCCTGGCCATGAAGGCAATGAATTCATTCTGGACTTGCTCGTCAGTGAAAATAAATACCTCCCCTTTGAGTTACATGAAGGAAAAATAGCCTTACTTCAAAAGGAATGTATTGCGATGGTTGTCTTAAATAACCCTGATATGAAAAGGGGCCTCACCTGTCAACAAACCATTCCGGTTAAGGTACATTTTCTCTCAGGTAAAATAATTGAGGGCAAGGTATATTCCGACCTGCCCGTAAGCAATTCTCGATTGTCCGATTTCCTGAACCAAAGCAAAACCTTCTTTTACCTCGACGTTGGTGATAAGGATTGTCTAATAAACTCCAGGTTCGTAAAAATTGTTTACCCTATTCTATCTGATTGAAAAAATGCAGCTTACAAGAATAATAAAAATTACAGCCGACCATTCAACATCGTATTATTTCCACTTGTAAGACGATCGGACAGGACCAAAAGTCCCTTCTCCACCATATTCTCTGTCCGAATCTCATTAAATGGAATAGCATATTCCCTGCCTGATATCACTGCCGGCATCAACCTTGAAGTCCCTGCCCTTAAGTACTCCGCAACGTTATAAGCCATTCGCTGGGCCAGGGTAATATCCTGGTTATTTGGGGCAGCCCCCCTGATATCCCTTGCAAAGGGTTCGCATACCACTTTTCGTTCTATCTCAATACCGGTTGCCAGGAGTTCTTTGTAGAAATATACTGCCGCATTATCTTTAATACCTTTAACCATTCTCTCTTCTCGTTTATATCCTTCCGCAACAACAATCACACATTCAGTTTTTTTATTCAGGGCTTCTACCACCTTTTTATGATCAATTACCATATTTGGGAGAACAGCGAGGTGTGCGCGTGCTCCAAGACATGAATGGAGGGCATGAAATCCACTACATGCACCCATCATTTCAATTATATAGACCCTTTTATGAGTTCTGGCATCAGCCATGTAGCACCTGATCTTTTCAGCACCCATCTCAATGCCTGTGTTCTGTCCTATACACTCAGTTCCTGCTATATCACTGTCAATTGTTACAGGCACAAAAAAGAGCTGTATATATGTAGGGATAAAATCGCACAAGGCCTGCATTCCCTGGAAGGTGCCGTTTCCTCCAATAGCTATGATGGCCTTGACATTTTTTTTCCTGATGGTTTCAGCGGCCTTTTTCTGGATCTCTTTTTTTATAAAGCCCCCGTATCTTTCGCTTCTTAAATAGGCTCCGCGCCATTCAGACAAAGGAGCGGCATTGTACACACCGGGAATGTGATCTAATTTCTTAAATATCGCGGGATCGTATACAAGTCTGACAAAATCAGTGTCATTTCCCAAAACCAGCGACTTGAATCCTTCACGAGTAGCATACACAGCTCTTCCAATATCCTCGAGGTGATAAGTAATAAAGGCTGTAACCGGATTATATCCTGGAGCGCAACCACCATCCTGCAAGATCAGAACATCAAACTCTTCAAACATCTGTCTTGTATCAAGCGCCTTTTTTTTAAGGTACGAGGAGATCCTCTGGCCGACCTTAACCCGGATAAGCAATTCATCCCTGTCCACAGGCTTGCTCATAAAATCATCAGCGCCCTCCTTTATACATTTTATTTTGTCTTTTCTAGACTTACTCGAGCTGATCATTATCAGATAAATACTAAAAAAGTCCGAATCAGGATTACCTTTGATACGTTGACAGAATTCCAAACCATCCATCTCCTGCATGAAAAGATCAGCAACTATAATATCAGGCATAGATGTTTTCATTAAAGTTAAGGCCTCTTTTCCGTTTTGTGCCTCCTCTATAACTAATCCTGAGACCTCACTAAGCAATTTTATATATAATTTTCTAGCAGAAGCATCATCATCTACCACTAATACCTTGCATTTTTCCTGCATTATCTATCCTCTGTGTTCTGATTATATAGTCAGTTTATACCTAAATCCTGCATAAACTATTTTCAAAAAGGAAGTTAGGCTTTTAATATCAGCAAGTTATGGGAATGTTGTGCTTGCATGATACGCATCAATTTGGATGAGGCCATAAAGGCTGGGATTTTTG
>JAGGXA010000125.1 GCA_021163285.1 Deltaproteobacteria bacterium | reverse complement strand
TAATACGTCTGCGCCCTTGCCGCCTTGCACCTGCCTGCAGCAGGCAGGTCTTCGGCAAATTCGACACTTGCAGGATTTAGGTGTAAATTAATGCGATCCGAGCAGTCAGCTTCTAACCATCAGCAATCAGCTTTTGGATAAAATCTTTCAACATCTCTTTACCCTCGTTCCCACGCTCCCGGGTAGAAACGTATATTCGGATACGCTGTGCCTTCCCGCCGCACAAGGCCGACGCTGAGCATTGGAACGAGGGGATGGCGAATGGTTGCAGGTTCAAATGTATAAGGCGCCGTGAGGCTATCCTAAAACTGCATTTTTTCCAAAATCAAGGCTCGCGAAAAATTACCGCAGATATATAGTTGATTTCGGAGTCTCACAAGAACCTTACCTCCAAGGATATTTTTTGGCGCAAAACAAAATTTTGGTGAAAGGGTAATCTCGCACAGCCTCCAATCTACTCGCACAGGTCAAATCAAAGCGTAACCGTTTACGGTTTTGAAAAAGGGTCTATTGGAAAGAAGGAATCAGAAGGGCATTAAAAAAAAGAAGAGTAACCAATTCCCACCACAAAATAGATATTTTCCGGCTTTTGCGACGGACTTAAATTTCAAAACTTAAAAACACTCAATGTATTTAAAAATTGAAATTATTGCCTTCATTACCTTTAACTATTGCCCATCCATAATTGGCTATTTTGACCGATATCCGCGTTGCGCTAATATTTTAATCCTCGAAATACTCAATGTATTCCTGTGGTTAAAATTTCAGAGCGACTTGATTTCGAACAATCTATCCTGTTTATGGATGGATACTAACCAAAATATACTATTTCCGGGTGGACACTTATGCAGGAGGCTGTAAAAAGCTTGCTCTATACTTGATTTTTTAAATAGCACCTGAACGAAACCTGCTGATGTCCCCAAATTCTAAATCGGATTCAAGTTTTAATTCTTGTAATACTCAATATATTTCAGCGTTTAAACCTGATTTGAAATTGGGTCACCTTCCTCGATCCAAACGATAAAGCCTGGTTTTCATTCATGCGCCGACTAAAAATAACTTTATTACTATTCAGGGGACTCGAAAAAAAACAGAGTACCAACCTTCATTACTGCCTGACTCATCTTCCCTATTGCGGTAACGAAGGAACGTTCTGCTATAACATTCACTCCGCCTTTAATTGAGTCAAAATCATAGGTATCCTTCCTGTTGTGGTAAAAGTACTTGAAACTTTTATTGGAACTAAAAATTGTAAATTGCAGAAAAGGCTTACAGCCTCTTAAATCAGCGGCAGGATACCGCTGCCACTTTTCTACAAGTGTAAAATAAAAATGAAGGATGCCAAATCATACATAATATCTATGGGATTTACTTGTTCACAAATCCCGGACTTGTTCATTATAAAAGTAATTCAATGATGATATAAGACTATCCGTAACGTTATTTTGTAATCAAATCAATTTGGTAATTAAGCGCTTTTACCCTCCGCTCAATATCAATAGCCCTTTCATCTCTATCTTTTAGCAACTGGAAATAATCACTTGCGATATTAAATGCAACTAAAATAGCTATTTTCTTTTCTGAAAGCCCTTCTACATTGTTTATTATTTCTTTAAACTTATTATTTACATGTTTCGCAATACGCTGTACCCACTCTTCATCCTCTTCGCTCCTGACAAGATATTCCTGATCAAAGATTCTGACTTTGATTGGCTTTTCCAAAAAAACTCCAGAGCGCTAAATCCCAATCTGCTCAATCTTTTCCAAAAGAGAAGTTATCCTTTGCATAGCCTCATCCTTTCCTCGTCTGAGGCTTTCAATCTCCTCAGTCAAATCGGCTACTCTTTCTTCCTGAAATTTATTCTTTTGAGTAAGGGTTTCTTTATCATTTCTTAACACCGCTATCAAATCAATAAGACTCTCAACTTTCTGCTCAAGCAATTGAAGTTGATCGATGCCCCCTTCTATATCCATATCGTTTCCATCCTTATATCAGACGATAAATTACTAATATGTTTTTGTGAACCATTCATGCCCTCGTTCCAATGCCCTGCGTCCGTTTACGACAAAATCAAAAACCGTGGTCCGGTTATGTGTTAAGAAACGAGGACAAATTAACTTCCCAACTATACATCATCACAGCTTCAGGCCATCTTTGCCCGATCTAAAAGTACAAAAATCTTGAAATAGCTCACTATTCCTGTCACTTTTGCGCTTTTAGAACGAATAACACTGATCTAAATCAGTGCGCCTGCCTGGAAATGTTATTTCGTCACCGTCCATAACGAAATAGTAAAGAGGGTAAACATCAAGTCTTCCGGCCTTTGTGGAAAGCCGGAAACAATTACCATTAAACCTGTGAACGGGTAATGTTTTTTATCCGAGCCACAAAACCCATAAAAAAATTTAATAATATTCCTTAAACATTGCAAGGTCAAACAAAAAAAGGCAAGTTCACAGGAACTTACCTTTTTTTTAATATTTTTAGACCCTGTAAACCAACATTTCGCGCTTCATGAGCCAGCTATTTGATTCAAATGAGTACCTTTTTTGCGCAAATTTCTTCCTCTATAATCAACAAGTTAACATGTAGGTACAATATGTTGACTGTAAACCCGACAATTATGTTCAATATCTGTGTCAGATATAAATTGTTATTCACTACAGATTCTAATGGGCAAATCTTTTACATTTCTAAATCTTGAACAAAACCTTAACCTTTTAAACAAAACATTTACTGATTATAACAGATTTAGGGGAAGCATCCCTTTTGATAATTTCGGCTAACAACTTAATGCGGGACACTTCCCGCTTTTTGGTGGATTCGCTTCGCTTAATCCACCCTACGTCGACTTACTAACGTAACTTTGTAGGGTGGATTAAGGAGCGTAAGCGACGAATCCACCAAAGCAACTTACCGGGCTGACATTCCTTTTTTTGACAGCTTTTACAAAGAGCTAACACCTGGAACGGACAATAAATATGTCCTCCCCTAATTCCGTTATAATCAGAACATTTAATTTATTGGAATTGATCCTTTTCTCATTTCAACATGTAAAATATTATGTCTGAACGAAAAGTCCATTCAGACACTTGTTATAACCTCTTTCCTGCAATCTTTATCCGATTGATTGCCCTGGCCAAGGATAATTCCGCTCTCATAAAATCTATATCCTCGGTACCCCGTTCTTTCTCAAGCCTTTTCCTGGCTCTTTCCATGGATTGCTGAGCACGTTCTATATCAATCTCAATAGCCTTTTCAGCACTATCTACCAGGATTGATACTTTGTTGTCATGAACCTCAACAAATCCGCCTGTCACCGCGATATATTCTTTTTTTTCACCAGATACATATCGAATCCCACCTATCATAATACCTGTGAGGAAAGGGATATGACCCTCCAGGATGCCGAATTCTCCTAAAGAACCTGGAGCAATAACTGTCTGCACCTCCTGGCTAATCAACGACTTTTCAGGGGTGACAACTTCCAAATATAGTGTTCCCATAAACTATTTACCCCTATTAACCGACTGAGGCCATCTTTTCCGCCTTTTCTTGTGCTTCATCTACTGAGCCAACCATATAAAAAGCTACTTCCGGTAATTCATCATATTTACCTTCAATGATTTCCCGAAATCCTTTAATAGTATCTTTGACAGTCACATATTTACCCGGCGTCCCCGTAAAGGTCTCGGCCACGTGGAACGGCTGAGAAAGAAAACGCTGAATCCTGCGGGCCCTGGCAACTGTCAGCTTGTCCTCATCTGAAAGTTCATCTATACCAAGGATGGCAATAATATCCTGGAGGTCTTTATACTTCTGGAGTATCTGCTGAACACTCATTGCAACATCATAGTGATCCTGTCCGACAACATTAGGATCCAGAATTCGGGATGAAGAATCAAGCGGATCTACAGCGGGATAGATTCCGAGTTCAGCAATTGTTCTAGCGAGTACCACAGTGCCATCAAGATGTGCAAATGTAGTAGCAGGAGCAGGGTCGGTAAGATCATCGGCAGGAACATACACACATTGTACCGATGTAATAGAACCCTTTTTTGTTGATGTAATTCTTTCCTGAAGCTCACCAAGGTCTGTTCCAAGCGTGGGCTGATAGCCAACAGCTGAAGGAATACGTCCAAGAAGGGCTGATACCTCTGAACCGGCCTGGGTAAAACGAAAGATATTATCAATAAAAAGCAACACATCCTGGCCTTTTTCATCCCTGTAATATTCTGCAGCCGTAAGCGCTGAAAGCGCAACTCTCGCTCGAGCGCCTGGCGGTTCCGTCATCTGTCCGTAAATAAGAGCGGCTTTCTCAAGAACGCCGGACTCTTTCATTTCCCGGTACAGGTCATTGCCTTCTCTTGTTCTTTCGCCTACTCCGGCAAAAACACTTATTCCACCATGCTGCATGGCAATATTATGAATCATTTCCATCATAACAACAGTCTTGCCAACGCCTGCCCCGCCAAACATGCCCATCTTTCCGCCCCTTGGAAACGGGACAAGAAGGTCTATCACCTTTACTCCGGTCTCAAGAACATTGATTGAAGTATCCTGATCTTCAAAAGCAGGTGCATGCCTGTGGATAGGATAAAATTCTGTGGCATTTACAGGCCCAAGTCCATCCACCGGCCTGCCCACTACGTTCAGGATGCGTCCAAGAACCGGATCTCCAACAGGCATCTGAATCGGTTTTCCGCTATTTTTTACAGCCAAACCCCTTACCAGGCCGTCAGTAATGTCCATAGCAATACATCTTACCACATTATCTCCGAGATGCTGGGCTACCTCAATAACGAGGTTGTCCTCAGTATCATTGATTGCCGGATTTGTGATAAAGAGAGCTGTAAGGATCTCAGGAAGTTCTCCTTCCGGAAACTCTACGTCCACGACCGGTCCTATGACTTGAATTATTTTGCCCTCATTCATGGTTATATTAAGACCTCCTTAATTATTAATAAGCATTATACCTTATTTCAAGGCCTCAGCGCCACCTACGATATCCATAAGCTCGGCTGTTATAGCAGCCTGCCTGGCCTTGTTATATATCAATGTCAGACTATCTATTATATCGTTACAGTTTTTAGAGGCATTATCCATTGCGGCCATACGAGCAGCATGTTCACTTGTCTCATTTTGCAAAAAAGCATTATATATCTGAACACTGATATTTTTTGGAAGAAGCTCTATCAAAAGCTGCTCGGGACCAGGTTCACATAGATATTCCTGAGCAGCGGTAACTTCATCCTCTTCCTCACTCTTTGGAGGCTCAACAGGAATAAGTTTAATTATGGTAGGCTGCTGTTTAGACATACTGATAAACCGACTGTACATCATATAAACTTCATCAATTTCATCCGACATATACCGGTCTATTAAATCCCTCGTTATCTGATTTACAAAAGAAATATCTACTTTACCGTAAATATTAATATGGCTCTCTGTAATATTATAATTTCTCCTGACGAAATAGTCTCTGCCTTTCTTTCCAACAATAGTAATACTACATTCAAGATCCCTCTCTTGCTGCTCTTTTATCCACTTCTCGGAAATATTGATGGAATTAGTATTAAAACTGCCGCAAAGTCCTCTATCTGCAGTAAAGCAAAGCAGCTCAATTCTGGATATCTCCTCCTTTTTTACGAGCAATGGGTGAATATCGGTTTCTATCCTGCTTGCCAGGCTCCCAAGTACTTCAGAAAACTTTGACGCATAGGGTTCAAAACCCTCCATTTTCATCTGGGCGCCCCTGAGCTTGGCTGCAGCCACCATATTCATAGCTCTTGTAATCTGTCTTGTCTTCTTGACAGCGCCTATCTTTCGCAGAATATCTTTTAAGGTTGCCATCTATACCTTCTCTTTCCTATATGTTCAATATCTTGGTAGCCTGAACAATAACTGTCTTTCGGGGTTCAGCAGAGTTGCTTATCTGCCCATATCCGCGTCAGACTCAAATTATAAATTTTTGAATGACTCAATATATTCTCTTGGTTAAATCTCTCGTTTTCCTTGATCTAAGCAACAAATCCCGTTTTTCGTTCAGGCGCTATATTAAGCGGTAATGTGAAAAATTCCGTTAAACTCGTCAAGGGCTTTTTTCAACTTTCCATCCAACTCATCGCTTATATCTTCTTTTTCCTTGATCTCTTTCAAAATATCAGGATATTTGCCTTCAAGAAATTCCAGCATCTGTTTTTCATAATCAGCAACTGCTTCCTGAGGCCATTCATCAAGATATCCATTTGTTGCGGCATAAAGAATAGATACTTCCTTCTCGGCCGACATTGGTTGATATTGACCCTGTTTCAGTACTTCAACCAACCTTCTGCCTCGATTAAGCTGCTGCTGGGTTGCCTTATCAAGGTCACTGCCGAACTGAGCAAATGCCTCCAATTCCCTGAACTGGGCCATATCAAGGCGGAGCGTTCCTGCCACCTTTTTCATTGCCTTTGTCTGGGCGGCGCCCCCGACCCTGGAAACCGAAAGACCGACATTGATCGAAGGACGTACTCCTGAAAAGAAAAGCGAGGGTTCAAGGTACACCTGGCCGTCGGTAATGGAAATAACATTAGTCGGGATATAGGCGGAAACATCACCTGCCTGGGTTTCAATGATGGGCAGAGCCGTCAAGGAACCGCCACCCAGTTCATCGTTAACCTTGGCTGAACGTTCCAGCAAACGTGAATGGTTATAAAATATATCTCCAGGGTATGCTTCACGTCCGGGAGGCCTTCTGAGGAGAAGAGAAACCTGCCTGTAGGATGTAGCCTGCTTGGATAGATCATCATAGACTATTAAGGCATGTTTTCCATTGTCCCGGTAATATTCTCCTATTGCACATCCGGAATACGGAGCAACATATTGCAGAGTCGCAGGGTCACTGGCGCAGGCTGCAACTACTGTCGTATATTCCATTGCTCCATAACGCTCAAATATATTAACTACCTGAGCCACAGTAGATTTTTTCTGTCCTATTGCCACATAAATACAATAAATATCGGTATCCTTTTGATTAATAACGGCATCCACACCAATAGCTGTCTTGCCGATCTGCCTGTCACCGATGATTAATTCGCGCTGTCCCCGACCGATCGGAGTCATAGCGTCAATCGATTTCAGTCCCGTATACATCGGCTCAATCACGGGCTGGCGATCAATAACTCCAGGGGCTATTACTTCAATACGCCTGAATTCGGTGGCATTTATAGGTCCTTTCCCATCAAGAGGGTTGCCCACGGAGTCGATGACCCTCCCAAGAACTGCATCGCCAACAGGGATCTCGGCAATTCTACCGGTTCTTTTGACGGTATCGCCCTCCTTGATTTGGGAATCATCTCCCATAATGGCAACACCTACATTATCCTCTTCAAGATTCAGGCAAAGGCCATAGATGCCTCCAGGAAACTCAACCATCTCCATAGCCATTACCTTCTCAATGCCATAGACACGAGCAATGCCGTCTCCCACGGACAAGACGGTTCCGGTCTCGCTAACCTCCACCTTCTTTTCATAATCCTTGATCTGATCCCGGATTATCTGACTTATCTCTTCTGCTCTGATATCCATTAGTTATATTCACCCCTTTTTAATAAATCCTGAAGCCCTGTAATTTGAGCCCTAACACTACCATCCAATACCAAATCCCCAATTTTTACAACTATCCCTCCAATAAGGGATGGATCTTCTTTTACTTCCGCCTTGACCTCTTTAGAGGTCAATACTTTCAATGTCCGTAACAATTTGTCAAGGGCTTGCTGTTTTAAGGGCTTTGCAGCAATAATCTCGGTACGAGTAATATTTGAAGCTTCATCAGTAAGCCCAAGATAATAATCGCTAATTTTTTCAATGCCGGCCATTCTGTTTTTTTCAAGAACGAGCTTCAAAAAATTATTGATTACATTATGAAATGATAACTTCTCTAAAATTGCTTCAAGAACCTTTTTTCTGTCACTCACAGAATATATCTGGTTGGAAATAACCTGGAAAAACTCTGTGTTGGCAGTGCAAAAACCGACAAATTCATTAAGATTTTGTCCATATTCCAGATACTGCCCATCTTCCTGCCCTAAACTGAGCAGGGCCTTAGCATATCTTCTTGATATTTTTGAACCAATCAATTTAATTTCCCCACCCTTTCAATAAATTCATCAACCAGGATATCCTGGTCAGTTGATTTTAACTCATTAACCAAGATATCCTGCGCCTTCCCGGTTGCAATATTTACTACATAAAGTTTTAGTTTGTCTTTTGCCATCTGTATTTCCTGCTGAATTGTCAGATCAGCCTGAGCCAATAATTGTGTAGCCCTTTCTTCGGCCTCGGCAATAATCCTTTCCTTTTCAGCTTTTCCTTCCGCCTTGTATTGCTCAAGGATCCCGGCCTTCTCTATCTCAAAATCTTTTAATTTTTTCTCAAGAAATCGATATCGATTTTCAGCTTCATCCTTTTGACTGTTAAGTCTCTCAAACTGTTTTTTGATACCCTCTCTCCGGTTGGCAAAAAACTCCTTTATATTGGCCTTCTTCACCACTACAAAAAGAATAATGACTAATAAAGAGAAATTTAGAATCCGATAATAAAGGTCAGTAATTCTTGCAGGGTCATGTGCTCCGCCCTCGGACGCGAAACATGCCCCGCAGAAGAGAAATATGACAACGAAAGTACATGCGGAAAAAAATATCCGGTTTCTTTTATTTCCTGAAAAACTTCTCATTGAATACTCCTCCCTAATACCTTTTCGGCTATGTCCATCGAAAAGGTGTTAATCTGAGATTCTAAAGATTTTCGTACTTCCAATATTTGAAAATCAATATCCTTTTTGGCCTTGCCAAGTTTCTCATCCACGGAAGCACCGGCTTCACCGAGAATATGCTTACCCTGTTCATGGCCTTCGGCTTTGAAGCTGTCTTTTATTTGTAACCCGTCTTTCTGCGCAAGGATCATCCCATCATTGATCCCTTTTTCATTTTGATCTGAGCGGGATTGATAGTCATCTATTTCCCTCTGGAGTGAATTAACCGCTTCTTTTCTTTTTGCAACAATTGACCGAATCGGTTTATAAAGCAGGATATTCATGAAGAACACAAGAATAAGGAAATTAAATATTTGAATCCATAAAGCTCCGACTGGCCAGAGGGAATAATCTACTTCTAACATGACATAATCTTCCTTTATATTAAGCTTATTTTAAAAAACCCCATTTTGCCTGATTTATGATTCCTGACTAAAGTGAAACGTTTTGAAATCAGCTTTATCTGTTTAGACACAGTTTTAAATATTGAATTGAGAAAATGAATCATATTAACAATAAAGTTGTCCGAAAACAACAATTTTTACCTAAATCAAGGCTTGTGAAAAAAAATTACCGCAGGCATATATTCAGCGCCAAATGGCTATTTTACCGGATATCTGCGTTGCACTAAAATTTTTCCTGGAAATACTCAATGTATTCCTGTAGTTAAAATTTCAAAACGCTTGATCTCGAACAAACTATCCTGCTTTATGGATGAACACCAGTTAATGTCGGAGTATCACAAGCTCGCTTACCTTCGAGGATAATTTTTTCGCATAACGCTGAGTTTGGGGAAAAGGGCATTCTCTCACGGCCTTCTACTTGTCTGCTGCCTTACCCTTAGGAAGAACCGCTACTTTGTTTGCTGCCTTTTCGCTCTGTTTTTGCATCTGACAGGTTCCTTCAAATATGACTCCCGCCTCAATAGTTATTACAGGCGCCTGAATATTTCCAAAAACCTTAGCCGGCGAAAGCATTTCAATCTTATTTTCACCAATAACGTTTCCCCGGACTTCTCCGCTGATTATAATATGCGAAGCATGGATCTCCGACTCAACAACAGCCTCCTCACCTATGATCAGTGTATCACCTGTAAATATCTCACCTTTAAAAAAACCGTCAATACGCACAGTTCCTGAAAAAGAAAATTTGCCTTCAAACTCGCTGTCTTTACCCAAGAAAGCATCAATATGATCTTTTATTTTTTTCAACTTTTCAACTTCTCAACTTACTCCAGCTACAATTTTCATTGAAATAACATGATGTTTTTTCTTTTGCAAGGAAAATTTATTAAATATTTCACTAATAATGAAGTTTTAATCTTAATTATTTAATAAATAACTTTCAATCCGATTTTTTTTACGTTCACACTACTCTTTTCCGACCTTGAAACTGCACGTAAATAAAAAAACAATCTCATTTGCGAATATTAACCTTTATTTTTATTCAAATTTATATATTATCTATGGTAAGTTGAAGTTTAAAGGTTGAAAAACCATTGAATCTCTAAACAGTTCCAAACCAGCCCTGTTATCACAAAATATCATATATTGTTTTTTGCTGCATTTTCAAGAGATTATTTTCTTGACAGAATTTGGCTGTTTGGTAAGCATTATTAATAACTTATGTTTCGTGCAAAAATAACTTTACAGAATTGGCGCAGTCCCCATAGGAAACTGGAAGGAAATAGACTACGCATATCGCACATGATTTTTGTTCATCTTCAAGGCGTGGCAACAATTGCATAATGAACTATACAACTGTTGCCGCAACGTAGAAGACGGACAAAACGGCAAGCAGGATGTGTAGATTATTTTCTGTAAGTTCCCTTAATCAAAACTCCATCCGAACAGGAGGATTAGCATGTTTCAGACTAAAATTACCGAAATGCTTGGCATCAAGTACCCGATTATCGGTGGAACCATGATGTGGATAACAAATCCTGAATTTACGGCAGCGATTTCAAATGCCGGCGGACTCGGCATTCTTGCCTCTGCCATGTACAACAACCAGGAAGAATTTGCTAACGCAATAGATCGGATACATGAACTCACTGATAAGCCCTTTGCCGTTAATCTCAATCTTTTCCCCATGAAACGTCCCGTAGACAATAATGAATATTTAGACGTTTTAATCAGAAAAGGGGTAAAAATAGTTGAAACATCGGGGCATTCCGCACCGGAGAAACTCTATCAGCGCTTTAAAAAAGAAGGTATGGTCTGGATGCATAAATGTGTTGGAGTCCGTTATGCCCTCAAGGTTCAGAGCATGGGCGGAGATATAATCACGGTCGTAGGATATGAAAATGGTGGAGCGACAGGCAAGCTCGATATTGGAACTCTGGCGCTTGTTCCCAAGGTTGTCGAGTCAGTCGGTCTCCCCGTGATTGCGGGAGGAGGTATTTCGGACGGCAGAGGATTCCTTGCAGTCCTGGCCCTCGGTGCAGACGCTGCCATAATTGGTACACGCCTGCTTACCACGCAAGAGGCTCCAATACATGAAAACTTGAAAACGGCCCTGATTAATGCAAGTGAGCTTGATACTATGCTGATTATGCGTTCAATCGGAGCCACGCACAGGGTCTGGGCAAATACCGCCGCAAAAAAATGCGCTGAAATAGAAAGGGGAAATGCCGATCTTTCGGATATCATGCAAATTGTTGCAGGAGAAAATGCCAGGAAGATGTTTGATAAAGGAGAACTTGACGCAGGCATTATTTCATGCGGACAGGGAGTGGGATTGGCTCATGACATCCCCACGGTCAAGGAACTCTTTGACCGTATGATTTCAGAGGCAACGGAAATAGCTAAAAATCTGGCCGGGGATTAGAAATGACGTAACCGTCTGCCGGTCAGGGTTCAGGGTAAAAGATTTAGAGTTAAGAATTAAAAGTTGAGGGCGAAGAAGGTATCAAAGACCGAAGTTCTCATTATGAATGCTTGTTTTCCCAATGAATTGCCGATTTGGCTCCAAATTCCGGATTAGATCCGCCAAACATGACCCTCTTCTCGTAAACAGGCATTAACCGCTGAACCTTTGAATTTGTGAACGGTTATAAATATTAACTTAGGTAGCCCATTAATATAATGAAAAAACATTCAATTAATGCCTATTCAAGACATTTATATCTTTTAGCAGCAATCCTTTTTATATTTCCCTCTCTTTTTTTCATGGGAAGTTGCTTCAGAAAAGACCAGCCGGAAAAAGAAAAGCCAAGGGTAACAATGCCGATCAAAAGCTTTGAGCAGACAAAACCGCCTGCCTCGGAAGAAGTAAGCAAAGATGGAGAGCCCGTGCCTGAAAATAATATTTCAGGTCCTGAAAAAACCGTTCCCCCTGAAGAACAGGAACCGGTACCTCAGTCGCCTGTTAAACCTTCACCGCCGGTTGGCCCTGCACAACCGGTGGAACTTCCGCCACCTGCTGAACTTCCGCCATCGCCTGAGTCTCTACCATCAGCTGAGTCCCCACAGATTGAATCTCCGCATCAGGTTGAAAATCAAGCTCCTTTAAATTCTCAAGCGCCTGTTGAATCAGCGACCCAGGTTGAACAGCCAAAGGGAGAGAAGGAGCCGGTGAAAAAAGTCGGGTATTGCAAAACCCAAAAGGGTGACAGCCTTTTTAAAATTGCAGGCAGGAAAGATGTGTATGGAGATTCGAACAAATGGCCATCTCTCTTCCGTCTCAACATGGATCTTTTGAATGAGATAATATCTGACAAAGATTCCCTGCATAAGGAGCTCCCCGAAGGTCTTGAACTTAATTTTATCCTGCCTTCCCGGTTAAATGAAAATCTGCTTGCTGTCAAGGGAATGGACTGGGTCATTAGTGCGCATTCCGGCAGGTCCTTAAAAAAGATTGTTCCAATATCAATTATGCTTATGAAAAACGGCTACAAAGTATATATCACCAGGGCAACAGTGCGGGGAGAGGCCTGGATGAGGGTTCGTGTCGGTTTTTTCAAAGACCAGTCTGAGGCAAAAGCTGCAGCGGACAAGATTATGACCATCCTGAAGACCTCGAACTCCTGGGTCCTCAGGACAGGGAAGGTCGAAAAGGAGGAATATGGTGGTTACTGACAATAATGAAAATATTATTCTCAGTGCGGAAGTCATTAAAAATGATGGACTTGAGAATTGGGCAAAGGCTTTTAAACTGGGCACAGCCGGTTACAGGGACCAGCTCGATCCTGATGATATCAATAATCCGGAAGTGGCATTTAACCGTATCAAGGTCGCAATCATTGCCGAAGCCAGGGCATCTGTTTCCGACCGGTTATTTGGGGGCAAGAAGATGATCGAACATCATATCGGCGGTGAAGTCAGGCCTCATACATCTGAGTTCATCGACCTTGCTGCCAGAATCTACGCTGCTCACGGCCACAGGGTTCATCTCCGAAAAGGAGTAAATACAACACCGATCTGGTATTCATCTTTCGGTGTATTTTATAATGAACTGACTGACGGCGAAAACTTTACAGCGAGTCATTCCCCAAAGTTCAAAGGAGGATGGAAACCCATGGACGGGCTGGGGAAACAACTCATAGGGCAGGCTCAACTCATTGCAAATGAAGTAAGGAAAATAATCGTTCCGGGATACCTGATCAAGCTTGCTCCTCCTGATTCGCATCTGATCAACAGGGATTTTGATGCAACAGAGGCATATTGCGAATATGTCACATCCATTATTCCGGAAGTTGCCCTTGATGATATTCGAAATGCCCAGGATCAGGGTTTTATAACCCATGTGTCTACTGTGGGCGGTTCTATGGGCGGCACTGCAAAACCAATGTTCAAGATCCTTAATATCGATAAGGGAATCTGTTTTCATCATGAAAAAGAGTCTTCCGATTATCATGGGATCGGTATGGTTGATGGTGTAAACTACGGTGTTGACCCTGGTAAATGGCAGGTATACAAAAATATTGGAGCACAGGAAATCCTCAAAGAAGCAATACCCTCGACCCTTTTTTGTATCTGGGACCCGGATGGAGACAGGTTTAATATTATTACCACGGCGCCTTCGAGTATGAAGGAGAAGGCAATAACATACGGTCTGGAGGTAGAAGATCTTACAGAAGACCGTATTCTGGTTTATTTCAAACCTAACCAGATTTATTTTATGCTCACCATCGCAAGAATCGAGCAAATAAGGGCATCAGGAGAACTCGATCAGTTCGACTGGGTGGTTTTTGAAACCTTCCCTACCAGCAGATCAATAGGCGAAATTGCCCAGAAAAACGGGCTCAAGGTGATAAGAACACCTGTTGGTTTTAAATATTTTGGTGAGGTTGCAGAGCAGATAGAGGAGCAGATTGAAGAAGGAAAGGAAGACATAATTGTCCATACACCTACTAATGAAACGATTTCAGTGGGTAAAAACCCGAGGATCCTGATAATGGCTGAAGAATCAGGGGGCGCTGCAATGGGTGGAACAAGAATTGCCGTAAGCAAAAACGGCATGAAAAAAAGCATTGCCCTTAAAGAAAAGGACGGATTCCAGATAGGTCTTGCTACTATGGCCCTTGCCGCGCGTCTGTTTTTTGAAAAAAGGTCTTTTGCTCAGTTTTACCAGGAAAGTATTGAAGGAAATGAGATCGAGTACCGATTCTATGAGAGGCTTGATATAACTCTTTATGATGAAAACCTTCCATCCGATGAACTTGCCGCTGCAAAACAGGAGGGTATATCAAGAAGGGACAATGTTGTCAGTTTTTTTAAAGGACTGATCAAGAAACCGGCTGAAGAGGTATTCACACTTTTAAAAAATAAAATGCCTGATCAGGAACTTCCGCCTGTAAAAGATATAACATGGGCAGGTGATGGCACGCTTATCGATTTTGAAGGCATGTGGTGGGAAATAAGGGCTTCAGGAACTGATGCCATTTTGAGATACTATATAGAGGGAAGGGATCTGGAGAAAATAAAGGCTGTTAACAGGGCCTTCTCGGAAATTGATATATGAAAGGAAAAAAAATCATAGTTGGAATATCAGGCGGGATTGCTTCCTATAAATCAGCCCAGCTTGTCAGGCTTTTTGTTCAGGCGGATGTCCTGACCAGGGTCGCAATGACGCAAAACGCAACAAGATTTATTACGCCACTTACCTTTGAAGCTCTTTCCGGCAACAGGGTAATACATGATATGTTCGACCGGGAAGGAACCTCAATTGAACATATCAGCTGGGGCCAGGAGGCTGATCTCATCATTATTGCCCCTGCCACTGCCAATATTATCGCAAAAATGGCCAACGGCATTGCAGATGACTTCCTTTCCACCATGGTCATTGCAGCAACGGCAAAAATTCTAATTTGTCCTTCAATGAACAACAGGATGTTTATGAATCCTGCGCTTAAGCACAACCTCAGCCTTCTCAAAGAGCGTGGAATGACGGTTATGGAACCTGGAGAAGGCGAGCTCGCATGTCATACGGAAGGACCTGGCCGCCTGCCGGAACCGGCTGATATCTTTGAACAGGCATTGATTTTACTCACTGAGCAGGACCTTAAAGGCCTGAATATTCTTGTTACGGCCGGTCCAACAGCGGAACCTATCGATCCGGTTAGATACATTACTAACAGGTCAAGTGGAAAAATGGGCTATGCCTTAGCAAGGGCGGCAAGACGAAGAGGGGCATCCGTCACGCTTGTAAGCGGTCCTACCAGCCTGAAACCACCCTTTGGCGTTAAATTCCGGAGTGTTAAAACAACAGAGGATATGATGCGATCCGTGTTTGATAATCGCCCGGATACTGATATTATCATTAAGGCTGCTGCTGTTTCGGACTACAGGCCGCGTGAGAGTGCAAGCCGGAAAATCAAAAAAAAATCGGACTCCCTGTCCCTTGAGTTAATAAAAAATCCCGATATCCTGGCGCAATTAGGGAGCACCAAAAAGGATTTTCCATGCCTGCTCGTGGGTTTCGCGGCAGAGACTGAGGACCTGCTTGCTAATGCCAGGGAAAAATTAAGGACAAAGAATCTTGATATGATCGTGGCAAACGATATCTCAAGAAATGACGCAGGTTTTGAAACCGATACCAACGTTGTAAAATTGATTTATGTTGACGGCAAGGTAGAAGATCTGCCTTTAATGACCAAAGATGAAGTTGCAGACCTGATAATAGACAGGCTCAAATCTTTAAAAGAAAACAATAATACCTAAAACCTGCATAAACTATTTTCAAGAAGAAAATTATGCTTTTAATATCAACGAATTACAGAAATGTTGTGCTTGTATAACACGCATTAATTT
>JAGGXA010000034.1 GCA_021163285.1 Deltaproteobacteria bacterium | reverse complement strand
TCGTAGTACGTCTGCGCCCTTGCCGCCTTGCACCTGCCTGCTGCAGGCAGGTCTTCGGCAAACTCGACGCTTGCAGGATTTAGGTTATATATTGTCCCAACCGGATATGGACTATGTGTAGAAAGATATTAAGAAAAAATATCAGTGATGATCAGCGTAGATCTGTGACTGAATAGTAACTAAATTTTTAACTTAAAATGTTGAATTGAAAACAGGAATTGCAAGATCTTGATGTTGCAACATCCTCCTATGTTCGCAACAGAGGTTAAATAAAATGTTGAATGCCGCTGATATAATGACAAAAGAGGTTATTACTGTTAAAAAGGATACAAGCCTTGCTGACCTGGCAAGGATACTCTATGAAAACCGCATAAACGGGGCACCGGTAGTGGACGATGAGGGAGCGCTTGAAGGTGTTATCTGTGAAAGCGATCTGATAAGAAAGAAAAAGCAATTTCATATCCCAACCGTGGTGGCTGTTTTTGATGTGATTATATCTCTGGAACGTCCTAAAAATATTGAAAAAGAGATCCAGAGAATAAGTTCCACCATAGTCGAAGAACTCTATACTAAAGAGGTTGTAACAGTTAATAAAAATACCCCTGTTGATGAAATTGCCACCATTATGACCAGTAAAAAGATATATACTATTCCTGTAATGGATGGTGATCATCTTGTGGGAATAATCGGGAAGGCTGATCTTATAAGGACCATCCTTGCTTGAAGCATGAATCGATTACATACCGCACCTGTTCCGCCCTGGAAACAATTGATTTGGGCAGAGAACTGGGAATGCTCCTGAGAAAGAGCGATGTAGTGGCCCTGATGGGCGAACCGGGGAGTGGAAAGACCTGGTTTACCAAGGGCCTGGCATTAGGTCTTGGTGTTCCTTCCGATATAGTAATTACGAGTCCATCTTTCTCTCTTGTAAACGAGTACAAAGGGCGTTGCGCCCTTTTTCATATTGATGTTTACAGGCTTGACGGCGTTTCAGATTTTTTATCGACCGGGTTGGAGGAATATTTTCATCAGGATGGTGTTGTTGTTATGGAATGGGCGGACCGCTGGCCGGAAATATTGCCGGAATGGAGTATTATAGTTACAATTTCAATTATAGATGATAAGACACGTAATATTATCCTTTCAGGGCGCCATCTAAATGTTGTGGAAATTATAAAAAGGATGCCTGAATCAAAAATTATTGGAGATTTTTAAGTAGATGGCATTAATTGTTCAGAAATATGGCGGTACATCCGTCGGCAGCGTTGATAAAATGAAGGCTGTTGCTAAAAGGGTTATCGAGTGCAGTCAGGAGGGGAATCAACTTGTAGTTATTCTTTCCGCCATGGCTGGTCAGACCGACAGGCTGATTCAATTAGCAGGTGAAATAACGGATCACCCTGACCCAAGAGAATTAGATGTCCTTTTATCAACCGGAGAACAGGTAAGCATCGCACTTTTTGCAATGATAATAAAATCGATGGGATATGATGTCCGTTCTCTCCTGGGTTTTCAGGTGGCTGTTCTTACCGACCGTTTGTACGGAAAGGCAAGGATCCGTAAAGTGGAAACCGCACGGCTCAAAAGAGAGCTTAAACGGAACAGGATTGTTGCTGTGGCCGGGTTTCAGGGACTTGACAGTCATTCCGATATTACTACTCTCGGCAGGGGTGGCTCTGATACTACTGCCGTCGCTATTGCGGCTGTCTTGAATGCTGAAGTCTGCGAGATTTATACGGATGTGAACGGAGTTTACACTACTGATCCCCATATTTGCCCAAAGGCGAGAAAGCTTGATGCCATTTCATATGATGAAATGCTTGAAATGGCCAGTCTCGGTGCCAGGGTAATGGAGATTCGTTCGGTCGAATTTGCCAAAAAATATAATGTGTCGATTCATGTAAGATCGTCATTTAGCAAAGAGAGGGGAACCATGGTGGTAGCTGAAACAATGGACATGGAGAAAGTTTTGGTATCAGGGGTGGCCTATAACAAGGATGAGGCAAGGATCACTGTCAAAAAGGTGCCTGACAATCCCGGCATTGCTTCGCAAATATTTAAGCCGATTGGCGAAGCCGGGGTCGTTGTTGACATGATTGTTCAAAATACCAGTGAAGATGGGCTGACCGACGTGACTTTTACCGTTTCCAAGTCTGATTTCTATAACACAATGAAGGTGGTCAGGGATGTGGCGCTGGAGATCGGCGCTGAAAAGGTGCTGGGCGATGAGGATATTTCCAAGGTTTCTATTATCGGGGTGGGAATGAGATCCCATGCGGGTGTGGCTCAGACGATGTTTGAGACCCTTTTCAGAGAAAATATAAATATTTTGATGATCAGTACCTCTGAGATAAAGATCTCCTGCGTTATTGAAGAAAAATATACTGAGCTTGCGGTACGCTCCCTGCATAAGGTATTTGGGTTGCATAATGAAAAATTGCAGGAGAGATGACATTTCCTTTGGAGGTCTGCTTCTCCTGTTATTCCTTGCTGCAGCGCATTTGCTTAAAGGCTTTTTTGGCTTACCTGAAACCGAACTTTCTCCTTATTTTGAAAAGGTCTTTGTACAGATTACGGGAGATGTGGCATACCCCGGTGTTTACGCCTTTAGCAAGCCTCCCGGATTAAACCTCCTGATTAAGAGAGCAGGGGGATTGATACTTATGGAACAAAAAGACCGATCATATAATAATGTTTTTTACCATTCCGGTTCGAAGGTTGACGTAATAAGTGATGGAAACTGTCTTTATGTGCAAAAAGGGGAGATGCCGGCATTTTATAAATTTACCTGTGGGATATCAATTTCCATTAATAGGGAGAGCATGGATGGTCTGACTGTAATTCCTGGGATTGGTCCTGTAACGGCAGGCCTGATTGTCAGAGAAAGGGTAAAAAGGGGTGGCTTCAAGAACCTGAAAGAACTCATTTCAGTCCCTGGGATCGGTCCCAAATTATATAATAAGGCAAGCCGTTACCTGGTATTATAACAAAATGATTATTCTTGGAATAGATACATCTTGTGATGACACTTCCGCCGCATTGCTTGAAGATGGTAAAAAAATATTATCTAATGTGGTGCATTCCCAGATTAAACTGCATCATCCTTATGGGGGTGTTGTTCCCGAGCTTGCGTCCAGGGAACACCTGAAAAATATTATGACGGTAGTCAGGGAATCTTTACGTGAGGCAGGGATAAAGATGGGAGCTATTGATGGTATTGCAGTAACGGTGGGACCGGGGCTTGTAGGGTCCCTTCTTATAGGTCTTTACTACTCTAAAGCTGTTGCCTTTGTTCATGGAATCCCTTTTATGGCAATAAACCATCTTGAAGGACACATTCTTTCAATCTTCCTGGAGGATGAAGTTCCTGTGTTTCCATTTGTGGCTTTGACTGTTTCAGGAGGGCACACCAGTCTGTATCATGTAAAGGGGTATGGAAGCTATACTTTGTTGGGACAGACGCTTGACGATGCAGCCGGGGAGGCATTTGATAAGGTGGCAAAAATGTTAGGCCTTGGTTATCCCGGAGGAGAGGCAATAGAAAAACTGGGGCAGAATGGAAGTGCGGATAAGGTTAATTTTCCCAGAGCATATATGACAAAAGAGTCTCTTGATTTTAGTTTTAGTGGTCTGAAGACGGCGGTTTCCCTGTATATCAAGAAATGGCGCGGTTCAAAGACATTAAGTAGTGATGTGACGGTTGCTGATATTGCCGCCTCTTTTCAGGAAGCAGTAGTTGATGTGCTTGTTACCAGGGTGATGAGCGCAAGAAAAAAGGTTAACTCTCCCGCAGCCGTTGTGACAGGTGGCGTGGCTTGCAATAACAGGTTGAGGGCCAAACTGATGCTGGCGGCGACAGAAAAGGATATTCCAGTCTATTTTCCACGTCCTTGTTTTTGCACGGATAATGGGGCTATGATCGCTCTTGCCGGCTACCACAGGTTTTTAAACGGTGAAAGCGCTCCCTTGTCCATGGATGTGAGATCCAGATTTCCCATTTCAGACCTTTCCCCAATACATTAAAAGATTTGTAATTGTTTACGGTTTCAACATGTCCTCTGTCATTGCGAGGAGCTGAAGGCGATGCGGTAATCTCCATAGTATTTTTTGCCGGGAATTTTTGCTCCAGGGACGAGAACGAAATAACATCCCCAGGTAGACACACAAATTTTGGTTAGGTTTGTTCGATCTAAAAGTACAAAAGTTGCAGAAATAGTGAACTATTTCAAGATTTTTGTACTTTTAGATCTGGCAAAGATGATCTGAAGCTGTAATGCATAGTTGGGGAAGTTAATTTGTCCTCGTTCTCTATCTTCCGTTTTTCCAGCCGTTAACCGATAACTGTAAAGCGTGAAAGGTTACTTTTTTAAGGACAATAATAGAGAGTTGAAGACATACAGATATCTAAAGTATTATTATTTAAAGTTCCTTCGTTTGAAGGGAGAGCCTCAAGAGCTGGCTATCGGGATGTCCGTGGGAATTTTTATTGGTATGATGCCCATCATGCCTTTTCAGATAGCATCGGCAGTGGGTTTGGCTCTTCTCTTCAGGGGAAGCAAGATCACTGCCATATTGGGAACATGGATAAGCAACCCGTTTAACTGGTTTCTTTTATATTATTATAATTATAAGATTGGAGCTTTTATATTAGGGCTTTCGGAAAAAAACGCTATTTTTTCATCAATTATGACCGCCGTAAAATCAGTAGAAGATCCGATGGTCATTGTTGAGAAAATATTTGCCGGTGGCGGTATCGTCGCAGCAACATTTCTACTCGGGGGGCTGGTCATGGGAATTTGTACATCTGTTCCTTCCTACTTTGTATTTTTATATGTTTTTAAATATATCAAGTCATGGCATCAATTAAGAAAGGAACGGGGAAAGCGCTGGTGAATAAGAAATCAATAATGTCTGCTCCGGGGTTTCGTCCTGACAAAAGGCTCGGCCAGCACTTTCTTGTTGAACCTGATATAATCAATAAGATTATTGAAAGCGCCAGGCTGAATGATTCCGATATAGTCCTTGAAATCGGGCCGGGACAGGGAGCTTTGACCATTCCGCTTGCGCGGTCGGTTGGTCATTTATTTGCAGTGGAAAAAGATGCATTCTTAACAAATATTTTAAAAAAAACTATTTCCAGGGCAGGTATCACAAATGTAACTCTTATTAATTATGATATCCTTAGGTGGGACTTTCATGAGATAAATCTCTCTTCCTCAAAAAAGATAAAGGTAATCGGAAATCTCCCTTATAATATATCTACACCTTTTATTGAAAAATTGATAAAAAACAGAAACATGGTAAGCAGGGCAATCCTCATGTTTCAATCAGAGGTTGCAAGAAGACTGACAGCTTCACCTGGCGGAAAGGAATACGGAGCAATGACCCTCAGGATTAAATACCATACGCTTGCCAGAGTTTTGATTGAGGTGTCGAGGAAGGCCTTTTATCCAAGACCAAAGGTGGACTCAATGGTACTTGAGCTGGATTTTGAAAAACCCTATCCGGTACGTTTTTCTTGTGAGGAGATTTTTAATAAGGTAGTAAAAGGGGCCTTTGCCTATCGAAGAAAAACAATCTTTAATTCATTAAAAACCGCTTGTCCATTATGGGACCAAAAGATGTTGTTCGATATAATGGAAAAGTGCAGGATCGATGTCAAAAGAAGGGCTGAAACTCTTTGTATGGATGAATTTTTATGTCTCACAAATGCTCTTCAATTGACAAGCTGAATCGAAGGTGTTAAATGAATAAGGTCTTAGGGCGAATCCTAAGTAGTTGAAAAATGGCCGAAGTTAAAACAAGCCCCAACCGTCTCATATTGTCATTATGCCGATGGAAATCTTAAAGACCGTTCAAGTCATGCAAAAGAAGGCTCATGAATTTATCCGGCAAGGTCTGAAGATTGGCCTTGTCCCAACTATGGGTTTTTTACATGAAGGTCATATTGAGCTTATGCGGGTTACAAGAAAAGAAACTGATAAGTTAATTGTCAGTATTTTTGTTAACCCGGCCCAGTTTGGCCCTGATGAAGATTTTGATAAATATCCAAGAGATTCGGAGGGTGACATAAAAAAAGCGCAGCTTGCAGGCGTGGATGTCCTTTTTATGCCAACCGCGGATGAGATGTACCAGGGTGATTACCAGACTACTGTGCACCTGGATAAGGTCACGAGGGGGCTTTGCGCTATTTCAAGGCCCGGCCATTTTGATGGTGTTACCACGGTAGTTGCCAAATTATTTAATATTACAATGCCGCACACAGCAGTTTTTGGACGGAAAGATTATCAGCAGTTGGCTGTTATTTCCCGTATGGTCAAGGACCTGAACATGGATATCCGGATTATTGGTGTAGATACTGTCAGGGAACCGGACGGGCTGGCCATGAGTTCCCGCAATAAATATCTGAATCCGGATGAGAGAAAATCCGCTCTTTGTCTAAAGAAATCTCTTGACCTTGCCAACAGGATGTTTGAAAAAGGAGAAAGAGATGCAGCGCTTATCAAGCAGGCCGTCAATGACCTGATAAGAGAGTATCCATTTACACGTATCGAATACATAAATCTTTGCCATCCATCGACACTTGAAGATATCAACACCCTTGGGGATGAAACCATCCTTGCCCTGGCGGTTTATGTTGGGAAGACCAGGTTGATCGATAATTGCCTCATAAAGTAATTAAAGGTTCTTTGTAAGTAAGGGCTTAGGGACGAGTACGAAATAACATCCCCAGGCAAGTGCGCATATTTAGGTCAGGTTTGTTCGATCTAAAAGCACAAAAATTGCAGGAATAGAGAGCTATTTCAAGGTTTTTATACTTTTAGATCCGGCAAAGATAGCCTGAAAATGTGATGCATAGTTGGGGAGATTAATTTGTTCTCGTTCCTTACCACCTAAATCCTGCAAGCGTCGAGTTTGCCGAAGACCTGTCTGCTGCAGGTAGGTGCAAGGCGGCAAGGGCGCAGACGTACTACGATATTTCAAGTC
>JAGGXA010000188.1 GCA_021163285.1 Deltaproteobacteria bacterium | reverse complement strand
GGACTTGAAGTATCGTAGTACGTCTGCGCCCTTGCCGCCTTGCACCTGCCTGCAGCAGGCAGGTCTTCGGCAAACTCGACGCTTGCAGGACAAAATGCGGAAGAGATATTAAGACGTCTTAATCTCCTGCAGCAGGCAGGTCTTCGGCAAACTCGACGCTTGCAGGATTTAGGTAATATAAAAAATTGTCGGCATCCTTCATTTTTACTTTACATTTGGTAGAAAAATGGCGGCGGCATCCTGCCGCTGATTTAAGAGGCTATAAGCCTCTTCCGCAATTTACAATTTTTAGTTCCAATGAAAGCGTCAACTACTTTTACTTCAAAATGAAGCATGCCAAATTGTCCAAAGGTTATTTTGAACCTTCAACCGTGAACGTTTATTAAAAAAATCAACGAAAAAATAATTACCCCCAAAGCAGCTCAGATCAGATAAAGACGACCTGAAAAAGGGTTGCTGTTCGGGGTAATTATTTCTGCGAGTTATTAAGCTGTAAACCTAAAGTCGAGGAGATACCATGAAGGGAGAAAATGGTGTCAGCAGGAAAAGAAGAGTTTTCGGGAATATAAAAAAAGTTATGGATATTCCTAACTTGATTGCTATGCAAAGACTCTCGTATGAGCAATTTTTACAACGGGATGTTTTACCTGAGAACCGCAAGGAGGTTGGACTTCAGGGTGCATTCATAAGTGTTTTTCCCATACATGATTTTGCGGGCACTTCTTCTTTGGAATTTGTCAAGTATAGATTTGAAAAACTTCCTTACGATGAAGAAGATTGTTTGAGTAAAGGTTTGACTTACGAGACTTCAATCAGATTGACTGTCCGCCTGGTTGTGTTTGATACGGATACTGTCGATGGTTCCAGGAGTATCAGGGATATCAAAGAACAAGAGATATATTTTGGGACCATTCCCATGATGACTGAACGGGGAACTTTTATTGTTAACGGAACCGAACGTGTTGTTGTTAGTCAGCTTCATCGTTCACCAGGCGTTTTTTTCGATCATGACAAGGGAAAAACACATGCAAGCGGTAAGCCTATCTATTCTGCTCGTATTATTCCGTTAAGAGGTTCCTGGCTCGATTTTGAATTTGATCCCAAAGATATTTTGTTTGTTCGTATCGACCGGAGGAGAAAATTTCCCGCCACGGTATTTTTGAAGGCGCTTGGGTTTACGACAAATGAACTGTTACACGAATTTTATGAAACAGAAACCTTCAGAATTGACTCCGCCGGATGCTGGCAGGAGTGTAATATTAAGAATTTATATCAAAAGAAGCTTCCTTTGGATATTGTGGATGAGAAGACAGGTGAGGTTATTGCTCTTAAAGGTGATAAATACACTAAACGTCTTCATAAAGTCCTTAAAACGGCGGGTATTACACATATTCCTGTTTGTTTTGACGATATTGAGGGTCGTGTGATTGCAGATGATCTTGTTGCTCCCGATACAGGTGAAGTTCTCTTGGAGGGTAATCATATACTCACTCTTGAAATCATAGAAAAAGCAAATAAAATCGGCATCAAAGAACTGGAATGTCTTGTCCTTGACGCCGTAGGGGTAAGCGCTACAATCAGGAACACAATGCTGATTGATAAAATAAACTTACCTGATGAGGCTGTTCTTGATATATATAGAAAAATGCGACCAAGCAGTCCTCCTACTCAGGAGGTGGCAAATATCTTTTTTAATAACCTTTTTTTTAATCCCGACACATTTGATCTCTCAAAAGTAGGACGTCTGAAATTAAACTTCAGGCTTAAGATGGATGTTCCTTTTGAGCAACGTACCCTCAGAAAAGAGGATATATTGGCTACTGTCAAAGAGTTGATTAACATGAAGACCTTCGAGACTATGGTAGATGATATAGATAATCTTGGGAATCGGCGTGTCAGGGCGGTTGGTGAACTCCTGGAAAATCATTACAGGATTGGACTGGTAAGAATGGAAAGGGCAATCAAAGAGAGGATGAGCCTCCAGGAAGTTGAGACTTTGATGCCACATGATTTGATTAATTCCAAGCCGGTTTCTGCAGTTGTAAAGGAGTTTTTCGGTACAAGTCAGCTTTCTCAATTTATGGCACAGACAAACCCCTTATCGGAAGTTACACATAAACGGAGATTGAGTGCGTTAGGCCCGGGAGGTCTGACCCGTGAAAGGGCAGGGTTTGAGGTTCGGGATGTCCATCCTACCCATTATGGCAGGATATGTCCTATAGAGACACCTGAGGGTCCGAATATCGGTTTAATAGTGTCATTGAGTAACTTTGCAAGGGTGAATGAATTTGGTTTCATTGAAACACCTTACAGAGTCGTGGAAGATGAAGTTGTGACTGATAAAATTGAATATTTATCCGCACTTGATGAAAAGGATTATGCTGTTGCCCAGGCAAATGCCCTTCTCGATGAAAATGGTAAATTTGTTAAAAGTCAGGTCTCGGTTCGTATAGAGGGAGAAGCCTTCATGGCCTCTCCTCAGGATATTAGATATATGGATGTTTCCCCTGATCAGCTTGTCAGCGTTTCTGCCTCTCTGATCCCTTTTTTGGAGCATGATGATGCGAACAGGGCCTTGATGGGGTCAAATATGCAGCGGCAGGGAGTTCCCCTTCTGAAAGCAAAAGCGCCCTTGATAGGTACTGGAATGGAAAAGGTTGTTGCGCGGGATTCCGGTGTTTCTGTTAGAGCAAAAAGAGATGGTGTGGTAGATGACGTTGATGCTTCCCGAATTGTTATCAGGTCAATCGGCGCAACGGATGATGATGAACCGGAGGTAGAGATATACAGGTTGATCAAATTTAAGAAATCCAACCAGAATAGTTGTTACACCCAAAAGCCTATTGTAAAGAAAGGTAATATTGTCAAGAAAGGGCAGATTATTGCAGATGGACCTGCCTGTGAACTTGGAGAGCTTGCATTGGGTCAAAATGTGAGGGTCGCCTTTATGCCGTGGGGGGGGTACAACTTTGAAGATGCCATGCTCATCAGCGAAAGGGTTGTAAAGGAAGATCTTTATACTTCTATCCACATAGAAGAATTTGAAGTTGTATCGAGGGATACCAAGCTCGGTAAAGAAGAGATCACAAGGGATATTCCAAACGTAGGGGAGGAAGCATTAAAGGATCTTGATGAAAGTGGAATTATTAAGATCGGAGCTGAAGTCAGTGCAGGAGATGTTCTGGTCGGCAAAATAACCCCTAAGGGAGAAACTCAGTTATCTCCGGAAGAAAAGTTGCTCAGAGCGATATTCGGCGATAAGGCCGGCGATGTAAAGGATTCCTCCTTGAGAGTCCCTCCGGGTAATAAGGGAACTGTGATTGACGTCAAAATATTTGCAAGGAGGGGTGTTGAAAAAGACCAGCGCACAATTGATATTGAAGCCACGGAAGTGGGGAATCTAAAAAAAGATCTTCGGGACGAACTTGATGTTATCGGGAGAGCTTCCATGGAAAAGCTGTGTGACCTTCTACTGGGGCTGGAGTTGAAGACCGACCTGTATGATCGGGAGGCAGGGAACCTTATTATAACCGCCAATAAGGCAATAACGCGTGAAGATGTTGAGAGTGTCTCTGTTGAGGCATGGACAGGTGCGGATCTCAAGGCCGATATGGATGTAATCGAGAGGCTGGAAACTATTGTAGAGAGCTATTCGAATAAGGTTCGTAAAGTCACCAAATTCTTTGACGATAAAATTGAAAGATTAAGTTTCGGCGATGAGTTAGCCCCGGGTGTTATAAAAATGGTGAAGGTTTTTGTGGCGGTAAAACGTAAGTTATCCGTTGGTGATAAGATGGCTGGACGTCATGGAAATAAAGGGGTCTTATCAAGAATACTTCCGATTGAAGATATGCCTTATTTTGCTGATGGAACGGCTGTGGACATCATCTTAAACCCCCTTGGTGTGCCATCGAGGATGAATGTTGGGCAGGTACTTGAAACCCATTTAGGCTGGGCCTCATATGAAATGGGTAAACAAGTTGGAAAGTTACTGGATAAGAAGACTGATGTAAGTGAACTGAGAGCAAAAATGAGCAGGTTGTTCCCAGGTGATGAGGATTGTGAATCATTTGATCTTATGTCTGATGAGGCCCTTATAGAAAGTGCGAAATTATTGAGAGATGGAGTTCCTATGGCCACCCCTGTTTTTGATGGAGCAGACGAGGAAAACATCAGGAGTTGTTTGAAAGAGGCCGGGGTGCCGATAACCGGTCAGGCGGTACTTTATGATGGAAGGACAGGGATGGCTTTTGAGCAGGAAGTAACAGTAGGTATCATGTATGTAATAAAACTGCATCATTTAGTGGATGACAAACTGCATGCCCGTTCTATTGGGCCATATTCACTTGTGACACAGCAGCCATTAGGTGGAAAGGCTCAGTTTGGCGGTCAGAGACTTGGTGAGATGGAGGTCTGGGCTATGGAGGCTTACGGTGCTGCTTATACACTCCAGGAGTTTTTAACCGTAAAGTCGGATGATGTCGCGGGAAGAACCAGGATGTATGAAAGGATCGTAAAGGGAGATAACGTCCTTGAGCCTGGTCTGCCGGAGTCTTTCAAGGTACTTATAAAAGAACTGCAGAGCCTTGGGTTGGAGATTCAACTTTCTGAAGATATTCATGGATAAATGTCATAACTATTCACAGGCCTAATAGTTCAGGGTTAAAAATCAATGATTGCGGTCGGCAAGGTCTTAAGGATTAGGAAATAAAGAATTTGCATGGGAGGCTGTCCGAGAATGCCCTTTTACCCAAACTTTGTGTTATGCTCAAAAAATTATCCTTGTAGGTAAGCGGGCTTGCGAGACTCCGATATCAACTATATGCCTGCGGTAATTTTTTGAGCAAGCCTTGATGTTGGAAAAAATTGCTATTCCCGGACAGACTCCTGGTATCGTACTCAGCTTCAGGTCGGATTCGGTCATCTCGATTGATAAAAACCAGGCATGGCTACATTGTGGATTTTTCTCAACCGTAATGATCGAAGGTGACCTGAAGCTGGGATGCAAAATGGGTAAGTAATTTTTTTTACATCCCTTAAAAATCAAAAATCGCACATAGCGAGGTACAGTCTTGGAAGAGATATATAGTTTTTTTACAAAGCCGAAAGATCCGTCAAGTTTTAACTCTGTAAGGATTTCATTGGCGTCGCCGGAAAAGATCAGAGAGTGGTCTTTTGGTGAAGTTAAAAAACCGGAAACCATCAACTACAGGACTTTTAAGCCGGAGAGAGATGGTCTCTTTTGTTCCAAAATATTTGGTCCCATAAAGGATTATGAATGTAATTGCGGTAAGTACAAACGCATGAAACACCGGGGTATCGTATGCGAGAAGTGTGGGGTTGAGGTGATACAGAGTAAGGTCCGCAGGGAAAGAATGGGACATATTGAGCTCGCAGCTCCCGTTGCTCATATCTGGTTTTTAAAATGCCTCCCGTCCAAGGTGGGTAATCTTCTGGATTTGACACTGAAGGACCTGGAACGAGTGCTGTATTTTGAGGACTATATTGTTATTGATCCGGGGGACACCCCACTTGTTAAAGCCGGCTTGTTGAATGATGAACAGCTTTTCCAGGCAAGGGAAGATTATGGTGACAGATTTGAAGCAGGTATTGGGGCCGAAGCGATTCGGATTATGTTGCAGAATCTGAACCTTGATGAGCTTTCTGAGTCCCTTCGTGTTGATATGATGGGTACCAAGTCTATTACAAAACGGAAAAAACTGGCTAAGCGGCTTAAGATCATCGATGCTTTTAAAGAATCGGGTAATCGTCCCGAATGGACAATTATGAATGTCATCCCTGTGTTGCCTCCTGATCTCAGGCCTCTTGTTCCCCTTGATGGAGGCAGATTCGCAACATCTGATCTGAATGATCTTTACAGACGAGTGATCAATAGAAATAACAGGCTGAAAAGGCTTCTCGAATTAAATGCGCCTGACATCATTGTAAGGAATGAAAAGCGGATGTTGCAGGAAGCAGTTGATGTTCTGTTTGATAACGGGAGAAGAGGCAAGGTCGTAACTGGTCCAAACAAGAGACCTTTTAAGTCGTTAAGTGACATGCTTAAAGGTAAACAAGGAAGATTCAGGCAGAACCTTCTTGGGAAACGTGTGGATTATTCCGGGCGTTCCGTTATTGTGGTTGGGCCTGATTTACGGTTGCATCAGTGTGGGCTTCCCAAAAAGATGGCATTGGAGCTCTTTAAGCCTTTTATTTATAATAAACTGGATGAAAAAGGGCTGGTTAACACCATAAAGAGTGCAAAAAAAATGGTGGAGAGAGAGACCTCTGAAGTATGGGATGCATTAGATGAAGTGGTGAAGGAATATTGTATCATGTTGAACAGGGCTCCTACTTTGCACAGGTTGAGTATGCAGGCATTTGAACCTATCCTTATTGAGGGTAAGGCAATCCAGCTCCATCCCCTGGTTTGTACGGCATTTAATGCTGATTTTGATGGTGATCAGATGGCGGTACATGTGCCTTTATCCATAGAGGCTCAGATCGAGGCAAGGGTCTTGATGATGTCTACCAATAATATTCTGTCGCCAGCCAATGGAGAGCCTATCATTGTTCCCAGCCAGGATATTGTTCTGGGAATCTATTACATGACGCGTCAAAGACCTCTGTCCAGGGGTGAAGGGAATATCTTTTCAAGCCAGGCGGAGGTAAGGATTGCTTATGATGCAGATGAGTTGGACCTGCATGCATCAATCAAGGTCAGGATTGAGGGAAAACTTCAGGATACGACTACCGGCCGTGTAATCCTTTACGATACGTTACCCGAAGGCATACCTTTTGATTTGGTAAATAAAGATATGTCTAAAAAGGAACTCCGTTCATTGATAAATGACCATTTTCGCAGGGCAGGCACAAAATCTACTGTTATTTTAGCGGACAGGTTAAAGGATATAGGATATGAGTATGCCACCAAATCCGGCATATCCATTTCCATGAAGGATATGGTTATCCCGTCAAGAAAAGGGGATATTGTCGAGCACGCCGAGAATGAAGTGAAAAAGATAGATGAACAGTATGTCAACGGGCTGATCACGGATGGAGAAAAATATAATAAAGTAGTTGATATCTGGTCGCAATCTACTGAAGATGTCGCCACGGAAATGATGAAGGAAATGGCTACTGAACGAGTAGATATCCCGGGAAAGGGACTGATTGACGTGAAAAGTTTTAATCCCATCTTCATGATGTCTGAATCCGGAGCAAGGGGAAGCAAAGACCAGATGAGGCAGCTTGCCGGGATGAGAGGATTAATGGCAAAGCCATCAGGAGAAATTATTGAAACTCCTATTACATCTAATTTTCGGGAAGGGTTAACCGTATTACAATACTTTATTTCCACACATGGGGCGAGAAAAGGTCTTGCAGACACCGCCCTTAAAACTGCAAACTCCGGTTATCTGACAAGGAGACTCGTTGACGTATCACAAGAAGCTATCATTAGTGAAGATGATTGCGGTACGATGGATGGTATCTGGGTTGATGATCTGATGGAAGGAGGCGAAATCCTTCAGAGGGTTGAGGAACGGATCCTGGGGAGGGTTTCCGCCGAAGATATCTTCGATCATGTGACCGGCGAACAGATAGTTAAATCCGGGGATGAGATCAATGAAGATGTTGTAGATAAAATTGAGAGCGCAGGTATTGAGAAGGTCAGGATCAGATCTGCTTTGACATGTGAAACCAAACAGGGAATCTGCAAGAAATGTTATGGCAGGGACCTTGCCCATGGTAATGAAGTCAATATCGGGGAAGCTGTAGGTGTAATTGCTGCACAGTCAATTGGCGAGCCCGGCACCCAGCTTACCATGAGGACGTTTCATATAGGCGGTACTGCAAGCAGGCGCGTTGAGCAGTCGACTATCAATCCCAGGAATGAAGGGTTGATAAAATTTATAAATCTAAAAACCGTACAAGATGCAGAAGACCATCTGATCGTTATGAACAGGAATGGTGAAATTGCCATCATGGGCAAGAGTGGAAGGGAATTAGAGAGATATCCTATCATATATGGAGCCACATTAAAGGTTCGTGAAGGCCAGAAGGTAAGTTCTGAGAATGTCCTTGCCGAATGGGATCCATTTACAATACCGATTATGACCGAGGTGCCGGGTAAAGTAAGATTTGGCGATATAATCGAAGGTATCAGCATACAGGAAAAAAGGGATAAAGTAACGGGGAAAATTACCAGGATGGTTGTTGAGCCTCGTGATGTTGATGTAAGGCCCCTGATATCAATCAAAGACAGCAAAGGTAAGACTGTAAACCTCCCTGGTGAAAAAGCAAAGGCCCGTTATTATTTACCAGTGGGCGCTATTATTCTTGTCAACGATGGCGATGAGGTGGGTGCAGGCGCCACTTTGGCCAAGATTCCAAGAGAAACTACAAAAACAAAAGATATTACAGGTGGTTTACCGAGGGTTGCGGAACTGTTTGAAGTGAGAAAACCGAAAGAGAGCGCAATGATAAGTGAGATAGATGGTGTTATCTCTTTTGGAAAATATACCAAGGGAAAGAGGAAGATGACTATCACTCCGGAGGTTGGAGAGCCGGTTAATTACTTAATTCCAAGAGGAAAACATGTAAGTGTCCTTGAGGGGGACTATGTCAGAGCCGGTGAGCTTTTGATGGATGGCTCCGCTGATCCTCATGACATTCTGAGGGTAAGAGGAATAAAAGAATTGGCAAAATACCTTGTTAATGAAGTGCAGGAGGTATATCGACTACAGGGCGTAAGGATTAATGACAAGCATATTGAGGTAATAGTCCGGCAGATGCTTAGACAGGTAAGTATAATTGATCCTGGTGATACTAATTTTCTTATAGGAGAACATGTTGAGAGGTGGCGTTTTGAAGAAGATAATAATAGAATTGTTAAAAATGGCGGAAGGCCTGCTCTGGCGGAGTCACTGCTTCTTGGAATAACAAAGGCCTCTCTCAGCACTGATAGTTTTATTTCAGCAGCTTCCTTTCAGGAAACTACCAAGGTGTTATCCGATGCAAGTATAGCCGGTAAGGTGGATACACTGAAAGGGCTTAAGGAGAACGTTATTATGGGTCGTCTTATTCCGGCTGGAACAGGATTGTCTGTTTATAGAGATATTGGGATATCTGCTCAGGAATAGGAATTACGTAACCGTTCACTATGAGGCTGTCCGGGAATGCTCTTTTTCCCAAACTTTGCGTTATGCTCAAAAAATTATCTTCGGAGGTAAACGAGCTTGCGAGACTCCGATATCAACTATATGTCTGCGGTAATTTTTTTAAGCAAGCCTTGATTTTGGAAAAAATTGCTATTCCTGGAAAGCCTCATAGGGGAACGAATATAGTAGAATCTCGTGTATGTAAGCGATTACGGAATTATTTTTAATTCCTGTTGAAATGTTCTTGACAAATTTGACAATATTAATCATAATAACTTTTTTTAAGATTAACTATTACATAGTTATTTTGGATGCTTTTCATTAAAGGCTAAAAGTAGTTTACACTTTTTAATGTAAAATTGCGCTTCGCATTCTCATGCTCCAGCGTGGAAACGCATTCAATATGGAAGTTCCCGCGCTGGAACATGGGAACGAGGTAAGAACCGGCATTTAAAAAATGTAAATTAAATTTGAAGGATGCCTTTTATTGTTTATCAATTAATGAAAAAAATCAGTTTTAATAATGGTTTTGGTAAAACTGGAGTCTGCAATCCGGGAAAAACGTATCAAACTGTACCCTTGGATTTTTATCAACGAAGCGCTTTGGTATTATTAATGCCAAGAGCATAAACAGGAGCATGCATGCCTACCATTAACCAGCTAATCAGAAAAGGCCGTCGAAAACCGAAAAAGAAAGTGAAAACACCCGCATTGCAGGGCGCTCCTCAAAAGAGAGGGGTATGTGTCAGGGTTTATACTTCTACGCCAAAGAAACCGAATTCCGCTTTGCGTAAGGTTGCCAGGGTGAGATTGACGAACGGTATTGAGGTAACTTCATATATTCCTGGTATGGGTCATAACCTTCAGGAGCATTCCGTTGTTTTAATTCGAGGCGGGAGGGTCAAAGATTTGCCTGGTGTAAGGTATCATGTAATCAGGGGTACGATGGATACGATCGGGGTGGAAGATCGGAGACAGGGAAGATCAAAATATGGGGCAAAAAGACCGAAGAATCTGTAACTGACGTCAATTCGAAAGTTAGAGTAAATTGAATTTATCTCTTGTTTTTGGGGATTTTAGATGCCGAGAAAAAAGGTAGTAATTAAACGGGAAACAACTTCAGATCCAAAGTATAATAGCGTGCTTGTATCAAAGTTTATAAACAATCTGATGAAGCAGGGCAAAAAAAGTATTGCCAGAGCAATTCTTTACAGTGCGTTTGACATCATAAAAGAAAAAACAAATCAGGATCCATTAGTTATATTTCAGAAGGCGCTTGATAATGTAAAGCCTGCCGTAGAGGTGAAATCAAGACGGGTTGGAGGATCGACATACCAGGTTCCAACCGAAGTAAGGCCGTCAAGAAGACAGGCGCTTGGTATACGGTGGATGATCGGTTTTGCAAGGGCAAGAGGCGAGAAGACCATGGCTGTAAAATTGGCTGGTGAGTTAATGGATGCGGCAAACTCAAGAGGGGCTGCGGTAAAGAAAAAAGAGGATACGCACAGAATGGCTGAGGCTAACAAGGCCTTTGCCCATTATCGCTGGTAGAAAACCTGGGCACTGCATGTAACATGGGAGGCTGATCGGGAATAACAATTTTTTCGAGAATCAATGCTTGTGAAAGAAGCAACCGCAGGCATATGGTTAATATTCCGAAGATAATTTTTTCGCTTGACGCAGAGTTTGGGGAAAAGTGCTTTTTCGGACAGCCTCCCGGGGGAAATTCACCGTATTCGAAAGGATTCAGTGCCTTATTGTCGAATCGTCAAGGAGGGTAGGTGATGGCGAAGCAAAAGTTTGAGAGGACCAAGCCACATATAAACGTGGGAACAATAGGCCATATTGATCATGGTAAGACGACATTGACGGCGGCGATTACGAAGCATCTGGCAAAGAAGGGAATGGCCAGTTATGTGCCGTTTGATGAGATAGACAAGGCGCCTGAGGAGAAGGAGAGAGGAATAACGATAGCGACAGCGCACGTGGAGTACGAAACGGATAACAGGCATT
>JAGGXA010000043.1 GCA_021163285.1 Deltaproteobacteria bacterium | reverse complement strand
GTGTTATACAAGCACAACATTTCTGTAATTCGTTGATATTAAAAGCATAATTTTCTTCTTGAAAATAGTTTATGCAGGTTTTAGGTGTAATAAAATATGGCATCCTTCATTTGTCCGTTGACACTTTTGGCTACCAGCTTAAAGCGGGACACTTTCCGCTTTTTGGCGGATTCGGTGCGCTTAATCCAACCTGCAAAGTTCAGTTGGCAGCCAACTTGGGCGGATTAAGGAGCGTAACCGACAAATCCACCAAAGCAACTGTCCCGCCTTACGTTGGCAGCCACACTTTTGAAACAACAATGGGAGACAGATGCACACAGATAAACACAGAGAGGATTGCCCGGTTCCCACGCTCCAGCGTGGTGGGAATCCATGTGATATGGCATTCCCACGCCGGAATGTTGGAATGAGAAAGCTATCCATAATTAGAGTTGCTGTTTTCGAACAGGTGTTGTTTACTTCTATTTTTTTTTATGTTATTATAACTTTTTAATTAATTTAATTAATTTAATAATTGGGTAAAAGTTCAGTCCTCAAGTCTCAAAAGCTTTTTCGTTCCCACGCTCCATTCCAGTGCGGGAATGCATACCGGTTCCCACGCTAAAGCATGGGAACCGGGCGAAAAGCAACATCAAAAAAATACAAACTGACGAATGAATAATACCTAATTCCAACGTTCCGTAAATCCTTCAGAACGAGGACGAATTAACTTCCCCAACTATGCATCGCAGCTTCAGGCCATCTTTGTCCGGTCTAAAAGCACAAAAATCCTGAAACAGCTCACTATTACTGCAACTTTTGTGCTTTTAGATCGAACAAACCTGACCTGAATCTGTGAGCCTGCCCGGGAATGTTATTTCGTCCTCGTCCCTTACTCAAATTTTATGCGCATACTCTTTGTTATTCCGGGCTGGCCGCAAAAAAGTTTTTGGGATGTTCTTTATTTTAAATTCCCACATCTTTCAATCGCCACGCTTGCAGGATTAACCCCCCCACATCACACACTCTCTTTTGCAGATGAAAACCTTCAGCCTGTTGATTTCAATTCCGCACCTGACCTTGTTGCAATAACTATTATGACTCCCCTTGCTCCCCGCGGTTATAAAATTGCAAACAGGTTCCGTAAAATGGGGATAAAAGTGGTCATCGGCGGAATTCATGCATCCAACATGCCTGAAGAAGCGATGTCCCAGGCTGATAGTGTAGTCATAGGCGAGGCGGATGAGATTTGGGCCACAATACTTCATGATGCCGAACAAGGAAAACTTAAACCTCTTTACCACCAGTCTCATTATACCAGGATGGAACTGATACCTCCTGCCGACAGGTCAGTGTACCCCAAAAAAGGTTATTTTTTCGAGAACATGATCCAAACTACGAGGGGTTGTCCATATCACTGTGAATTTTGCTCAGTAACAGCCTTTTTTGGCGGAACATACAGGCCAAGACCTGTTGAAATGATATTAAAGGAAATTGAAAGCCTCCGCAATACACCAGGTTATATCTTTTTTGCCGATGACAATTTTATAGCGAAGCCGGAACATACACATCGCCTGCTGAATAAATTAAAAGATTATCGCCTTCGCTGGGTCTGCCAGGCCCCTATTACTATTGCGAGGGATAAAGCAATGCTCAAATCTTTTGCAGGCGCAGGATGTCATGGCATATTTATCGGATTTGAAAGTCTGAACCCGAAAAACCTCGAGATCATGGGCAAGCCTCAGAATAATATTGATTTTTTCGAGGAAAGCATCAAACGTATTCATGATAATGGTATCGGTGTATATGGTTCTTTTGTCTTTGGTTATGATCATGATACTGTTTCCGTGTTTGATCAGTTCCTTGAATTTGCAAACAGAACTATGTTGGACGGAGCTTTTATGCCGATCCTTACGCCCTTTCCCGGAACTAAAATATACAAACGGCTGAAGGCGGAAGGGCGTATCCTTACGGAGGACTGGAGTTATTATGATATGGCAACTGTGGTATACCGTCCGAAAAACCTGAAAATTGATGAACTCCAGGAGGGCTTCTGGAAAATCAATAAGGGATTTTACTCTATTCCATCCATTTTTAAACGTATGTTCAGGATAAGCTCCATCAAAAGGCGCAGCAATATAATCTTCATGCCTATGAATTTCGGGCATGTTCCTGCTGTTCGCAAGGCTTATCGCACATTTACTGCTCCAGGTTTCACATAATCGCAAGCCTTCACCAGCGCCCCATCCGCACATGTTCAGGGAAAACGACACAGGAATTGGGGGCAGCCCTTTCAAGGTGGTAACTTGTTGATATTGTAGCTTAAATAAATTGAATCTAATTTTTTTGCAAGGTATTTTTGAATGGTTCTGCTTTTTCTGTCTAAAACAGCATTGTTCCCTTCACAAAAAACCAAAAAAGTCGTTGAGCATATCACGTTATCATGTGTCGTTAATACACCGGCATGCAAAAACCGTGATAAATATGCTTTAAATCCAATGTATTACAAGCCCACCTTGAAAGGGCTGGAATTGGGGGCCAAAAGTCAGTTGCCCTGATCGTGCGCATAATCTTATTCTTTCAGGATTACATTTATGTCTCAATGTCTGATTACCCGCCACAACAAAGATAGAGCTGCTATCCTTCTCGCCAATTTCGGCACTACGGTGCCGGAGGCCGTAAAGTCGATTACCAATATTCAGCAGCAAGTCAAAAAGGCGTTTCCTCTTGTCCCCGTTAAGGTAAGCTTCACATCTAATATAATCCGTTCCGTGTGGAAGAAACGGCAGGGGGAATCTGAAAAATGGATGAAAATGGGAGCTTCCAGGGAAATTCTTTATAGTAAGAACATCATCGCCACTATCGGAGATCTTTTGGAGGAGGGTTATAATACCATTATTGTTCAGCCGACCCATATATTTTTCATGGAACAGGCGCAGGACCTGAGTTCCTATGTAAACGCACTGTCTGCCATAAAAACTACAAAGGAGAAATGGATGCCTTTCAACAAGATTGTTATGGGAAGACCTGCATTGGGAGGGCCCGGCAACAAATATGATTACAGGGTGGATATGGAAAAGGCCCTCAGGACAATTCTTCCCGACGTTGAGCTGGCCGGAGAAAAGAAGGCGGTCCTGGTCTACATGGGTCATGGCAATAAATACTGGTCGACAGGCCTTTACGTTGAAGCAGCCGGCATGATGCGCAAACTGTATCCGTACGTTACAACTTATGTCGGTTCTGTGGAGGGTTATCCCGATATTTCCGATATATTACGTCATCTATCCCATTCAGATTCGGGAAATATTATGTTAAAACCGTTTATGATTGTTGCAGGCAACCATGCAATGAACGATATGGCCGGTGATAATGAAGGTTCATGGAAGTCGGTTCTGTCCAAACATGGATTTAATGTTATTCCTGTGCTGGAAGGTCTTGGTTCAAATGACAACTTCGCAAAAATATTTGTAGAGCATATTAAAGATGCAGCAAAAGACAACGGGATCGATTTATAATGTAATCAGGGACGAGGACCTTTCAATGGCACAGGTCGAAAAGTTGCAGGAATAGTGAGCTATTTCAAGATTTTTGTACTTTTAGATCGGGCAAGGATGGCTTGAAGCTGTGATGCATGGTCAGGAAAGTTAATTTGTCATCGTTCCTTAGCGCCCGAACAAAGAGTCCGTTCAGACACTAAGCACTCGCATTTATTTACCGGGGCAAATCTGCTGTATCCTGGTTTTATCCTCCAAACTGTTAAAAGTTGCCGGAATCCCATAAAAGGCTGGATATTACAACCCCGAACCTTGAATCATGAACCCTTGAACGGCTACAGTTTTTTTTACTCTGCTTTAACCATGAATGTCTGCCCTGGAAAGATTGTGCTTCGGGGGGTGAGTCTATTCAGTCTTAAGAATTCTGAAAGTTGCATATCATGTTTCCGTGCAATTGTGTATGGAGAATCTCCCGTTGAAACAAGGTAGGATTTAGTCTTGCCGTTATTAGCAACACTCCAGCCTGTGGGCACAATAATCCTCTGGCCTATCCTCAGGTAAGAGGTATGTAATTTGTTTATTATCTTTATTTCCTTAGTTGTAACCCCGAATCGATTAGCGATCTTCCAGAGAGAATCTCCTTTTCGAACTGTATACTTAACCGATTTTCCACCTGGTTTTCTCGTCCTTGAAGTGTCGATTGGTACGGAACTCTTCTTATAGCCCGCATAACTCCTTCCTGTTGGTATCTTAAGTTTCCGGCCTGCCCTTATAAAACTGCTGTTTTTGAGTCTGTTATTTCTCATAATAGCTTTAACGCTCGTTTTATATCTCCGGGCAATGACGGAAATCGATTCTCCTTTTCGAACCCTGTGAACCACATAAGCCGGAACCGGCTCGTGCCACACAGGTATTTCATCTATTTTTGCAAGAAGAACCTTGCCATATCCCTCAGGTACGTTAAAGACATAACGTCTATCAGGTGTAAAGTTGTATCTCAATTCAGAGTTTAATTCTTTCAGTTCCCTGAATGGGACGCCAATCGACTTTGCTATGTCTTTCAAGTGCGCCTGTTTGTTAATAGTTATTTGTTCGAATTCAACACTTTTATCAACCGGTGGAAGGACAATCCCGTATGCCTCAGGATCATTCAGGATATGTAATACCGCAAGAAACTTTGGGACATAAAAGGCGGTCTCTCTTGGCAGTTTATTATAAAGGTCCCAGAAGTTATCGAGATAATTAATCCTTTGCGTGCGTATGGACCTTAATACCGTCCCCTCACCGCAGTTATAGGCTGCGAGGGCAGTGGTCCAGTCTCCAAAAATATGATGGAGCTCCGTCAGATAAGCAATGGCTGCCATGGTCGATTTCCGGAGATTCATCCTTTCATCAATCCACCGGTCTCTTTTTAATCCAAATTTATATCCGGTCGAAGCGATAAACTGCCAGAGACCCAGGGCCCTTGCCCTTGAAAGAGCTCTTATTTTAAAACCGCTTTCGATTAGTGGCAGCCATGAGAGTTCTTCAGGAAGCCCGGCTTCATGCAGGGCCTTCACAATAGCAGGACGGTACTTTCCAGAACGTCGATAGGAATTTAGAAAAAAATTCTTGTCTTTACCCAATAAGAGGGACAGCGCTGACTTAACGTGACTGTTCATGACACGGGGAATAGCCTTGTGAACTCCATTTGCAGCTGTAAACCTTGATGCATAGACCTCCATAATCCGCTTGGATATTGTATAACGGAGGTCTTCCCGTTGTTGCAGGATTTCAGGATCATCAGGACAGACTTTCAGGATGAATGAATAAGCCTGGTCAAGGGCATCAAGGGCATTTTCCAGGTCGCCCTGTTCCCAGAAATCATTAGACGCACGGCAGAATTCCAGCGCTGAATCAAGCAGTTCCTGGTCTGACTTTATTGAATTACTCTCCAGACCGGAAGGTATAAGCTGTTCAGCATTGCTGTTTTCATGCGGGGCGGCAATATTTTGCCATTTTTCATCTGTGACGGGAAGAGAGTGATTTTTATCAGTTAATAGTGAGCCGTTGGTTGACGCTGCCTCATCCGGGAACAGGCCTTCATTGGACGTTTCTTTTTCAGTTACAAAATTAGATGAACCGGTGGCGCAGCCGGAGAAAAAAAGCAGGCATAAGAGTATAATCACTTTTTTAGTGGGACTTGATTGAGATATCATAATTTATTTTTCCAACAATATTGTGGCACAGGATTAATCATACAGCGGCCATCCATAAATGTCATTTCCGGACGGGCGCCAACAAGGAACTTGGACTTGAAGATTCATTACACATTGCTCGGCGTCAAAGTTTTGACCTGTTCGGTTAAAAAACTGTTCAAGAATAATCACGAAAACACGAAAGGACGAAAAAAGACATAAAAGCCAAAATATACCTTGAAAGGTTACAAATTACGCTTTTTTAGAGCTCTTTTATAAAACTTGTCGTAAGCTTTACGAGTTCAGAGGTTCATTTCTTTGCGGCTTTGCGGCGCATATAAAAAAGCTCAAACTGTAACCGCTATGAGGCTGTCCGGGAATAGCAATTTTTTTAAAATCAAGGCTTGCTCAAAAAATTACCGCAGACATATAATTGATATCGGAGTCTCGCAAGCTCGCTTGCCTTCGAGGATAATTTTTTGAGCATAACGCAGAGTTTGGGAAAAAGGGCATTTTCGGACAGCCTCATATCAGGATAGTACCTTCCAAGCGATTTTTGGCATCCTTCATTTTTATTTTACACTTGGCAGAAAAGTGGCAGCGGCATCCTGCCGCTGATTTAAGAGGCTATAAGCCTCTTCTGCAATTTACAATTTTTAGTTCCGATAAAAGTGTCAACTACTTTTACCTCAAAATGAAGGATGCCCGATTTTTAAAAAACTTTTAACATGGATTTCGCTGATTACACAGCCCTTTATTTCATAGACAGGAAAGGATTTCAAGCCTTTTTCATTTCCTCCAAAATTGAGAGAAGCGTCTTTGTATTGTTTAGCTCAGGATTATCTATTACCTTTTCCTGCAGTTTTTTTAAGGCCTTCCCCACCTCGGGGCCGGGGGGTATTCTGTAAAGTTCCATGACCTTATGACCATCTATTGCGAGCTCGCTTGACTTTGTAAAAACAGGTCTTTGAATTAATTTCTTCACCCTTGCTTCGAGTTCTGACAGAAGAAACAATTGATTATCTCGCAATCCATGTGCCAACATGTCGGCACGGCGGACATGTAAAAGGTCCGTAATATTAGTAATGCCGACACGGCGAATCATACGTCTGACAGCGCCGTCCGTCCATTCGGAATTATAGTTGATCATATGGTGTCTTATAAGGTTCGTTACTTTCCCGATCATGTCATGGCTGAACCTGAGACGATCCATAATTTCTCCGGCCATGAGAGCGCTTGCATCTTCGTGCCCGTAAAATGTTCGCATGCCTCCGGTTTCCTTCATTACACGAGGTTTGGCAATATCATGAAAAAGCGCTGTAAGCCTCAATAAAGGAACAGGTTTTACCCTTGAGACGGTCTCCATAATATGTTTAAAAATGGTGTGCCCGTGATATGTGTTTTGCCTTTTTCCGTATCCTTCGAGGAGTTCCGGAAGAAATTGCCTTAGAAGACCTGTTTTGACCATCAGGTTGAATCCGTAAGACGGGGTTGGACATATTAATATTTTCAACAGTTCGTCTCTTATTCTTTCAGACGCCGCGGATGGAAGCAGAAAGGCAGTTTCATTTATGACCTTGAATGTTTCTTTTGCTATTTTAAATCTGAGACCGGTTGCGAGCCTCACTGCCCGCAAAAGACGGAGAGGGTCTTCCCTGAATCTTTCCGCGGGAGAACCTGTGGTTCTGATTGTCTTGCCTGCAATATCGAGCTGCCCTTTATGGGGGTCTATAATCAGATTATTACCCGGATCAAAGGCCATTGAATTAATAGTAAAGTCACGGTGCGAAAGGTCGTGTTCAAGGCTTTGTTTTTCTCCCTTATAGGCTGTGACCTGAACCTGAATATCCGGGTTTACAAGGGTAACTGTATTATGTTTCAGCGCAAAAAATTTTTTATGCCGGAAAACTCCTTTGATCTCTTCCGGCTGTGCGGAGGTAACAACATCCCAGTCGGCTATGGCCCGTTTCATACAGGCATCCCTCACGGCGCCCCCAACGATATAGGCATCGTAACCGGCTTCTTTCAGCGTGTCTAAAATGAAAATAACAAATTCCGGGATATTCAATTCGGCATCCTTTATTTTTACTTTACACTTGGCGGAAAAGTGGCAGCGGCATCCTGCCGCTGATTTAAAAGGCTACAAGCCTCTTTTACAATTTTTAATTCCAATAAAAGTGTCAACTACTTTTATCTCAAAATGAAGGATACCTTCAATTTAATCATATTTCGCGTTATCTATGAAACTTATTTACTTGGCATAACTATGCAGTCCGGCCAAATAATTTACGCCGAAATAGGTAAAAAGAACACAGCTAAAACCGATAAAACAGAAGATTGCCATCCTTTTCCCTTTCCATCCCCTCACAAAACGTGAATGGAGCACAAAGGCGTATATAAGCCAGGAAATAAGAGACCATGTCTCCTTGGGGTCCCAGCTCCAGTAACTTCCCCAGGCAGAGTGCGCCCATACCGATCCTGTGATAATCCCGAGGGTCAACATAAGAAAACCTATGATAATCACCTGATAGTTTAGATTGTCAAGTATACTCAGGTCAGGAATAACCCTTAAAAAAATGTTTTTCCACTCAGGTCTGTCTAACCGCTTTACAAGGTACATAATGCTGATCCCAAAAGAGATGCCGAAAGCGGCATAACCGACAAAACAGGTGATAACATGACTTATGAGCCAGTTACTCTTAAGGGCCGGGATCAGGGGCTGGATGCGGCTGCTTATATTCGGCGAAAAAGATGCATAGGCCATAGCGAGAAATGCAAGCGGCATTACGAAAACGCCGAATGTTCTGTTCTTTGTCCGCCATTCCATAATGAGATAGAGAAATGTTATGGTCCAGGCAAAAAAGATCAGGGACTCATACAGGTTGGAAAAAGGAGCATGTCCTATGCCGAGATTATGAGATTCGACCCACCTCAAAATGATGGCAATGGTGTGCGCACACAGCCCTACCAACGTAACAAAAGTGGCCAGACGGCCAAAAAAATCCTTTCCCGTCACCATCATTAAAAGATAGAGCATGAATGCCCCAAAATAGACAAATGTTATATAACTCAAGATCAAAGAATTCAGCATCTTAATTTATCCTTACCGAACAGTAATTGAATTAGTTGAATAATTCTTTTATATTGCCGGTCAAGTGTGTCAGTTCCCTATCGAGTCTCACTCTGTCTCTGCCTGAGGTGCCGGCTATACTGATGCGGGTTCTTTTTTTCATGTTCGACAAATGTACCCAGATTCGCATATGAGATGTGAAAAATGTTACATAAAAGCCTGCTATTATCAAAAAGAAGCCGGCCCAGACAAAGAAAACACCCGGGTCTTTGTTTACCTGCAATCCGGTATAATATTTACTCTCAATATCATCTAAATAAAAGGTATACGGTTTAAACGCTGATGGGTTTAATTTAGGGAACCTGCCAAGCATGCCGGGGACCTTTTTTTCAATCATTTCACTGTCTTTAAATACCCAGAATTGAATTTCATCTCCCTTATCCGGCTGGATGGAGATTAAAACAGCAGGCCCCATCCTCATAAAATCTCCTTCTATTTTGGCTATTTGGAAACTCCCTTTGTTGTCGGGAAGAGCAGTGTTGACGCCCGACTCTATCAACATGGTTATTTCATCATCTTTGCCAGAATGCCGCGATATCTTCAATTGCGCCTTTTTCCCGGGGACGCTGCCATAGTTCGCCTGATAGAAAGTTACACCCTCGAATTGGACAGGATGATTTACAAGGAGACTCATTTTTTTTACGTCTTTTCCATTTACAAGAAAACTGAGATCGGAGCGGTATTCCTTCGGAGCGCCATTTTCATAGAAATCCACGGAAAATTTATCGCATCTGACCTCAAAATTCAGCTTCATAGGCTTTTTTTGTTTTCTTAAGATTACAGTATCCGTCTTATCGCCCTCCACAATATTTACATAGGCCTCAAACCCGAAAAAAGAACCGAGCAGGGATCCTGTAATAACAAACAGGAGACTTGAATGGACGATATATACCCCAAAATGAGCAAAACGTCCTTTTTCCACATAAAAAGACCGGCTGTTTTGATCTCCGGCTGTATAGACATTTTTAAACCTCCTTGATAAAAAAGAAGAAACACGTTCAGCGGCTTTTCCCTGTTTTTCCCTTACAATAAAGGTTTGTTCCGGGGGGAGATTTTCAAAGGGTTTTTTCCTGTCAGGCCGGGGTTGTGCACGGAACAGCTTTAATGCGCCTGGAAAGCGGTCAATTGAGCAGATGATCAGGTTCAGCGCGAGACATCCGATAATTGACCTGAACCATATTGAATGGTACATGTCAAAAAGGTCAAGTGAGATAAAGAGGCGGAACATATCGGGATTAAGCCTCCTTGCAAACTCCATTATGCCTTCCCTTTGAGGGATGACCGTGCCCAGGATGGATGTGACGGCGAGTATAAGCAGGATGAAAAGCGTCAGCTTGACGGAGCGGAAAAATTTCCAGATAATATTGGTTTGCTTTTTTGATTTATATTCATTCATACTGCTTTTACCAAAAAAAACAAACGGTCGCATTTGGGCCGCATTTTATTAATCAAGGTGGGCATTACCTAATTTCCAATTTCAGGTTTCGGCATCCTGAGTCAGGCAAAAATACATGCTTTTATAAAAAAAATGTAAACTGACAAATGAAGGATGCCAAATTTTCGTTTGCATATAACATGTATAAGTGTAAACTACAAGATTAATCCATTACTGCGATAAGGAACGAGGACAAATTAATTTCCCCAACTAAGTATCACAGTTTCAGGCCGTCTTTGTCCGCTCTAAAAGTATAAAAAACCTGAAATAGCTCACTATTCCTGCAACTTTTGTGCTTTCAGAGCGAACAAACCTGGCCTGAATCCGTGCGCCTGCCCGGGGATGTTATTTTGTCCTCGTCCCTGACGGTTATTTTATTTTTAAGGAGAAATTAATGCTGGACCTGAAATTTGTAAGATCTAATCTTGATAGCGTAAAAAATATGATCAAAAACAGGGCATATGAATTGGATCTTCAACGGTTTGAAGAGCTGGATCGAGAAAGAAGAGAAAAATTAAGCGTGCTGGAAGAACTCAGGCATCAAAGAAACCAGGTAAGTGATGAAATCGCCGCCATGAAAAAAAAGGGTGAAAAGGTTTCCGTCAATCTGAATGAAATGAAAGAGGCCTCAATAAATATTAAGAAAAAAGAGAAAGAAATAGCCCAATTTATCAAGGATCTCAATCAGTTGCTCATGGTTATCCCGAACATGCCGCACGAATCCGTACCGGTTGGATCTGATGAAAAGGATAATAAGGTGATCCGGCAATGGGGAGAGATCCGTAACATGGATTTCAAACCTCTTCCTCACTCGGAGATCGGAGAAAAACTAAATATCCTTGACTTCGCCCGTGCGACAAAGATAGCAGGCGCCAGATTTTCCATTTTGCAGGGAATGGGCGCCAGGATTGAAAGGGCCCTGATAAACTTTATGTTGGATATTCATACAATTGAGCATGGATACACTGAAATTCTTCCCCCCTTTATGGTGAATTCGGCATCTATGACCGGGACGGGCCAGTTACCCAAATTCAAAGAAGATCTTTTCAAGATCGAGGGATGGGACTATTATATGATCCCGACGGCGGAGGTGCCTGTTACAAATATTCATCGGGAAGAGATCCTTAAAGAAGAGGAGTTACCCATCCGTTATGTTTCCTATACTCCCTGTTTTCGTTCAGAAGCAGGTTCCTATGGCAAAGATACACGCGGTCTCATCCGTCAGCATCAGTTCAATAAAGTGGAGCTTGTCAAGTTTACCAGGCCCGAAGAATCTTATGAAGAGCTGGAAAAACTGACACAAAATGCGGAAGAGATATTAAGACGTCTTAATCTCCCATACCGTGTAGTTTCCCTCTGTACGGGAGATATCGGATTTTCCTCAGCAAAGACATATGATCTTGAGGTATGGCTCCCGGGGCAGAACTGCTACCGGGAGATTTCATCCTGCAGTAATTTCAATGATTTTCAGGCCAGGCGGGCAGGAATTCGCTTTAAAAGGAAAAAAGGCAAAGGAACCGAGTTTGTTAACACCCTGAACGGATCAGGACTGGCAGTGGGAAGGACTCTTGTGGCAATCCTCGAAAATTATCAACAGCCGGATGGCAGCGTAATTATTCCTGAGGCCCTCAGACCTTACGTGGGTGGAGTGGATTTGATTTCAGCATAAGCTTTTTATGGAAAATTTCAATCATCATCCTTCCGAGTGGCGTAATTATCAGAGAAGGCTAAAAAACAAGGCCCTCAAAAAACGTGTTTTGGGCAAGGCGTTATACCTTGCTCTCTATTCAGGCGGGGCTTTTTTAATCCTGTTTATTATGTTTTTCGGGGTCTCATGGGTCTCGGGGCTCGTAAGCCAGGCAAGTTTCGGTTCTTTCGGCATAGGTAAACGGCCTATCCATTTTGTTAAAGAACTCTCAAGAGAAGATCTTCCTGTGGCATTACACTGTCTGAAGTTTGATATTAACGGGCTTGATGACCATTTTATCCTTGATCCGGGTGGGGCTGATCTTTCAATTGAATCAACTATTAATCCTTCACTTCAAGATTATATCTCACATTTTCTCAAACGTACGAGAACCCTTCAGGCAGCAGTAGTTGTATTAAACCCCACGGATGGCCGGATTCTTGCTATGGCAAATTACAATAAAGAAAGGAATCCGGATAATATCTGTTTAAAAGCTGAATTCCCGGCCGCCAGTCTTTTCAAGATTGTTTCAGCAGCAGCAGCCTTTGAAACCGCTGGATTTACACCAAATCGGAAAGTTTTTTTTAATGGGAAAAAGCATACCCTTTATAAAAAACAGCTTGATCAAAAAAATGGAAGGCACACTGAAAAGATAAGCTTCAGAAAAGCATTCGCGTTCTCCATCAATCCGGTATTTGGAAAGTTGGGCATAGATAACCTCGGCAGGGAAGTATTGAATGATTATGCAGGCAGATTTTATTTTAATCGGCCAATCCCGTTTGACCTTCCGGTTGAGATGAGTACGATAAATATCCCTGAAGGTAATTTCGGACTGGCCGAAATCGCTTCAGGCTTTAACAAGCAAACGCTGATTTCACCCCTCCATGTCTCCCTATTGGCCTCTGTCGCGGCAAATGAAGGGGTACTTATGAAGCCATGGTTTGTAAAGCAAATCACAAATAAATCGGGGCATGTTATATACAGAGGCAGCCCTGTTAAGATGATTTCACCTGTAACCTACGAAACCGCAAAAGGATTAAAGGTGCTTATGCGGGATACTGTTCGATATGGTACATGCCGTAAAAGGTTTTCGTCCCTGTTTCGTAAAAAGGCGTTTAAGGATATCGATCTTGGGGCCAAAACAGGCACCATTAATGATAGTAAAGACCGGTTTAAATACGACTGGTTCACCGCCTTTGTAATCCCTGAACATGGGGATAAGGCATTTTGTATTGCGATATTAGGTATTCATGGAGAAAAACTCGGCATAAGGTCATCCGAGATTGGGATGTACATTATCAGACATTATTTCTTGTCATAACGGATATTAAAGATTCATTTTTTTAAGAATTCAACCAATTACGTTTACTGCAATTTATTAGTTCAGGAGATAACGCTATGTGCGGAATTGTATGCTATGTGGGGAATAAACAGGCCGGACCGATACTCTTGGAAGGGTTAAGACAACTTGAATATCGTGGTTATGACTCTGCCGGTCTCGCTATCCAGGATGGGAACAATATCGAATGTTACAGGTCAAAAGGAAAAATTGCCGCGCTGGAAAGCAGACTTGAGGGTCTTGACATCAAAGGCACTGTCGGGATAGCTCATACGAGATGGGCCACACATGGCGAACCGTCTGAAAAAAATGCGCATCCTCACACGAACACGGACAAAAATGTTTTTGTGATCCACAACGGCATTATTGAAAATTATTATTTTCTCAAAAAGAAACTGAAAAAAAATGGGGCCAGGTTCAGGTCTGATACGGACACGGAGATCCTGGCGCATCTTATAGGTTTCAATTATAACGGCGATCTGAATGATGCGGTCAGAAAGACAATGGAACAGGTGGAAGGAACATTCGGGCTGGCCGTTATTCATAAAAACAGCCCTGATGAGATTGTAATCGCGAGGAGAGGCAGCCCTCTTGTTATCGGCATTGGTGAAGATGGGCATTTCGCAGCATCCGATGTCTCTGCCATGGTAAGATATACAAATAAAGTTGTTCACATACAGGATAATGAAATCGCAACTTTGACCATGGATAATTTTTCCATATCCACTGCCCAGGCCAAACCGATCAACAGAAAAACTGAAACCGTGGAATGGGGGACTGAAGATACGGAGCTGGACGGTTTTCCTCATTATATGCTCAAAGAAATCTTTGAACAGCCCGATACCATAAAGAATGCCATCAGGGGCAGGCTTGAGCAGGGAGAGGGAGTCCCAAAATTAGGCGGTATCATGCCGGTCTGGGATAGTCTCAAAGAAAGCCGGCATCTCGTTATCGTAGCTTGCGGAACTTCATATTACGCAGGTAGTGTGGGCAAATATGTATTTGAGAAGCTGACGGAAATTGATGTACAGGTTGAACTTGCGTCCGAGTTTCGTTACCGGAAGCTGAACTTTGCCCCCAATACTTTTATTATTGCGCTCAGCCAGTCAGGTGAAACCGCAGACACACTTGCCGCCATAAGGGAGGCCAAGAGAAAAGGGGCGAGGCTTTTGGGGATCGTTAACGTGGTGGGCAGTTCTATTTCCAGGGAGACAGAGGCAGGGGTTTATAATCACGCAGGGCCTGAAATCGGGGTTGCTTCTACCAAAATATTCACTTCACAGTTGACTATCCTGACCCTCATGGCCCTGTTGTTAGGTCGATACCAGAACCTTTCTTTGACGGAAGGGGTCGAGGCCATAAGAGCCATTCAATCCCTGCCGGAGCAGGTGAGAGAGGTTCTTTCCCAGGCAAACCGTATCGAGGCCATTGCTGAAAAGTATTGCAGGTACAATAACTGGCTTTTTCTCGGAAGAAAATATAACTATCCTGTTGCAATGGAGGGGGCATTAAAACTGAAAGAGGTATCCTATATACATGCCGAGGGGTATCCGGCAGGGGAAATGAAACATGGTCCGATTGCTCTGATCAATCCGGAGATGCCTACAGTAGCTATTGTGCCGAAAGATGATATTTATGAAAAAATGATCTCCAATATTTCGGAGATCAAGGCCCGTAAAGGAAAGGTGATTGCTATTGTCACAGAGGGTGACGATAAAATAAAAGAACTGGCGGATGATGTGATTGAAATCCCGCCAACTCTTCAATTCCTTAATCCGATCCTCACTGTAATTCCATGCCAGCTTCTTGCTTATTATTGCGCTGGTTTCCTGAACAGGGAGATTGATAAACCGAGAAACCTGGCAAAGAGCGTTACTGTAGAATGAGAGAAGAATTATTAATTATTAATTGAGAATTATTAATCTCATAATTTTATTCCCCCGTTCCTTAGGAGATAATTATAATGCCGGAACTTGAAGGCGTATTTGAAATAATCGAGGGTTATAGAAAAGAGGTTATTCAACTTCAGGAGGAACTTACATTCAGAATAGCCCTGGGTCCTGATAACGGAGGTACAGGCGAACATGAGAAGGCCGATTTCATCAAGGATTTACTTGAAACAATAGACCCCTTAGAGCTTATTGAGATGAAGGCCCCTGATAAAAGGGCAAGGAATGGATACCGTCCGAATCTAACAGCAAGGTGGGGAGATGTACAGTCGGAACCTGCCGTTTGGGTGCTCAGTCATTTAGATATTGTCCCGCCTGGTGATCTCTCTCTGTGGAAAAGTGATCCATATAAGATCAAAGTGGAGGGCGATTATATTACCGGCAGGGGTGTTGAAGATAACCAGCATGGATTTGTCAGCTCGTTTCTGGCGTTAAAGGCGATCTTCGAATCCGGAAACAGATTAAAAAGGCCGGTGGGCCTTGCAATGGTAGCGGATGAAGAAACAGGCAGTGAATATGGGCTCTGTTATCTCCTGAGAGAACACAAGGATCTATTTAAAAAGGATGATCTCATAATTGTGCCCGACGCGGGAAATGAAGATGGCACAATGATTGAGGTAGCCGAAAAATCGATGCTTTGGCTCCGTTTTCAAATAATCGGGAAGCAATGCCATGCAAGCACGCCGGACAGAGGTAAAAACAGCCTCTTCGGAGCAGCGCAACTGATTTTATCACTTGCAAGACTTAAAAAAGATTTTGATCTGTCTGATGAGTTGTTTGACCCCCCGATATCCACTTTTGAACCTACAAAAATGGAGGCAAATGTCCCTAACATAAATACCATACCTGGAAGAGATCTGTTTTGCATGGATTGCCGGGTTTTGCCGCAGTACGATGTTAATGAAATCATCAGGGCTGTCAGGGAAATTGCAGCGGGTGTCGGGAATGAACTCGGCCTTCAAATAGAATGCGAAATCATGCACAGGCAGGATGCGGCAGAGCCGACCTCACCTGAAGCGCCGGTAGTAAAGGCCCTTACTGATGCGATTAAGAAGGTTACCGGAAAAAAGGGAAAACCGATGGGGATTGGGGGGGGAACCGTTGCCGCATTTTTCAGGCAGGCCGGGTTGCCGGCTGCGGTCTGGTCCACTGCTTCGGATACGGCTCACCAGCCCAATGAATATTGTCTGATTTCAAACATCCTGACGGATGCCAAGATATTTGCCTGTCTGTACCTGAACAAATTTAAGCTGTGCAGTTAGGGTTCGTGTAAGAATAACAGTACTTGTGAAAAGTGAAGTGGGTAAGGGATCGGTATTCAAGGTTATTTTACCAAAGGGAAGTCCGGAGCAGAAGACAGAGGCCTGAATTCCATAAAGGACGGGATATTATTAATCCTGAATCTTGTGAACCCTGAACCCGTCAACGGTTGTAAAGAAGGTAATATCATGTACAAAAGAAAGAGGAAAAGTCTTGAAGCGCAAGCCTGAGAATGCTTTAGAGATCTTCCAGTTGCTGGAGAAGTCGAATTGCAGAAAATGCGGCGAAAAGACATGTCTTGCATTTGCCGGAGCAGTCTTTACAGGACAAAGAAAGCTCTGTGAATGCCCGAGGCTGAGCAGGGACGTTATTGAACGGTATTCCCTGGAGCCTGATGATCGGAATATATTTGAACAGGATCGTGAAAAATCCCTGAAAAATCTGCAATCAGAAGTCGTCCATCTTGATTTTGCCCAGGCGGCCGAACGAACAGGGGCCCAATTCTCGGGTGATAAACTGACGCTCAAGATACTGGGCAAAGACTTTAGTGTGAATACAAAGGGAGAACTTTTTGCAGACATCCACATCAACCCGTGGGTGGCTATTCCGTTTTTAAACTACATCCTTCACGGACAAGGGCTGCCGGTTTCAGGCAGATGGGTATCGTTTCGGGAGTTGAAAAAAGGAAGGGAGTGGTATCCTCTTTTTCGAAAGCGCTGCGAAGAACCTTTGAAACGGTTGGCAGATATCCATACAGACCTGTTTGACGACATGGTTCATATATTCAGCGGCAGGCAGGTAGATCAACAATTCCAATCTGATATATCGGTGGTTTTACACCCGCTGCCCAAAGTTCCCATTATGATTTGTTACTGGTCTCCGGAGGAAGGTTTAGGTTCCAGTCTTAATATTTTCTTTGACGAGACAGCAGACCGGAATCTTGATATCGGCTCTATTTTCACGCTGGGAACAGGGCTTGCGCAAATGTTCACGAACATAGTCTTAAGGCACGGGTTTACCAAAACGATTTCTTCCGAGTAATCCTGGATTTCAGGATTCTTCGGAAAAATCATTTATAATCGTTTACGGAAAGTTGGTAATACCCTCGTTCCCACGCTCCTGCGTGGGAACGTATCCTCGGATGACTCCGTGCCATCCCCACAAAGACCGACACAAAGCGTCTCAAGACAACCTTCCAACACAGGGTATTGGAAGGAAGTGCAGTGAAACGCTTACGTCTTGTTGAAGACCCACTTATCAAGCATTCCAAAGACAAGCTCCCGTTTTATCGGTTTTGAGACATAATCATCCATGCCTGCCTCAAAACACATTTCCATATCCCCCTTCATTGCGTTGGCGGTCATGGCAACGATAGGAATAGCATTAAATCCTTTTTTCCTGATAGCCTGCGTTGCTTGAAATCCATCCATCTCCGGCATTTGTATATCCATAAAGACAAGATCGTAATCATCCGGTGAGGACAGGAATTTTTCTACGGCCTGGCTCCCGTTATCAGCTATTTCTACCTTGTAGCCCGCTTTGGTCAGCATCATTTTTGCCAGTTTCTGGTTGACAGGGTTGTCTTCCGCCAGCAGGATGCTTGCAGAACGTTTTATCTTTTCACGGATAGAATACTGAGTCATTATTCTATCTTTTTTATCCTTTTTGTCCCTGTCCTTCATCTCACCTAATAATATTTCCAGCATCTGATAAAGTTTTTTCCTGCGCACAGGCTTGCTCAGGTAACTATCAAAGCCTGCCTCTTCGCACTTTTTCGCATCGTGGTCCATAAGAGAGGACAGAGCAATCAAGGGAAGCTTTTTAATTGCATATTTTTGTTCGCCCGGTTCGGATTTAACACCACGAATTGCCTTCGCAACTTCATAACCACTCATCTTCGGCATCTTGATATCAGATATGCAGAGATCAAAGTGCCTTCCGTTTTCAAGTGCATTTTGCAATGCGGAAAGAACCCTATCTCCATCCGTAAGGGCAACAACCTTCATGCCTGCGGACTCTAAATTATAAGTTAAAATTTCGAGGTTTTTCAGATTGTCATCAACAATAAGCACTTCTTTTCCGGCAAGCAATGCAGGAGTGAATTTTTTAGCTTCTACGTTTTCAACTTTACCAAACCTTGCTGTAAAGTGGAAGATACTCCCTTTATTCACTTCGCTTTCCACCCAAATTTCTCCTTCCATCAAGTTTGCTATCTGCCTGCATATGGACAGGCCCAGGCCTGTGCCGCCATATTTCCTCGTAGTGGAACCATCCGCCTGCTGAAATGTCTCAAAAATTGCATCTAATTTGTCTTCTGGTATCCCTATTCCAGTATCCCTGATCATTGTATGAAGCATAATATGAGTATCTCTTTCTTCTTCAACATCGAGGGAAATTTCAATTTCTCCTGATTCAGTAAACTTGGGCGCATTGCCCATCAGATTGATTATAACCTGTCTGAACCTGGTCGGATCTCCCCTGACTAATGAAGGGAGGTCGTCTCCTATGCGGCACAGGATTTCTATGGGCTTTGATTCGATCTTGGGCCGGATAAGCTCACATACATCATAAACAAGGAGTTCCGGATCAAAATCAATCTCTTCCAGGTCCAGCTGACCTGCCTCTATTTTCGAAAAATCGAGGATATCGTTTATCAGGGAGAGAAGGCTTTCTCCACTTCGCTTTACCATTTTTGCAAATTCCGTCTGTTCTTCATTTAGGGCAGTATCAAGCAGCATATCAGTGAAACCTATGATCCCATTCATCGGTGTGCGGATCTCATGACTCATATTGGCGAGGAATTCGCTTTTGGTAATGGTGGCCATCTCAGCTTCCAACGCCATATAATTTGAACGTTCAATGGCCTTTTCGAGCTGATCATTAGTTTCTATCAGTTCTTCATTTATCATTTTTTGCCGTGAAATATCCCGTCCCTCAGCTACGAGATATTCCAGATTGCCATTTTCATCAATTATCGGGTGCATGCTGAAATCAATCCATGTCAGCACTCCATCGGCGTTCTGAAACTGTATCTCGTGCTTCAGCTCTTTTTTCGAGACACATTTCTCAATATCGGTCCTGATTATCTGTTTTGCCTTTTCCGAGTATTGCCACCAAAAGATGTTATCGAATTTTTCTCCCCGCAAATGTTCCAGCTTATTATTGCAGATCTTCAGAGATGTATTGTTTACAAATATGACTTTCGCATCAGGTTCCATCACAGCGACAAAGGTGTGCAGGTCATTTAACACGCCGGAAAAAAATCTCTCTGAGCGTTTCTTTTGCGAAATGTCCCTGAATACCAGGACTGCTCCTTCGATGTCGCCCTCCTGGTTCCTGATCGGAGCGGCGCTGTTATCTATCGGTATCCGGGTTCCCTGTCCGGAAATAAGGATCGTATGATCGGTATGTCCTGCAATAATGCCTTCTTTTAAGACCCTGTTTATCGGGTTTTCACATTTTTCTCCGGTAGACTCGTTAATAATCATAAATATATCATTCAGGTCTTTTCCCATGGCCTCATCCAGAATAAAGCCGGTCAGGGCCTCGGCAACCGGGTTCATCAGCGTTACCTTACCCATGTTATCCGTCGTGATAACACCATCTCCTATACTGTTGAGAGTGGTTAAAAACCAGTCCCAGGTATGTTTAATATCTTTTTGTGCCTGATACAGTTGACGATTCCTTTTAAGAAGACGAGCCGACATCCGGTTAAACACCGTTGCAAGCCCGCCTAATTCGTCCTGAGAATCTATATTGATCTGCACATTATAATTTCCCTGTGTAATTTCAGCGGCGCCTTCCTGTAACAATAGGATATTCTTTTTTATATTCCTGCTAATCAGAAGTATTAAAGGAAGTCCTGTTGCCGCAAAAAAGAGCAGCAGTGACACTAAAACTTTTTGTAACGTCCTTTTTGACCATCGTGCGAATCCGTTAATATTTTCCGAAAAACTATATTCTAATGATCTTAACCTGCTGTTTGTGCTGTTTATCATGGCAAGAAGGGCAGGGACTGACTCATTATTTGACTGCCCTCTGGAGATAAGGTTATGTAAATCATCCCCTGACCTTTTCAATTCAACGTTGTAACTGTCAAGCTCGGCCCATATTGCTATTGCCCTGTCAACATAACTTAGATTTCGCAGCCGCCTGAAAAAAAATATCATTGATTTTACATCATCAGGATTATTGTGGGCCCTGATAAAGGCCCTGGAGATAATATCCGGATCCGGATCGGGTTTTTCCAGTTCCAGACGGGCTGTCCGGTCCGACAGCGGGACACTGATAGCTTCAAGGAAAAGCTTGTAGTCGTATTCCTTATGAGATCTTGAGTAATTCATCAAATAATAAAAGGCATCTTTTTGAGCCTTGGAATAATATCCTTCTGCTCCGACATAAGCCCTGGCGCCGGATAGAATTTCAATTGTAAAAATACTTGCGGTCAGAGATGTAATCACAAACAAAATGAACACAAGAAGAATTATTCCCATTTTTTTGTTTATCGGCAGGTTGTTAAGTGATCTGCAAAATGAATATTTTTCAGATTTCGGGCTGTTCATTTCAGTTTCTCTCCTAAGGGGGGGGGGAAACAGGGCGTTGATATTCCTTGTTTTGGGGTTAGTAACCGTTCACGTGTTATATGCCGGTTGCAAGGGCAGTGACTGTTAATACCCGTTTGGTATGCATTCCCGCGCAGAGCGTGGGAATGAGAGCAAATAGTACTTTTTTGGCATCCTTCATTTTTACTTTACACCTGATGGAAAAATGGCGGCGGCATCCTGCCGCTGATTTAAGAGGCTATAAGCCTCTTCTGCAATTTACAATTTTTAGTTCCAATAAAAGTGTCAATTACTTTTATCTCAAAAGGAAGGATGCCTGCTTTTTGTCGGAAATTGCCATATGAGGAACTATGAGACTGCTTCGCTCGCGATTAGATGCCAAAATGTTAAGTTATTTTTGCGTGAGCCCTTAATTCAACATTCAAAATTGTGCCTGAACATACTTTCAGTTCAGACACTAAGCCGGCCGGTATTGATTGGAAATGGGGAGCCTTCTGTCTTTACCAAGGGCCCTGTGGGTTATTTTAATCCCCGGAGAAGATTGCCTGCGTTTGTATTCATTTTTGTCTACCAGTCGAATGACCTTTTTTACTATTTCTTCCTCATATCCCATGTCACGGATCTCTTCCAGGTCTTTATCTTCCTCCACGTAGGCCTGTAAAACAGGATCAAGAACTGAATATGCGGGAAGAGAATCAATATCTTTTTGGCCCGGCCTTAATTCGGCAGAGGGTGGCTTGACCAATACCCTTCCAGGGATAATTTCTTTACCGGCTTTATCGTTCCTGTACCTTGCAAGTTCGTATACCACAGTCTTGAGTACGTCCTTGATTACGGCAAATCCCCCTGCCATGTCACCATACAGGGTGCAATAACCCACGCTGTTTTCACTCTTGTTCCCGGTTGTAAGCACCAGCCAGCCGAATTTATTGGATAGGGCCATGAGAATATTGCCCCTGATCCTGGCCTGAAGATTCTCTTCGGTTACATCAGGTGATAAACCCTTGAACTCAGAAGCAAGAATTGTGCCATAGGCCTTAATCGTCTCTTCAATAGGGATGGATATAAATCCGATATCAAGGTTACGGGCAAGTTCCAGGGCATCCTCCTTACTTTCGGCAGATGTGAAAGGGGATGGCATGGCCACACCTGTGACATTTTCGTTTCCAATGGCATCGACGGCAATTGCGGCAACAATGGATGAATCTATACCTCCGCTAAGTCCGATTACGACTTTTTTAAAACCGTTTTTTCTCGCGTAATCTTTTGCTCCGAGTGTAAGGGCGCAATATATCTCTTCTATCCTGTTAAGTGTTCGCGGCGTTGTTTTGGACAGTGGGGGCTTCCTTTTTAAGCTGCCTTTTTTTAATGTTATGCTCTTTATCTGTTCTTTACCGGCTGATTGAACCAGCTTTTCTTTTCTTCGCCTCGGGTCATGAATCCTCTGACGGAAGACAGCGTCCAGGTTGAGGTCTGCAATGATAAAATCTTCTTCAAACTGCTTGCCCTCGCTGATTAATTCACCTTTCTGATCGAAGATCAAACTTCCGCCGTCAAAGATGAGTTCGTCCTGTCCCCCTACAAGGTTATTAAAGGCAACGATTACGATATTATCCGCCGCCCTTGTGGATAGCATCCTTTTTCTGCTATAACCTTTTTCCGAATGATATGGTGAAGCGGAAATATTTACAATTACCTCCGCATTTCCGATGAGAGCCTGTGTGGAAGCAGGACCTCCCGGATACCAGATATCTTCACAGATATTAATCCCGATGACCGAATCCGCCAGATTGAATACAGGTATTTCGCTGCCGGCCTGAAAATATCTGTGCTCATCAAATACCCCGTAATTCGGGAGATATATCTTATGATAGATCCCGCAAAGCTCTCTATTTTGAATAATGGCTGCGCTGTTGTAAATATCATCCTTTTTATCAACAAAGCCTGTAATAACGCAAATCCCTGAAGATGCCTCGATTATCTGCCCAAGACAGTCAAGGTTTGCCTCGATAAACCGGGGCATGAGCAGCAGATCTTCAGGCGGGTAACCTGTGACGGCCATTTCAGGGAAAGTGACAATATCCACCCCGAAATCACGCGCATGTTCTATGCAGGACAGAATCTTTTCCGTGTTGCCTGAAAAGTCTCCGACTGTAGTATTGATCTGGGCCAGACAAATCCTTAAAGTTCTCATCTCACAAACCTCGGAAATCACAGATTGAACAAAAATGTGAAAAGCCCTGTTGTCCAGGCCTTTCGACCATTACACAATGATTTATTGAATAGACACAAGCAAAAAGATTGATTAAAAAAACATATCGTTTTTATCGTGCATTGGGATTTTACGGAAGGGCAGGCACAGGAGCCCGCCCCTACGCAGGGGCAACCCTTTGTAGCTGACATTAGAAAAATAGCAACCGTTCACGGTTTCAAAGGTTGAAGGCTGAATATTTATATAATATATTGATTTTGCGCGAGTGTAGGGGCGAACCTTGTGTTCGCCCCTTGATTATTTGAATCCTATTCAAATTTCATGGTAATGGGCAGTGAGTCGAAATGTAACTATGCGTAAATAAAGCCTTTTTGTAAATTGAAAATGAATTTTACGGCATCCTTCATTTTAGACCTAAAGTAGTTAACACTTTTATTGGAACTAAAAATTGTAAATTGCAGAAGAGGCTTATAGCCTCTTAAATCAGCGGCAGGATACCGCCGCCACTTTTCTGCCAAGTGTAAAACAAAAATGAAGGATGCCAGTTTTACCATGGTATTTGAATAGGATACGATTATTTACCCCTTTGATTATTCATACGTTTTAAGGGCGAATACAAGATTCCTCGTTCCCGCGCTCCAGCGTGGGAATGCATACCATACGGGTTTCTACGCCGGAGAATGAGAATTAGACGAAAGGCAGCATCTACAAAGCGTAAATCAGTTTTGAAGGATGCTCGAATTTCTGATTTCAACGTTCCGTGAACGGTTACGAAAAATATTACCGATTGAAGTTGAATACTTTACAATGCAGAGCATGGGAACGTAGGTTAAAAACTCTTATAATGGTTTTTAAAAAGAGCTACAGTATTACCGGATTTTCCAACAGGCCTATCCGTTCAATTTGCACTGCGATCAGATCTCCAGGTTTAAGATATACAGGAGGCTTACGTATATAACCAACTCCGCCTGGAGTTCCTGTCAGGATTATGGTGCCTGGAAGGAGAGTTGTACTGCCTGAGAGGTATTCAATAAGTTCTGCAACGCCAAAAATCATGTCGGAAGTATTTGCATTCTGCATGACCTCACCATTAAGAATGCATTTGATAGCGAGGTCTTGTGGCGACGGGATTTCATCTATTGTGATTAATTCAGGGCCGAGAGGGCAAAAAGTGTCAAAACTTTTTCCCCGTATCCATTGTCCGGCTCCGGCATGTTTTTGCCAGCGTCTTGCGGATACGTCGTTTGAAGCAGTGTACCCCATAACATAATCAAGCGCCTCCGTCCGAGGGACATTTATTGCCTTTTTGCCTATGACGACTGCGAGTTCTGCCTCATAATCAACCTGCGGCGGGTCCACACATGAAGGGGGTATTATTATCGGATCTCCAGGGTTGGTGACCGAAGCAGGGTTTTTCATGAAAAGCGGCGGGTACTTGGGAAGCTTCATCCCTGTTTCATTTGCATGCTGCCGATAATTGAGACCTATGCACAGGATAGCCGCAGGCATAAGAGGGGCCAATAGTTTTGTTACACGAACTCTGCGGTTTGTATCCTTGAATTCATGAAACAGATAACCTTCGAGCAGTGTGGCCGTATCCTTTTTATAGTTATGACCAAAACAGATCCTGTCCTTTTCATCAATAAATCTTATTATGCGCATTTAATGCCCCGTTACTTTTTTGCAGGTAATTTGTGAGGATTTATGGTTAGAACCGGTACAGGTGATTTCTTCACAATATGTTCGGCCACGCTTCCAAGGATTATATGTTCCAAACCTTTTCGACCATGAGTCCCCATAATTACAAGGTCAATCTCCTCTGACTCAACAGTCTTTATTATTTCGAGGGCCGGGTCGCCTGTAATGATTTTTTTTTGAGAATCAGGGCAATCCTGCAGATGTTCATTATAGATTTTTTCCATCATTTTTTCCGCGCCTTTGACGGCTTCATTCTGGAACATATCCATCGACAGGTGGGGGATAAAGAATCCACCCCATTTAGAAAGGTCATCAACAACATGGAGGATATAAATCATACTATTATATTTTTCAGATAACGATAACACATAAGGAATGATCTTTATTGAATTTTCTGTAAAATCACATGGAAAAAGTATCTTCTTTATTT
>JAGGXA010000258.1 GCA_021163285.1 Deltaproteobacteria bacterium | reverse complement strand
GGACTTGAAGTATCGTAGTACGTCTGCGCCCTTGCCGCCTTGCACCTGCCTGCAGCAGGCAGGTCTTCGGCAAACTCGACGCTTGCAGGATTTAGGTAAAAACATATTGTTTTCACCGTGCATTGGAATTTTTTCGGAAGGGCAGGCACAAGGGCCTGCGCCTACTTGGGGATGTTATTTCGTCCTCGTCCCTTGGTTCGTAACCTGCTTAAAAGAAAAGTGTCCAAAAAATTACGATTAAAATGCCATTCATTCCGAGGTCCGGAGAAACAAAATAGCCGGTTACAAATAACACTTAGATAACACTTAGAGCGCTCATATCGAGGAGATACTATGATGGATCATTTTCCCCCTCGTTTCTGATATGGAGGACATGAAGATTTTATGTCAAATAAAACTTTTATCATACTGATCGCCTGCGCCGTCATAAATATTCTGATGCTTGGAGCGGGTTTTTATGTTGTTTTGAATAAAATTTCCGCTCTTGAAAGCATGGTCAACAAAATAACCGAAAACGAAGAAGGTCAAGAAACCGACAAACAAATGATAGGTCAAATGTACCAACTCGACACATTTACCGTTAATCTTGCAGACAAAGGCGGAAACAGATTTTTGAGGGTTACCATGGGCCTGGAGATGAAGGATGAAAAGCTCTCTGAGGAATTAGATAAACGCCTTCCGCAGATAAAGGATGCCGTGTTGATGATTATGCCCAGCAAAAAATCTCATGAAATAGACACGGTTAAAGGTAAGCTTGCTCTACGTGATGAATTAATTGAAAAAATCAACAGCATTCTGACAACCGGGCAAATCACCAACATCTATTTTACGGAATTTATTATACAATAAAAGGGATGACCAATGTCTGAGCAGATATTATCTCAGGAGGAAATCGATGCTCTCCTTTCCGGAATGGATAAAGGAGATGTTGATCTCGAAAAGGACAACAAAGAAAAAGCCGTGGCCGCGTTATATGATCTTACTTCGAGAAGCATGATGGCCTCTGAACAATTATATGCCCTTGAAAAAGTGTACGATAAATTCATCAGCTCGTTGCATATTTCACTGTCATCTTCTTTTCAAAGGCCCATTGAAGTTGAATTTGTTACATCAAAAATGATTAAATTTGGAGAATGTATAGATTCTTTTCCTAACCGTACAAATTACAACATCTTCAACATGGAGCCTCTTGTAGGATCGTCTCTCCTCACAATAGAACCGGAGCTTGTCTTTTCATTAATAGATTGCATGTTCGGAGGTGACGGAAAACCGGTAGTTCAGGACAGGGATTTTACATTTATTGAAGAGAGAATGATTAAAAAATTCACAATCCTGCTCCTCAAAAACCTCGAGAAAGCATGGGAGACTATTGATTCATTACATATTGTATACAAGAAATCAGAATCAAAGCGAGAGTTCATACAGATAGTTGCTCCTAATGAATTGGTAATAATTACGACTTTTTCGATAAGCGGAGAAGAGTTTTCAGGAAATATCAGCATATGCATTTCTTACCTTATGTTGGAACCAATCAAGGACAAGCTCTCTTCAAAATACATGATAGAGTCTGAATTAGAAAATTCATGGAGCCCTCAGATCAAGGAATTAATGAATGATATGCCTGTACAATTGACGGCTGTGCTGGGAAAAACAACAAAACATACAGTAGGCGATTTATTGAATCTACAGATAGGGGACCTGATCAGACTTAATACCGGCCCTCAGGATACTGTCTCGGTAATGGTTGAACAGGTGCCTAAGTATATGGGGTTTTCAGGCGTAATCAAAGGTAACAAGGCTGTCCAGGTAGCAGAATTTGTGCGCGATGACGGGAATTAAGGGATATCGAAATGGTTGCTGCAACATCTAATTTCAGGAATATTCATGTATCAGTTCAGGAAGTTGATTTAACTATCCAATTTATTAACATGATTTACGAGGTCTGCAATGGATGATTCTGATCGGAATAATACACAGCATGGCGTGAATGATAATCCACAGGCAGTGCATGAAGAAAATAGTACAACAGATAAAACCGATTCTTTTGATTTGCAAGATGAAAAAGATACTTTTGAAACGGGTGCGCCTGACAATTTAGAATTTATTCTTGATATACCATTAGAAATAACCGTCGAATTAGGCAGGGTAAAGATGCTGATAAATGAGCTCCTTAAGCTTGGCCAGGGATCTGTTATCGAACTCTCAAAACCTGCAGGAGAGACGCTGGAAGTTCTGGCCAACCAAAAGGTTATCGCAAAGGGAGAGGTAGTAGTTGTTAACGACAAATATGGCATCCGTTTAACTGAAATTGCGAGTCCGGTTGAAAGGATTGAGAAACTTAAATGAGTTATCGAACAGGCCGATTGATACCTGGAATCAGGCATGGCTGAGAAATTAAGATCAAAAATCAATATATTACTGTTGCTGATAGTCTTTATCAGTATAACTCCTGGTATTTGTTGGGGTGTCAACCCGCAGGCTTCGGCTCCGTTTTTGACTATCGGCCTGGACAAAACCGGGGACCCTGGACAAGTGGCTGTAGCTGTTCAGATATTCCTCCTGTTAACAATACTTTCCCTGGCCCCGGCAATCTTGATCATGCTGACATCATTTACCAGGATTGCGATAGTACTATCGGTCCTTCGTCAGGCAATAGGAACAAATCAGATGCCACCGAACCAAATAATCATAGGTCTTGCGTTGTTTCTCACGTTTTTCATTATGACACCGGTCTGGCAAAATATAAATCAAAATGCCCTTCAGCCATATCTATCTAAAACAATAACTCAAGAGCAGGCATTAAAAAAAGCGGCTCAGCCGATAAGGTCCTTTATGTTCAAACAAACAAGAAAAAAAGACCTTGCTCTTTTCATTAATATCGCCAAGGCAGACAAGCCTGTCAATATTGATGGAGTCCCTATGACCATACTTATACCTTCATTCATTGTCAGCGAATTGAAGACGGCATTTCAGATCGCGTTTTTACTCTACATACCTTTTTTAATCATAGATATGGTTGTTGCCAGCGTCCTCCTTTCGATGGGTATGATGATGCTGCCTCCTGTTATGATTTCATTGCCCTTTAAGTTGATGTTATTTACGCTGGTTGACGGCTGGTATTTAATTGCAGGTTCCTTAGTGAAGAGTTTTAAGTGAAAAAATATGACGCCTGAATTTGTAACAGGAATTTTCATAGAAGCCTTGAAAACAGCAATCTTTTTGGCAGCCCCCTGTTTGCTGGCCGGTTTAGTCGCAGGTGTGCTTGTAAGTATGTTTCAGACCGCTACACAGATTAATGAAATGACGCTGGTTTTTATTCCCAAGATGATCGCTGTAGTTGTTGCATTACTGGTTTTTATTCCATGGATGCTCCAGATCATCATCGGATTCACACAAAATCTGTTCATTAACATACCATCTTATATCCGTTAATTTGCGAGTAATCGTTCACAGGTTCGGGGTTAATGACTGAGAAGGCATTGAAGGCAGAAGTCATCATTATCAGGCAGCCACAAGGGATTGCCCCTAAGAAAAACCCGATGCACGGTGAAAACAATCGTAGGGGCAGGCATTGTGCCTGCCCTCATGAAGATAAAACCCTGAACCTTTGAACCCGTAAACGTTACAATTCCGGATCAGGTTTGTCAGAAATGACACTCTTCTCGTAAATACGCCTTCGGAGTCTCGCAGGCTCGCTTAGGGACGAGGATGATCTTTTTCGTTTAACGGTTTGGGGTAAAGGGCATTCCCGGGCAGCCTCCCGGGGACAACAATGGAACCTTGAACCCATGAACTTTTTTAATGTTACTCAAATTCAATGGTAAATTTTACAGTCCCGTCAGTACAGATTCAAACCTTTATTTTTATATTCTTGAGGGTAAGCGCAATTACGATGTCAATCCCGATTTTAAGCCAAAAAAGCATACCCATCTTGTTTAAAACAGGACTGGCATTCTCGATGAGCATCATACTCCTTCCGGGTATTAAGCTTGAAAACATTCATTACATCAATGAATTAATACCATTCGGGATGGGAATTATGTATGAAGTAATGCTGGGAATCGTCATCGGCCTTTCGGTCAGGCTTATATTTGCGGGTATCCAGCTTGCAGGACAGATTATAGGGTTTCAGATGGGTTTTGCTATTGCAAATATTCTTGATCCACTTACAAGCGACCAGCTTCCAATTATTGCCCAATTTTACAATCTGATAGCGCTAATGATATTTTTGACTATTAATGCGCACCACTGGCTTTTCCGGACGATGGTTGATAGTTTCAGATTAATACCTCCATTTACATTTCATTTCAATAATTCTTTTGTAACTCATATAATGAACCTTGTTTCTTATATGTTTATCATTGCTATAAAAATAGCAGCGCCCGTAATGGTTGTGTTGTTGCTTACAAGCGTGGCATTCGGGCTTATAGCAAGGACAGTTCCCCAGATGAATGTATTTGTAGTAGCAATGCCTTTAAAAATTTTGATTGGGCTGCTGTTTATGATTTTTACACTTCCCATTTTTGCGAGGGTTTTAAACGAGATATTTATAAAAGTTGGAGCTGATATTATTATGATGTTAAAGAGCGTATAGGACCTGAATAAAAACCCTGAACTTTGTTTTCTTCATTTAGGCCGGAACAACCAGGAGGCCGTCCGGAAACAGCAATTTTTTTCAAAATCAAGGCTTGCCCAAAAAATTACCGCAGACATATGGTTGATATCGGAGTCTCGCAAGCTCGCTTGCCTTCGAGGATAATTTTTTTGAGCATAACGCAGAATTTGGGAAAAAGGGCATTCTCGGACAGCCTCCCGGAATATTGAAATTGTTCGTTTTTTTAATTCAACATTCAAAATTCAAAATTGTGTCTGAATGAACTTTTCGTTCAAACACTAAGGGTTCGCGCAAAAATAACTTTATTTTGAGCAAACCCTAAGTAGATTATAATGTCTGAAGGAAATGATCAGGAAAAAACTGAGAAGGCAACTCCCAAGCGACTCCAAAACGCAAGAGAAAAAGGAAATATAGCTCAGAGCAGGGAGGTCACTTCTTCCATGGTCTTGTTGGCTGCATTGGGAATATTCTTTTTTTCAGGGCACTGGATGTTCCAAAATATTTTGGCGCTGATACGAGACGGATTGCAGCAAATCGGAAACATGCATCACTTGCAAAATTTACCAGTTCAGGGCCTTATGTTTTCAATATTTGAGCATATCTTTCAGATTTTGTTCCCCCTGATGCTGGCCGTTATTATTGCCGGGATTGCAGGCAATATTATCCAGACAGGATTTTTGTTTACCTTAAAGCCGTTTTCACCTGAGTTATCAAAACTCGACCCGATTAAGGGGATGAAAAAGTTCTTATCTCTCAAGTCCCTTGTAGAACTGGCAAAGTCCCTGATTAAGATAGCATTCGTTGCAGGTATATCTTTTTTAATGGTAAAAGATGAACTTGCAAAGATTCCCTTGCTTATGCGAGTGGGCACGGGAGAAATTTTCTTATTCATCGGCTCAGTCTCTTTCAGAATCTGCCTGTATACATGCCTGGCTTTAATCATGCTTGCTATCCTGGATTATATATATCAGCGCTGGCAATATCAAAAAAACCTGATGATGTCAAAGCAGGAAATCAAGGATGAACTTAAGCAGGGAGAAGGCGATCCCGCTGTAAAAGGAAGGATTAAAAGCATTCAGAGAGAAACCGCCAGAAAACGAATGATGGAAAAAATCCCTGATGCGGATGTTGTGATAACCAACCCTACAAGCCTTGCAATAGCCCTTAGATACAATATGGCCCATGACTCGGCTCCTCGTGTAGTAGCTAAAGGAGCAGGGTTTATTGCCGAAAAGATCAAGGAAATCGCCCAACAAAATGGAATTCCCATAGTTGAAAACAAGCCCCTTGCAAGAACCATTTATAAGCTCGTTGACATAGACGGATTTATTCCTTTCAATCTCTATCGTGCAGTTGCTGAAATCCTCGCCTATGTTTATAAACTGAAAGGTATGAAAGGGCAAATCAACAGGAGTAATACCTAAATCCTGCATAAACTATTTTCAAAAAGGAAGTTAGGCTTTTAATATCAGCAAGTTATGGGAATGTTGTGCTTGCATGATACGCATCAATTTGGATGAGGCCATAAAGGCTGGGATTTTTG